>NZ_JBEYFY010000013.1:65304-159751 GCF_040703595.1 Streptomyces sp. NPDC007084
CGGTACGGCAGGACGGTGACCGGCGCGGCAAGGCGGCTGACCGGCACGGCAGGTGCGGTGACCGGTACGGCAGGTGCGGTGACCGGTACGGCAGGTGCGGTGACCGGTACGGCAGGTGCGGTGACCGGTACGGCAGGTGCGGTGACCGGTACGGCAAGGCGGCTGTCCCGGTACGGGAGGGGGCTGACCAGCACGGCAGGGGGCTGACGGCACGTTCCAGGCCGCTCCCGCTCACCCACCCACCTCGCCCGCCTGCTCTCCTGCTCTCCTGACCCACGCCACCCGCTCACTCGCCGAGGTCGCCCCCGCCGCCCGCGACCACGAGAAACGTGTCGGAGCTGATGTCCATGACGACCTCGACGGTCTGGCCCTCCTGGCGGCGCGCCTGCGCGAACTCCTCCGCGGGCCATGACCCGCGCGGTCCGCCGGCCGGAAAGCGCTCCAGCACCATTCGCCCGTTCACCCTGTACCTCCATGTCGCGCTGTTCTTGAAGAGTTAAACGCCTGGCAGGGGGTGAACGACTCGGGAAGTGACAGTACTGAGACGAAGCCGACACCGGGTCACGGCGCCCGATGTGGCGCACGACACAATGCCGGAGGGGCGAAAGCAGCAGGTCAGCGGGGTGGAGCCGACCCGCCCCCAGGAGGGTGACGGGGGGCTTCAGTCCTCGTACTCGTCGTGGTAGCGGACGCGCTCACTCCCCGCGGGCGCCCCCAGTGCGGACGCGCGCCCCCTGGGCTCCTCCCACTCCTCCTGGCGGCCCAGGGCGGTCAGGTCGAGCAGGGAGTTCGTGGAGCCGAGCCCGTCGAGTCCGCGTTCGTAGGTGGAGTACGTGTGGAAGACGCGGTCCCGGTCCCGCAGGAAGCAGCTCACGCCGGGCCGCTCGTAGGGCTCGTCGCCTGCGAACGACACCTGGAAGTCGTAGTTGAAGTCGCTGTCGTACGACGAGTACCAGGGCACGGTCCAGCCCATGCGCGCCTTGAACGGCAGGATCTTCGTGTACGGCGCCCGGGAGACGACGGCGAACTCGGTTCTGCGCGCCCGCAGATGGGCGAGGTGGCCGATCTGGTCGAGGAACCCCGAGCAGCTCCGGCAGCCCGCGTCCCACTCGGGGGCGAACATGAAGTGCTGGACGACGAGTTGCTGCCGCCCCCGGAACAGGTCGAGCAGGGTCGCCTTGCCGTCGCCGCTCTCGAAGACGTACTCCTTGTCGATCTCGACCATCGGCAGTCCGCGCCGCGCCGCGTTGAGCGCGTCCCGCGCGCGCGTGGCCGCCTTCTCCCTGACCAGCAGTTCCTCGCGCGCGGCGTGCCACTCGTCGCGCGAGACGATCTCCGGAAGCGTCATCTGCCCCTCCAACGGAACGGTACCTGCGTTGTGGTGACCGGCGGGAGGGGCGGAACTCATCGGTCTGCCGCGAACAGCTTTTCCGGGTTGAGGCCCACCCGCTCGCGGTGCTCGGCCAGTTCGCCGAGGAGCTGGGTGACACGGCCGGTGTGGTGGGGGGTGAGCCGGCCGGTGTCGTCGAGCTGCACGGCGCACGCGGTGGCCGTGTCGACGAGGTGTTCGAGGGTGGCGGCGATCTCGTCGGTGCCCGCGGAGTGCCGTGCCAGGGCGGGGAGTTCGGCGGCGGCCAGGTCGATGGCGGCCCGGGCCTCGGCGAGGGCGCGGTAGGCCTCCCGGCGCAGCATCCAGCGGCCGGTGCGGTCGTCGGCCGTGCGGTCGGCCAGGACGTGGGCGAGGTAGTCGTCGGTGGCCCGGGTGGCGCGGGTGAGGCGGGCCCGTACGGTGCCGCCGCGCTGGCCGGGGGCGGGCAGGTGGCCGACGACCAGCACGATCGCGCAGGCCAGCAGGGTTTCGCCGAGCCGGTTCCAGGAGGCCTGCGGTTCCCCGCCGACCATCACGAGGGCGAGGACCAGGACGGTGACGACGGCGGTCTGGGCGGCGAAGTGCCGGGTGGCGACGGGGATGAGGGCGCCGCTGAGCGCGACGAGGGCGACGAGTCCCTCCGGCCGGGGCAGCAGGGCGGCGAGCCCGGCGAAGGTGAGCGCGCCGAGCACGGTGCCCGCCGCCCGGCACAGCACGCGGGAGGCGAGCGGTCCGAGGTCGGGCTTGACGAGGAAGACGGCGGTCGCGGGGAGCCAGTACCAGTGCGGGTGGGCGCCGTACCAGCGGGCGTGGTGCAGGGCCTGGGCGGCGGCGACGGCGGTTCCGAAGCAGAGGGCGACGCGCAGCCCGTACTCGCGTCCGCCGGGTCCGAGGGCGGTGCGCAGATGGGCGAGGGCGGTGCGGCGCCGGGTGTGCAGGGGGTCTCCGGAGCCGGTGTCGAAGGTGTCGGCGGCGTGCAGGAGGGCGTCGTGCAGGGCGCGGAGCGCGGGTGCGACGGAGGTCCCGGGGTGTGGGCGGGTGCGGCTGCCGGGGACGGCGGGGGCGGGCAGCGGACCGGTGGGGGCGCCGGTGCGGACGGCGGTGGCGAGTCGCCGGGGTCCCTCGGCGGCCCGTTCGGGCAGGGGTTCGCCGGTCCAGGCGAGGGCGGTGGCGGCTTCGGCGAGGGGAAGCGCGGCGGCGTACTGCGCGTGCAGGCGCCGTTCGGCGGCGGAGCTGGCGTAGCGCCGGAGCCGGGGTCCGGTGAGGGCGTCCTGTGCCTGGTCGAGGGCGGCGGTGAGGGCGGCGCGGGCCCGGGGCGCGTCCGGGCCGCCGGTGGCGAGCAGCAGGCGGGCGATGGCGTCGTACACGCCGGCGACGGCGTGCCGCTCGCCGTCGAAGCGGTAGTCACCCGTGCCGGTGGCGGTGGTCGGCAGGGCGAGGCGCAGGCCGAGGAGCCAGGCGGCGCCGCCGAGGAAGAGGAGGGCGCGCTGCCAGCCGGGTTCGGGCAGCGGCATGCCGGCGCCGATCGCCGAGGCGACGAGGAGCTGGGTGCCGGCTCCCGAGGCGACGGGTCCGATCGCGCTGACGGCGCCGGCGATCAGGCCGAGCGTGGTGAGGAGGAGGGTGAGCGTGAGGGCGCCGGTGTGCTGTCCGGCGTACGAGCCGACGAGCAGGCCCGTGGCTCCGGCGAGGGCGGGTACGCCGAGCCGTTCGACGGCGACGCGGCGGCTGCCGGGCCGGTCGTTGATCCCGGCGAACATGGCGCCGAGGGCGGCGACGACGCCGAGGGAGGTACGGCCGCTCAGTACGGCCGCGAGGAGCAGGGGCCCGGCGGTGAGCGCGCCGCGCAGAACCGCGTTCCAGGGCACGGGGCCGCGCTGTGCGCGCAGGGCGTGGGCGAGCCAGGGCGGTACGGCGACGCGGGTGGAACGCACGGGGCTCCTGTCGGACGAGGGCGGCTGCCTTCGGGCGACATCGGCCGGGCGGGTGCGGTTCCTACGGTAATGGGCGTTGCCGGCGGAAAGTGAACGCGGGTATTTCAGCGCTGTGACACTTCACGGGCGGGCCGGGCCTGAGGGAGGGCGGGCCGGTTTCTGAAGGAGAGCGGGGCCGAGTTCTGAGGGAGGGCGGGCCGGTTCCCGAGAGAGGGGACGAGCCCCGCGACCCGGAGAAGAGCGGACCGGGTTCTGAGGGCGATGAGGAGAGAGGAGCGGGTCCGAGGGCGTAGCCGGCCCCCGGACCCTTGAAGTGCCGCCATGTCGCACGCCGGCACGCTTGAGGACCCAGGTCAGTCGTTATGTCGCCGCGTCCTGCCTTTGGACCACCACGCATCGAGCTGCGCGGGCTGGACTTGAACCAGCATTTCGACGTCTGGGGCCTGGGCCCGGTCGATCCGGCGATCGGCGGCGAATGCTGAGTCTGGAGCAAGAGTCTGAGATTGATCACGGTCTGCCTCTGCCGGTTGGGCTACCGCGGCTCGTGGGCACTCGGTGGAGTGCCGCTGGTGCCGCGGGGAGGACTCGAACCTCCACTGGAACCGTGTCTTCACGACAAGCTTCAGGTTCAGCTTGCGCTCCTCGCGCACCCCGGCCGTGGTACGTGGTGGCCGGGGAGTTTCAGAGGCTACCCCTGTGCGAACAGGTAGCCGAACACCGCGTCGCCCACCCGCTGGTCGACGACGTCCTCGCCGTTGGCCTCCTCGCGGGCGAACTTGACGGCCTGCTGCAACTTCTCGACGCGGTCGAGGAGTTCGTTCACCCGGCGGGCGGGCAGGGCGCCGGAGAACTTGACGGTCGTCCAGTAGCCGACGGGGATGTCCTCGTAGTACACCTCGACCTGGGCCGGGTGCTTGTCGGTGGCCTCGGCCTTGACGTGGTTGCGGGGCACCTTCTTCGTCCGCAGGGTGCGCACCGGCTCGGTCTTCCAGGCGTCGGTGGAGGGGTCCCGCACCCAGGACTCCGAGGCGTCGAGGACGGGCAGCTTGCGCACGAAGGTGTTGAGGTCGGTGAGCTGCTTCTCCAGAAAGAGCAGATACGACACCGGTACGCCGGGGACGAGCACGCGCCCGTCGACCTTGACGTCGGCGCGGGCGGTGCAGTTGGCCCAGTCCTTGGTGGCGGTCACGTCGAACAGCCGGGTCAGGGTCGCCGCGGTGTCCCGCAGCACGTCCTCGGCCTGGACCTGCACCCGGGTGGACTCGGGCGGCAACTGCTCGCCCTCCTCGTCCTTCGGCTGATAGGTCCGCGAGATCCCGGCGAGCAACGCCGGTTTCTGGAGCCCGTGATGAGCAGCCGTCAGGTCCTGGTGGGACTTGGACTTGATGCCCTTCTCGACTGCGATGATCTGATTGAGTTTCGCCACGCCGGCGACGGTAGCAGGGCCAACTCATGTTGTTCGAAGCATTATTTCCACAGGTGAACCCGGTCACTCCGACGCCCTGCGATCGTCGGGTGCCGGCCGGCCCCAGGTGCGGCGTTTGGGCAGGGGGCGGGCGTAGGTGCCGGTTCGGCTTGTCGTCAGGCCCAGGGAGACCAGGGACTCGGCCAGTTTGACCGCCGCCGCCACGCCGTCGACCACGGGGAGGCCGAGTTTTTCGCCGACGGCTCGTTGCAGGCCGGTCATGCCCGCGCAGCCGAGGACGAGGACCTCGGCGCCGGCCTCGCGGGCCCGTTCGGCGGCGGTCACGAAGGCGGCCTGGGTGCGCTGGGTGTCGCCCAGGTCGAGGACGCCGAGGCCGGTGCCGACGACGGCGGCGCAGTTCTGGGCGACTCCGGCCGTGTGCAGGCTGTCCTCGATCTGGCCGCGGGAGCGTTCCAGGGTGGTGACGACGCCGTAGCGGCGGCCGAGGAGACACGCGAGGTGCGCGGCGGCCTCCGTGATGTCGACGACCGGTACGTCGAGGAGTTCGCGCGCGCCCTCCCGGCCGTGTTCGCCGAAACCGGCCAGGACGACGGCGTCGTAGGGGGCCTCGTAGGTGCGCAGGGTGTCGAGGACGGCCGCCGCGGAGAGGTAGCTGTCGAGCCAGCCCTCCGCGGACTCGGGCCCCCAGGCGGGGGTGAGACCGAGCACGGTGGTGCCCGGGCCTGCGGCGGCCCGGGCACCTCGTACGATCTCCTCGGTCATCTCCTGCGTCGTGTTGCAGTTGGTGACGACGATCCGCACGCTCAGCCCTCCACGGGAACGGTGTCGGAGGCGGGAGCCGGTTCGGTGGCGGCCCGCTCGGCGCGGCACAGCAGCGCGTACAGCCCGGCGGCCATGGCCGTGCCGATGAACCAGGAGTACGGGGCCACGTCGCTGAAGTCCTTGACCAGGGCGAGGACCGCGGCCACCGCCGCCGAGGGCAGGAACGCCCACAGGGCCTTGGGGTTGACGCCCCGGCGGTAGTAATAGCGGCTGCCGGGCCGGGCGTTGAAGAGCTGTTCGACGTCGACGTTGCCGCGCTTGACCCAGTAGTAGTCGAGCATGATCACGCCGAACAGCGGTCCCAGGAAGGCGCCGAGGCCGCCGAGGAAGTAGTTGACGACGGTGGGGTTGGAGAAGAGGTTCCAGGGGGTGACGACGAGCGCGGCGACGGTGCTGATCATGCCGCCGACCTTGAACGTGATCTTCTGCGGCCAGACGTTGGCGAGGTCGTACGCCGGTGAGACGAAGTTGGCGACGATGTTGACGCCCATGGTGGCGATGGCGAAGGTCAGGGCGCCGAGGACGAGGACCCAGGTGTTGCCGACCTTGGCGACGAGCAGCGCCGGGTCGGTGATGGCCTCGCCGAACGCCTCGATGGAGCCGGCCGTGACGATGACGGACACGATCACGAAGGCCGTGGAGTTGATGGGCAGGCCCCAGAAGTTGCCGCGTCGCACGGTCTTGTAGCTGGGCGCGAAGCGGGAGAAGTCGCAGAAGTTGAGCATCAGCGTGCCGTAGGTGGCGAGGATCAGCCCGACCGCGCCGAACCACTGCCGCCACTGTTCGCCGACCGCCACCGGGTGCGGGGTGGAGGTGAGCGAGATGCTCCAGCCCGCCTTCGCCAGCACCCAGACGGCCAGCGCGATCATCACGAGCCAGATCGCGGGGCCGCAGAAGTCCTGGAACTTCCGTACGGATTCCATGCCCTGACTGATGATCAGCGCCTGGATCAGCCAGAGGGAGACGAAGGACGTCCAGCCGAGCGCGTCCAGGCCGACGAAGGAGTGGTGGGTCCAGGACTCCAGTCCGGGCCAGGCCGCGAGCAGCATGACGTTGACGGCGACGGACGCCAGATAGGTCTGGATGCCGTACCACATGATGGCGATGACGGCCCTGATCAGCGCGGGGATGTTGGCGCCCCAGACGCCGAAGCTGATGCGGCTGACCACCGGGAAGGGCACGCCGGTGCGCTGTCCGACGCGGCCCATCAGGTTCATGCCGGCGTAGATGATCACGAAGCCGACGAGCAGCGAGGTGAAGATCTGCCAGACGTTCATGCCGAGGACCAACAGGCCTGCCGCGAAGGTGTAGTTGCCGAGGTTGTGGACGTCGGACATCCACATGGCGAAGAGGTCGAAGACCTTCCAGTTCCGCTTCCCGGCGGGCGCGAGGTCTTCGTTGGTGAGCCGGGGGTCGGGGACGAACGCTGGTGCGCCGGTGACTTCGGCGCGGTCGGCGAGGGACACGGGGCCTCCATGGACGAGGGGACGGAAGGCGGCGGTGCGGGCTGCGGGCATCCGAGCGAGGCGCGTTTGGTATACCAAACTGCCGTCATGGTCCCGCCGTCAACCGTTCCGGCCGATGTCCTCGCCGTTACGGCTCCGTAAAACACCCCCGGAGTCGGCGAAGATGGGCCCATGACGAAGATCGACCCCCTGGGCGCGGACCCGGAACGCGCCGCCGAGGCGCCCTCGCCATCCGGCGCGGAGCGGGAGCCGGCGGGCGAGGGGCGCGAGCCGCTCGGGGCCGTGCGCGAGCGGGTCCTCGCCACCCTGCGCCAGGAGATCATCGCGGGCCGGCTGCGTCCCGGCGACCGGCTGGTCGAACGCGAGCTGGCCGACCGGTTCGGCGTCTCCCGGGTGCCGGTCCGCGAGGCGATCCGCGCCCTGGTCGCCGAGGGCTTCGTCTTCTTCGAGACCCCGCGCCGGACCGTCGTACGCCGCCTCACCCCGACCGACGTCGCCGAACTCTTCGAGCTGCGCGAGGCGTTGGAGGTCTACGCGGCCGGCCTCGCGGCGTCACGGGCCACCCCGGAGGCGCTGGCCGAGCTGGCCGGGCTGCTCGACCGCGCGGCCGTCGCGACCCACACCGGGGACGCGGAGGCCATCACCGACATCAACACCGCCTTCCACGACCGGATCCTCGCGATGGCCGGCAACAGCCTGCTGATCTCCGTCATGGAACCGGTCGACGGCCGACTGCGCTGGCTCACCCGGCAGAACGAGGAGTGGCCCCAACTCCTCACCGAACACCGCGAGTTGTACGAGGCGGTCGCGTCCGGCGACCCGGCGCGGGCCCGCGCCCAGGCCCTCGCCCACGTCCAGGCCAACTACCGCTCCACGGTGCGCCATCTGTTCGGCAAGGCCTGAGACAGCCGGCGCCCTGGCTCACGTCCGCGTCGCGTACCCGTCCGTGGCCGCCACCAGCGCCTCCACCATCCCGGCGGCCCCCGCGTTGTGCCCCGTGTCGTCCACGATCACCAACTCGCTGCCGGGCCAGGCGTGATGGAGGCGCCAGACGATGCCGAGCAGGTTCCCGAAGTCGAGGCCGCCCTGGACCAGTGTGCCGGGGATGCCGGTGAGCAGCGGCGCGTCCCGCAGGATCACACCCTCCTCGTTGCCCTCCCCGAGGAAGTGGCCGTTGCCCCAGTAGTGCGTGACGGTCCGGGCGAACCCCCTGCGGAAGACCGGGTTCTCGTAGCGCTCCACCGAGCGGGGCGGCGCCGGGACGATCGCCGTCTCCCAGTCGGTCCAGGCCCGGGCGGCCCGCTCCCGCACCCCGGGGTCGGGCGACTCGATGAGCCGGCTGTAGGCGGCGGCGAGGTTCCCGGAGCGGTCCGCCTCGGGCAGTCCGGCGAGGAACCGGTCGAAGTCCTCGGGAAAGATCCGGCCAAGTCCCCTGGTCAGCAACGCGACTTCGGGGTTGGAGGCGGTCGCCACCCCGGTCAGCACCAGCTCGGACACGGCGGCCGGACGCGTCTGCGCGTACCGCAGCCCCAGCGCCGACCCCCCACGACACACCCCACACCAGCCAGCGGTCGACGCCGAGGTGGACGCGCAGCGCCTCCAGGTCGGCGATCAGGTGCGCGGTCGTGTTCACGGACATGTCGGTGGCCGGGTCGCTCGCGTGCGGGGTCGAGCGCCCGCTGCCGCGCTGGTCGAGCAGGACCACTCGGTACCTCGCCGGGTCGCAGAAGCGCCGGTGGTGCGGGGTGCAGCCCGACCCCGGCCCGCCGTGCAGCATGACGGCGGGCTTGCCGTCGGGGTTGCCGCACACCTCCCAGTACACGCGGTTGCCGTCACCGACGTCGAGCATGCCGTGGTCGTACGGTTCGGTCTCCGGATACAGGCCCATCACGCGAGGCCGGCGCCGGGCGGCCGGGTGGGCAGCCCCGCCGCGTGGGCAGCCGCGCGGAGCACCTCCCGGAGCATGCCGGGGGTGAGGCGTCCGGTGAAGGTGTTGCGCTGACTCACGTGGAAGCAGCCGAAGAGTTCGAGCGGAGCGGTACCGTCCGGCTCCGGTGGCCGGTCCAGCGTCACGCGCGCGCCGTGGCCGAACACCGGCCGGGGACGCGGGACTTCCCAGCCGGACGCGGCGAACGCGGGCAGCGCGGCCTGCCAGCCGAAGGCGCCGAGGACGACCACGGCGCGCAGTGTGGGCCGCAGCAGCTCCAGCTCCCGGACCAGCCAGGGCCGGCAGGTGTCCCGCTCCTCGGGGGTCGGCTTGTTGGCGGGCGGCGCGCAGTGCACGGGCGAGGTGACGCGGACGCCGTACAGCTCCAGGCCGTCGTCCGCGCGGACCGCGGTCCCCTGCGACGCGAGGCCGACGTCGTGCAGCGCCGCGTAGAGCACGTCTCCGGAACGGTCCCCGGTGAACATCCGGCCGGTCCGGTTGCCGCCGTGCGCGGCGGGGGCGAGCCCGACGATGAGGACGGAGGCGTCGGCCGGTCCGAAGCCGGGCACCGGGCGCCCCCAGTAGGTCTCGTCGGCGAAGGCGGCCCGCTTGGTCGCGGCCACCTCCTCGCGCCAGGCGACGAGCCGCGGGCAGGCCCGGCAGCCGGCGATCCGCGCGTCCAGCCGCTCCAGCCGGTGCCGCCCGCCCGGCCCGTCAACTCCGTGAAGCCCGCCCAGTCCGCCCGGCCCGTCACCTCCGTGAAGCCCGCCCAGTCCGCCCGGCCCGTCAACTCCGTGAAGCCCGCCCAGTCCGCCCGGCCCGTCACCTCCGTGAAGCCCGCCCGGCCCGCCCGGCCCGTCAACTCCGTGAAGCGCGCTCAGTCCGTCGCCTCCGTCGAGCCCGTCACCTCCGTTGAGCCCGCCGCCCCCGTCACGCCCGGCCGGCCCGGGATCACCGATCACCATGCCTCCACCGTACGACCGGTGCGCCGGTACGCCGGACGGGCCCGCTCCTCCCCCGCTTCCCGGCCACCTAGGTGATCGCCGCCCCCACGGCCAGGAACCCGCAGATCAGCAGGAAGAGGATGGCGAGCAGGGGCCAGACGAAGCGGAGGTACTTGTCGTAGCCGACCTTGGCGAGGGCGACGCCGCCGATGGTCACGGCGGTGGTGGGGACCCAGAGGTTCATCCAGCCGCTGGCCGCCTGCCAAGCGGTCACGACGACGGCCCGGGAGACGCCCGCGAAGTCGGCGAGCGGGGCGAGGATCGGCATGGCGAGGGTGGCGTGGCCGGACGTCGAGGGGATGAGGAAGGCGAGCGGCAGGTTCACCACGAACACGATGATCGCGAACAGACTGGAGGAAGTGCCCCGTACGACCCCCTCGATCGAGTGAAGCACCGTGTCGGTGATCTTCGAGTTGTTCATGATCACGGTGACGCCGCGGGCGAGCACGATCACCAGCGCGGGTGAGATGAAGTCCGCGGCACCCTGGATGATCGTGGCGCTGAGCTTCTGCTCGCCCATCCGGGCCACCACCCCGACGAGCACGGCCGCGCACAGGAACAGCGCGGCCAGCTCCGGGAAGGACCAGCCGAGTTCGAACCCGTAGGGCCGCGCGTCGGCCTTGCCGGTGAGCGCGCTGGACCACGGGACGACCGAGAAGATCATGAACGCGAAGACCAGGGCCGTGGTGACGAGCACCGCCTTGTGCAGGCCGGTCAGCTCGGGCACCTCGCCGGACGCGTCCCGCGCGTGCTCGCGGTCCCCCGGCAGGAAGCCGGTGATCGAACGCTCCGGCCGCTTCTGCACCCGCCGGGCGTACCGGATCACATACGCGACGGTGACCGCCGTCAGCACGACCCACATCACGAACCGGAGCACGATGCCGTCGCCGAGGGAGATGTCGGCGGCGGACGAGGCCACGCCCGTCGCGAACGGGTTCACCGTCGAGCAGAGCACACCGATGCCGGCGCCGAGGATGATCGTGCCGACGGCCACCATCCGGTCGTAGCCGAGGGCCAGCATCAACGGCACGATCAGACCGTAGAACCCCAGGGTCTCCTCGGCGAAGCCCTCGACCGTGCCGAGGACCGAGAACACCACCATGATGCCCGCGATGAGCAACGCGCCCCGGGTGCGCAGCCGGTGGGCGAGCAGCCCGATGCCCCGGTCGAGCGCGCCGGTCGCGAACACCACGGTGATGAAGGCCCCGATGGCGAGCACGAAGAGGAACACGCCCGCGCTGCCGTACAGTTCACCGGCGAAGTCCGGCCCGACCCGCGAGGACTTCTCGTCCTGGATGCCGTAGAGGCCGTTGACGGGTGACAGGAAGAGGTCGTTGAGCCGGTCGACGAAGCTCTGTCCGGAGTCGACGCGGTGGTACGTGCCCTGGATAGGCCGGCCTTCGGGCGTGCGGTCGTACTGGCCGGCCGGGATCAGGAACGCCAGCGCCCACACGGCGATCGTGACGATGGCGAGGACGGTCAGCGCGCTCGGGAACGCGAACCGGCTTTTGCGCGGCGGCTCTTCGGTGCCCGACGGCCTGGTCTCGGTGGGGGTGCTCATCGCGCGCCCACCTCCCGGGACCCGCGGGAGGCGCTGATCGCGGCCGGGCCGCCCGGGGCGGAGCGGCGGGTGCCGGCGGTCACGAGGCGGCCCCCGGCCGGAAGTCGGCCGCGTACTCCCGTACGAACGCGCACATCGCGACCACCGTGTTGCGCAGCTCGGAGAAGAGGACCCGTTCGTTGGGGGCGTGCAGATTGCACATGCTGTCCTGGGCGCCGAACAGCAGCACCTCGGCGCCGGGGGCGGCCCGCGCGAGCCCGTTGACCAGCGGAATCGACCCGCCGGTCGCGACGTACGAGGCGTCCTCGCCCCAGGCCTCGCGCAGCGCGGTACGGGCGGCCCGGTAGGCCGGACCGCCCGTCGACGCCTCGTAGCCCGGGCCGGTGTCGCCCGGCGTGACGGTGAGCGGGACACCGAACGGCCGCAGCGCGCGCAGGTGTTCGACCAGCAGGCGTTGCGCCTCCTTGGCGTCCTGGCGCGGGTGGAAGCGGAGGTTGAGCTTGGCGCGGGCGTAGGGCACGACGGCCGAGGCGGCGTGTTCGACGCTCGGCGCGTCCAGGCCGATCACCGTGATCGCGGGCCCGCTCCACAGCCGCTCCCCGAGGCTGCCGCTGCCGATCAACGGCACACCGTCGCTCACCCCCGCGAGGTCACGGAACTCCTCCTCCGTGTACGTCGTCCCGCTCCACTCCTCGCGCCGCAGCCCCGCCACGGCCACGTCGCCGTGCACGTCGTGCAGCGTGGACAGGGCGGTCAGCAGTACGAGCAGCGCGTCGGGGGCCGCTCCCCCGAACTCCCCGCTGTGCCGGGGCTCCTGGAGGGTCCGCACCTCGACCACGACCTCGGAGGCGCCGCGCAGTCCGGTGGTGAGGGTGGGGGTGCCGGGGCGGAGGTTGCCCAGGTCGGCGATGACCATGGCGTCGCACGCGAACCGCTCGGGGTCGCTCGGCGGATAGTCGTCGAAGGGGCTGCCGTACTCCTCCTGGCCCTCGAAGACGATCTTCACTCCGACGGGTGGCCGTCCTTCGTAGGCCCGCAGCATGCCGAGGTGCGCGATCACGTTGGACTTGTCGTCGGCGATCCCGCGCGCCCGCAGGCCGCCCTCGACGGGCGTCGGCTCGAAGGGCGGCGACAGCCACAGTTTCTCGTCGCCGGGCGGCTGCACGTCGTAGTGCGAGTAGAGGAGGACGGTCGGGGCGTCCGGGCTCGGCGGCGGGATCTCCGCGAAGATCACGGGGGCGGTGCCGGGCAGGTCGATCCGCTCGATCCGCTCCACCCCGATGTCCCGCAGCATGCCTACGAGGAGGTCGTGGGCCTCCTGGACCGGTTCGGCCGGGAAGCCGGGGAACGCGACGGAGGGGATGGCCGCGAGCCGTTCCAGGTCGGCGCGGAGGCCGTCCATCAACGCGTCGACCTTCGCTGCTGTGTCCACCGCGGTCCCCTCTGTCGTCGGCCGGCCTCAGCCGCCAGCCTCCGCGTACTCCGGGGTCCCCGCATCCGGGGTGGTCCGTGCGACGGAAAAGCCGTGCGGTGCTGTACAGGGTGGGCGTTAGAGTCGGGTCATGGCTTCTCAGGACGCTGACGGGGAGAGGGACGGCACGGCCGCCACCCGTACGGGGCACGCCGCCACCGGCTTCGACGCGCGCGAGCGCGCAGGGCACGGCGCCGGCGTTCGCGGCCCCGGTGACCGCTCCGCGCGCGGTGGGCGGGGCGGCGGCTCGGGCGGGGCCGGCGGCGGTGTCCATGGCGAAGGCGGTGGCCGCCCTGACCGTGGCGGTGACGGTGGCCGTGGTGATGGGGACGGCGGTCACCGTGGCGGTGACGGTGGCCGTGGCGCAGTCGGCGGTCGTCGCGGGGACGGGGACGGTGACGGGAAGGACGCCGGCACCGGCGCCAACACCCCGCCCGGCGACTCGGCCGACTCCCCGGCCGGCACCCGGGCCGACTCCCCGACCGCATCCTCAGCCGATTCCTCGGCCGATTCGGCTGCCGCCGCCAAGGCCGCAGCCGTGATCGCCGCCGCCGGTGCGGGTCCCGCCTCGGGCGGGAGCGTACGGATCGACGCCTGGATCTGGTCCGTCCGTCTCGTCAAGACCCGCGCGGTGGCCGCTACCGCCTGCCGAGGCGGACATGTGCGGGTCAACGGTGAGCGCGTCAAGCCCGCGTACGGCGTCCGCGTGGGAGACGAGGTCCGGCTGCGCCACGAGGGGCGCGAGCGGATCGTCGTCGTGAAGCGGGTGATCCGCAAGCGCGTGGGGCCGCCCGTCGCCGTCGAGTGCTACGTGGACAACAGCCCGCCGCCTCCGCCGCGCGAGGCCGTGGCACCGGCCGGCATCAGGGACCGGGGTGCGGGGCGCCCGACCAAGCGGGACCGGCGTGACATGGAACGCCTGCGCGGTATGCAGGCCGGCTCGTCCGGCCCGATCAGAACCGCGGGCCCCGCCTCAGGCCCCGCAGCCCCGGACGGCAAGGGCGGCAAGGGCGGCAAGGGGGGCCGGCCCGGTTCCGAGGACTCGCCCCGCCGCTCGTCGGGCCGCCGGCACTCGGGCTCGTAGGCCCGGGCCCTCCCCTCGGGGGACACAGGGCCGGAGAGCCCGGCTCGGCCCGCTTCAGCTCACACGCCGGCGAGGGCTCCCCCTCTCACGGGGAGCCCTCGGTCCAGGGGGAGCGCCCCCGGTCGAAGGAAGCCACCGCTCAGGGGAAGCCCGCCGGGCCCGGACCGTCTCACGCCCGCTGTCCCACCCGTCGTCGGACCAGGTGCAGCAGGTCGGTCGTGTGGCCGCGCCTGGCCCAGGCGATCAGCGCGAGCGGCACCATCAGGATGAGCGGGGTCACCGTGCCCGGGCCGTGGATGACGGTGACGTTGACGATGAAGGCGCCGACCATCAGCGCCATGAGGGCCACCGCTGCCACCGAGTCCAGCAGCGGGATCATCAGGGCGATACCGCCGGCGAGTTCGAGCGCGCCGATGATGTACATGCCCGTGTGGCCCCACCCGAGCTTATCGAAGCCCTCGGTCGCCGAGGGGTGGGCGATCAGCTTGGGAAGCGCGCTGGCGATCGCGTAGAAGAGACCCAGCACGACCTGAAGGACGGTCAGGCCGATCCGGGCGCGGCGCGAACGCGGGGTGACGGCGGCCGAGGCCGAGGTGGCGGCGGCCGGGGTGGAGGTGGCGGCGGGAAGGGTGCTCTCGGACACGGTGATCTCCTGAGGGAAGCGGTGCCTGCTGCTTTCGAGGGGATAGACCGCGGGGCCGCGCGGAATTCATCGGCGCGGGACGAGGGTCTGACTCCGGTCCGCCTCCCGGACTCGGCGGAAGGGTCTGGTTCCGGGCGGCGCCGGGGAGCGTGCGCCGCCCGCGAACCCGTCCGGCAGATGGCCTCCACCACCCCGGTTCACCGTCCCGCCGGCGCCCTTGGTGAACGCGCGTCGCGAAGAGTACGTTTTTTGGTGGGAACGGTGATGGCCACGCGTACAGGCAGTGAACCGGTGACAGCACGCAGTGCGCTGCGGCTGCGGTTCTGGCTGAGCGCGTGGGGTCTGATCTGGGCCGCCGGCGGAACCGTCGCGTTCGTGCTGGCGGGCCGGCCGGGCTGGGCGGCGGCCTGCGCGGCGCTGTGGCTGCTGGTCACCGTGGACATGGTGATGATCGTCCGGCACATCCGGCAGGGGCCGCACTACCAGCCGGGCCGTGACGTCCCGCCGTACGAGCCAGTCGACGAGCGCTCCTCGCCCCGACCTCCCGGCCGCCCTCCCCGTCCGCCGACGCGGCGCCCCTGAGCGGAGCCCGAGGGGACCGCCGCCCGAAGGAACAGCTGCCCGAAGGGACCCCTGACCGAGGGGACGGCCAGGAGTCGGGCCACCAGGAGTCGAACTGCCGGCAGTCGGACCGCTAGGAGTCGAACCGTGCCGCTTCGAGGTACTGCGGCTTGGGGTCGAGCGCGGCGGCCAGTCTGAAGTGGCGCTTGGCCTGCTCGGGGCGCCGCTGGCGCTCGTAGGTCCGGGCGAGGGCGAAGTGGGCGAACGCGTTGTCCGGCTCGCGCTCCAGGACGATCGTGAACTCCAGCTCGGCGGGGCGCAGTTGCGCGGCGGCGAAGAAGGCACGCGCGCGCAGCAGCCGGGCCGCCGTGTTCTCGGGGTGCGCGGCGATGACACGGTCGAGGAGCTTCACCGCGCCCTGCGGGTCACGTGCGTCGAGAAGCTGCTCGGCGGCACGGAAGTCGATGACATGCGTCTCCGGAGTACGTCCGGTCGGTCCGCTGGTCTCGGGCACGGCAGAGTCCTTCCCTCGCTGCGACCGTTCAACGCCCCTCACGCGGGGCGCTATTCCTGGGGCTGCCGGGCTCTGTGCGCGAGATCGCCCCATACGTCCGCCACGCGGCGCTTGAGGTCCGCGAGGGGTACGTCGTTGTCGATGACGACGTCGGCGACGGCCAGGCGCTTGTCGCGCGGCGCCTGGGCGGCCATGCGGGCGCGGGCGTCCTCCTCGGTCATGCCGCGCAGCCGGACGAGCCGGTCGAGCTGGGTCTCGGGGCGGGCGTCGACCACGATCACGAGGTCGTAGAGCGGGGCGAGCCCGTTCTCCGCGAGGAGTGGCACGTCGTGCACCACGACGGCGTCCGCCGGGGCGGCGTCCTCCAGGGCGCGCGAGCGGGCGCCGACGAGGGGATGCACGATGGCGTTCAGCGCGGCGAGCTTCCCGGGGTCGGCGAAGACGATCGAGCCGAGCTCCGGCCGGTCCAGGGTGCCGTCGGCGGCGAGCACCTCCTCGCCGAACGCCTCGACGACCGCCGCCAACCCGGGAGTTCCGGGCTCGACGACCTCGCGGGCGATGCGGTCCGCGTCGATCAGCACCGCCCCGTGCTCGACCAGGAGCCGGGACACCTCGCTCTTGCCGGCGCCGATACCGCCGGTCAGGCCCACCTTCAGCATGCCTGGCAGCTTAGGCCCTGGCACCGACAGCCCACCGGCCCGGGCGTCCCCGATCAGACCGGACGGCCCCGATGCCGGGCCCCGGGCGACTGCGGCGGCCCGGCGGCGGAGTCAGGAATCGCCTTCGCGTTCCGCGAGGAAGCGCTCGAATTCCTGGCCGATCTCGTCGGCGGAGGGGATGTCGACCGGTTCCGCGAGCATGTTGCCCCGGGTCTCGGCACCCGCCGAGGCGTCGTACTGGTGCTCAAGTCCCTGGACGAGCGCGACCAGTTCCTCGTCGCCCTCCTGGATCTGCCGGTCGATCTCGGTCTGGGTGCGGTGCGCCTCGGTCCGCAGGGCGTGCGCGATCCCGGGGAGCACCAGGCCGGTCGCGGCGGTGATGGACTCCAGGACGGTCAGCGCCGCGTCCGGGTACGGGGAGCGCGCGATGTAGTGGGGCACGTGCGCGGCGACACCGAGGACGTCGTGTCCGGCCTCCATGAGGCGGTACTCGACCAGGGACTCGGCGCTTCCGGGGACCTGCGCCTCGTCGAAGGGGCTGCGGTGTCCGGGCACCAGGTCGGTGCGGTTGCCGTGCGGGGTGAGGCCCACGGGGCGGGTGTGCGGGACGCCCATGGGGATGCCGTGGAAGTTCACGGCGAGGCGGACGCCGAGGCGCTCCACGATCTGCTGGACGGCGGCGGCGAAGCGCTCCCACTCCACGTCCGGTTCGGGGCCGGAGAGCAGCAGGAAGGGGGCGCCGGTGGCGTCCTGGACGAGGCGGACGTCGAGCGTCGGCTCCTCGTAGTCGGTCCATCGGTCGCGCTTGAACGTCAGCAGCGGGCGGCGGGCCCGGTAGTCCACGAGCCGGTCGTGGTCGAAGCGCGCGACGACCTGGTGGGGCAGCGAGTCGAGGGCCCGGTCGACGATCTGGTCGCCCGTCTCCCCCGCGTCGATGTATCCGTCGAAGTGGTAGAGCATGACAAGACCGGCCGACTCTTGGGCGAGTGCCATGTCGACCACGGCCAGCCCCTTCGGCTCCCATGCGTACAAACCCTGCGGATCAAGCACTGTGACCGCTCCTCCTCGTGTTCGTACTCCACAACGTGGCGCGGAGCACGGACATTCCCGTTCCGCACCCCGTTCCGCGCCCCGCGCCGCCATCTGTCGCGCTTCCGGCCCGCCGCAGTGGATTTCTCGCGTCTCACCGGCCAGGCCGGTGGTCCACGATTCCGCTGAGGCGTCAGGTCTGATGGCATCGCGATATCCGTTGCGCCTAGGATCCCGGGACCGGGGTTGGATCACTTGCTTTGCTGCTCTCGTCGCTGGAGTGCCTGATGGACGTGGGTCGTCGCGCGGTTCTTGGCGCGCTTGGCGCGGCTGCGACACTGGGCGTTACCAGCAGTAACGCGCCTCTGGCCGAGTCTGGTGACAGTGCCGCCTCCGGCGGGGGCGCCTCGACCTGTGCACTGGGCCGCCTCTTGCCACACCACCGCGACCAGGTCAATTCCCGCACGGTGCCGCCCGAGAATGGCGCCGACGTGTTCCGGGTCTCCGGGGCGGCGGGACGGATTCTCGTGGAAGGCAGCACATCGGCCGTCCAGCTCGCCGGATTCCACAACTACTTGCGCCGGAACGCCTGTGCGCACTTCTCCTGGAACGGTGAGCAGGCTGATCTGCCCAGCCGGCTGCCCGGGCTCCGCCGTCCCCTCGCCCGCAAGGCGAACGTGACACATCGGTTCGCCCTCAACGACACCAGCGACGGCTACACGGGCCCCTACCGCGGCTGGGACTACTGGGAACACGAACTCGACGTCCTCGCGCTCCACGGCTTCAACGAAGTGCTGGTCTATACCGGCGCGGAGTCCGTCTACCACCGCCTGTTCCAGAGCCACGGCTACACCGACACGGAGATGCACTCCTGGATCACGGGCCCCGCCCACCAGCCGTGGTGGCTCCTGCAGAACATGTCCGCTTTCGGCGGTCCGGTCTCTCAACAACTACTCGACCGGCGTCTGGCACTCGGCCAAAGAATCGCCGCACGGCTCCGTGAGCTGGGGGTGACGCCGGTCTCCCCCGGCTACTTCGGCACCGTTCCCCCTGGCTTCGCCGAGCGTAACCCTGGCGCGCCGTTGTCCCACAAGGAAAGTGGGCCGGCTTCACCCGCCCCGCCTGGCTCGACCCGAGAACTGCCCACTTCACGCGCGTCGCCGCGGACTTCTACCGCGTCCAGGCCGAGCTCTTCAGCGATTCCAGCATGTGCAAGATGCACGGGTACGACCAGCAGGCGAAGGGGCCTTGGTCCACCGACGGCGGCCAGACCCGCTGCGAGTTCATCTACGACAAGACAATGCCCAAGTCCGCAACGATCACATCGACGGCCTACCCGGCCGACGACGCCTGGCACGCGGGTGTCGGCGACTACGGCGACTTCACCATGGATTCGCCGTCCGCTGGCCGGTGCCAAGAACAGCGCGATCAAGGTCAAGTACGTCGCCGCCAGCGCCCGCTGGCAGCTCGTGGTGACCTCCCCGGACTCGGCGTCCCCGTTGGCCACGGCGCTCCTCGACAACGTCGACGCGCCGAGCTCGCAGGGCGATGGCAATCACCTCGCGCTGGTCTACAACGCGGTCTTCGGCGACGCGCTCCTCTACGTCAACGGCACGGACGTGGCCAGGGCCGCGTGGGACAACACCTGGGACTTCAGCGCGACGAGCCTCCAGGTCGGCCGTGCGCTGACCGGAACGGCGGCGAGTGAGTACTTCTCCGGCGCCATCGATGAGGTGCGTATGTACCAGGGTCCGCTGAACGCCTCCGTGGTGGCGACCGTTGCGGTGCTGCCGGGCGGCGACAGCATCGACGAGATCTCGACATAACCCTCCCGACGCGTGAGCGGGCGGCCTGTACGCCGCCCGCTCACGCATGCCTCGGCACATCACTTTCCAGAGCCCACGATTCCGAGGGATATGTCATGTCCTCGCCCCCCCTGGTTCGGGTCGGCCAGACCGGCCTGGCGCAGCGGCCGTCGCCGTGCGGCGATACTGCTCGGCCTCGCCCTGTTGCCCCAGTACGCCCCCGAGGCTTCCCGCAGGAACCAGGGCCACGGTGGGCGGTGCCGGTGTGACAAAGCCCAGTGCGATCACGACCCACCGGCGACACCTGCGAGCTCCCGGGTCCTTGGCCTCCCCCGCCTCAACCGTCGACACGGTCAGGGGACACCCGGGCTCCACGCGCACGTGGAGCGTTACCGAGAGCGGCACGCGCGCAAAGGAGCGTTACGACGACAGCACGCGCGCGTGGAGCGCGGTGACGGCGTTGCGGGCTGAGGTGAAGGCGCCGTGCTGCCAGGCGTCCGTGTAGCTGAGCCAGTCGCCGGCGAAGTAGACGCGTCCGGTGGGCCGGTTCAGGGGCGTGTAGCGCGGGTCGTCGGGGCCGCCGGGGGTGTCGTGCCAGGCGGCTTCGAGGTGCGGGGTCTGACGCCAGTGATGAGAGAAGGACGAGTCGAGTTCGGTGCGGTACTTCTCGCCGTAGATCTTCACGCCCACGGCCACCGCGCGCTTTTCGCGGTCCCCGGGGCTGAGCTTGGCGTAGGAGTCGGCGTCGGAGCCATAGTTGTAGTAGCCGATCATGACGCCGCGCCGACCGTTGAAGCCGTAAGAGGGGTGCCAGATGTGGGTGACGTCCTGGTCGGTCTCAGTGATGCCACCGTAGATGCGGTGGTCGAGCTCCCACCAGCGGGAGCGGTATTCGAGGCCGATCTTGCCCGCGGACTGCGGGGTGATGGCCTCCAGAGCGCCCTGGACGCCGGAGCCGAGGTTGTGCGGGATCCGGGCGAGGATGTTGGGCGGCAGGGCGCCAATACAGAAGTCGGCGTCGAGGGACTTGGTACGCCCCCCCTGGGTGTAGGCGACGGTGACGCCGTCTCCCTTGTCGGTGATCCGGGTGACCGCCGCTCCAGTACGTATGCGGTGGGAGCCGATGGCCCGGGTGAGTGCCTTCGGAATCTGGTCCATGCCTCCCACCGGCTGGAACATCAGCATGGCCTGGTCGTACTCGAACTCGAAGGAAAAGTAGCGGCCGACACCGCTCGCGAAGACCTCGGAAGCGGTAGGAACGTCGCCGAGCATGACACCGGGGGTTCCGGCGGCGGCGGGGACGGTGGTGTAGCCGCGGCGCGGTCCGCCTTCGTAGGCGAGTTTGTCGCCGAGTTCGCCGAAGTCCTTGAGGAACTCGACGAGCCGGTCCTGGTCGGTAGCGGTCAGTTCCTTGTCGAGGGCACCCTTGTCGGTTGCCTTGGCCAGCAGTTCGGAGACGTAGCCGTACACGTCGGCCTTGGCGGTGCGGTGGCGCACAGGCTTTGTCATGCCGGACGACTCGTTGTACATGTACGCGTCCGCGTTCGTGTTCGTGAACACCTCGACAGGTACGCCGAGTTCGCGGCAGTAGTCGAGGGTGACCATCCACTGGGGAATGCGGGCCGGTCCGGCGTTCATATACTGGCCGTCACTGAACCGTGCTATCTGGGTAATGCCGTAGAGATCGGTGGTCCTGTCCCCGCCGCGCACGGTGAAGTTGCGGCCGCCCGTGCGCTCCCTGGCCTCAAGGACCGTACAGTCGTAGCCCGCCTTGCCGAGTTCGTACGCGGAGGCGAGTCCGGCGATGCCGCCGCCTACGATCACGACCTTCGCGGCACCCCGCCCGGTAAGCGTGAAATCGCCCGGCTTCGGTGCTCGGTAGGGGCGTTCACGCTGGGCGGCCTGCGCGGTGGGCGCGAGGCCGAGGGCCCCCATAGTGGCGAACATCGCGCCCGCACCGCCGGTCAGACCGACGGTGCGCAAGAACGCGCGCCGGCTCGACGCGCCCGATCGCTCCTGTGCTGCCATGACTTCGGCTCCCCTCTCGATCTTGAATGACCCGGGGATCCTGGCAACGGCCGGTTACAGGTTTACGACTACTGGCGTATCGGCCACGTTTCCCTCCCCGCACGCAGACTTGGTCCGTACCGCTGCCCCGGCGACACATTCACTTCGCGGACGGCATGTCACCAACGGTCAGAAGAAGATCATGATCCATGCGGCGAAGGCCCTCGTCGTCGACTCGGTCACCGGCCACGAGCTGGACATGGGCCGACAACCAGCAGTACCGGCTCACCAACATCACGGCGACATCCTGCCCCCTCCTGGAGACCACCAGGCCCATCCCGGGCGGCGGATCACGCAAAGAAGCGGGCCCGCACCGATTCGGTGCGGGCCCGCTTCTTTCAGCTACTGCCTAGCGGGGAGCTTGTCAGCTCTGGCCGCCGGCGAGCTTCTCGCGCAGGGCAGCCAGGGCCTCGTCCGACGCCAGGGCGCCGGAGTTGTCGTCCGACTCCGAGGAGTACGAACCGCCACCGGACGCGGCCGGAGCCGCGGTGGAGGTGCTGGCACCCTCGGCCTCGGCCTGAGCGTCGGCCTCGCGGGACTTGATGACCTGGGCCTGGTGCTGCTCGAAGCGCTGCTGCGCCTCGGCGTACTGGCCCTCCCACGCCTCGCGCTGGGTCTCGTAGCCCTCGAGCCAGTCGTTGGTCTCGGGGTCGAAGCCCTCGGGGTAGATGTAGTTGCCCTGGTCGTCGTACGACGCGGCCATGCCGTACAGCGTCGGGTCGAACTCCACCGAGGCCGGGTCGGCACCGAAGGACTCGTTGGCCTGCTTCAGCGAGAGGCTGATGCGACGGCGCTCGAGGTCGATGTCGATGACCTTGACGAAGATCTCGTCGTTGACCTGGACGACCTGCTCCGGGATCTCCACGTGGCGCTCGGCCAGCTCGGAGATGTGGACCAGACCCTCGATGCCCTCGTCCACGCGGACGAACGCACCGAACGGGACGAGCTTCGTGACCTTACCCGGGACGACCTGACCGATCTGGTGCGTGCGGGCGAACTGCTGCCACGGGTCTTCCTGCGTCGCCTTGAGCGACAGGGAGACGCGCTCGCGGTCCATGTCGACGTCGAGGACCTCGACGGTGACTTCCTGGCCGACCTCGACAACCTCGGAGGGGTGGTCGATGTGCTTCCAGGAAAGCTCGGAGACGTGCACCAGACCGTCGACGCCACCCAGGTCCACGAAGGCACCGAAGTTGACGATCGAGGAGACGACGCCGGAGCGGACCTGACCCTTCTGGAGGGTGGTGAGGAACGTCTGGCGAACCTCGGACTGGGTCTGCTCCAGCCAGGCGCGGCGGGACAGGACCACGTTGTTGCGGTTCTTGTCCAGCTCGATGATCTTGGCCTCGAGCTCCTTGCCCACGTAGGGCTGGAGGTCGCGGACACGGCGCATCTCGACGAGAGAAGCCGGCAGGAAGCCACGGAGGCCGATGTCGAGGATGAGACCACCCTTGACGACCTCGATGACGGTACCGGTGACGATGCCGTCCTCTTCCTTGATCTTCTCGATGGTGCCCCAGGCACGCTCGTACTGGGCGCGCTTCTTCGAGAGGATCAGGCGGCCTTCCTTGTCCTCCTTCTGGAGAACAAGGGCCTCGATCTCGTCGCCGACCTTGACGACCTCGTTCGGGTCGACGTCGTGCTTGATCGAGAGCTCGCGGCTCGGGATGACACCTTCGGTCTTGTAACCGATGTCGAGCAGGACCTCGTCCCGGTCGACCTTCACGATGACGCCGTCGACGATGTCGCCGTCGTTGAAGTACTTGATCGTCTCGTCGATCGCGGCGAGGAAAGCTTCCTCGTTACCGATGTCGTTGACCGCAACCTGCGGGGTGGTGGCGGTGGTCTCGGTGCTGCTCGTCATGTGGGAAAGGGCTCCGGTACGGACAGTGAGTCGTAGGTACTGCTTACGCCGGGAGCCCGTTTCGCCCTGTAGAAGCCGGACAGCCAAAGAAACGCCGGACCGGGAAAACCCGGTGGCGCCTCGAGAACCGAGGGGACATACATACAGATGCGAGCGTTACCTGCTACGTCTGAGGAGCGCAGGCCCGCAGCGCAACTTGTAGCATACGGGGGCAGCCGGGCAGGGTCAATGCGCGAAGGCGCACACCCGGGGCGGATCGCCGCAATCCCGGCACACGACCTGTCTCACGAGGCCACGCGGGAGGTCGAACACCTCTGCTGTGACGCGCCCGAGACGGGTTGGACGGAAGAGTACGACGAGGGAGCCGATCATCCAAGAGCCCGAACCGTTCGAACCGGAAGCCACCCGGCGTGCCGCGGACCTCACCGAGAGTTCGCGCGCCAACCGGGGCTGGTGGGACCGGAACGCGGACGAGTACCAGATCGAACACGGCACGTTCCTCGGTGACGACCGGTTCGTGTGGAGCCCCGAGGGCCTGGACGAGGTGGAGGCCGAACTCCTCGGCCCGCCGGAGGACCTCAAGGGCAAGGACGTCCTGGAGATCGGCGCCGGTGCGGCGCAGTGCTCCCGCTGGCTGGCCGGGCAGGGCGCGCGCCCGGTCGCCCTGGACCTCTCCCACCGCCAGCTCCAGCACGCGCTGCGCATCGGCGGCGCGGTCCCCCTCGTCCAGGCGGACGCGTGCGCGCTGCCCTTCGCGGACGCCTCCTTCGACCTCGCGTGCTCCGCGTACGGGGCGCTGCCGTTCATCGCCGACCAGGTGGTGGTGCTGCGCGAGGTGCACCGGGTGCTGCGCCCGGGCGGCCGTTTCGTCTTCTCCGTGACCCATCCGATCCGCTGGGCGTTCCCGGACGAGCCCGGTCCGGAGGGTCTGTCGGTGTCCGCGTCCTATTTCGACCGCACTCCTTATGTGGAGCAGGACGAGGAGGGCCGCGCGGTCTACGTCGAGCACCACAGGACGGTCGGCGACCGGGTGCGGGACGTGGTGGCCGGCGGTTTCCGGCTGGTCGACCTGGTCGAGCCGGAGTGGCCCGCCTGGAACACCCAGGAGTGGGGCGGCTGGTCCCCGCTGCGCGGCAACCTCATCCCGGGCACGGCGATCTTCGTCTGCGAACGGGACTGAGCCGGGCGAACGGGACTGAGCCAGGTGAGCCCGGTGGCCCGGTGACCTTCACGCGCGCGTAGACAGGGACCGGGCCGGGCGGGCACGCGCGCGTGAGGCGAAGTCGCGCACCACGCGCGCGTGCCCTCGTGGTTTGACGTCCGTACGAGACTGGGGGCGTGATTCGTTACGACGCCCTGGACGCGCTGCCCGTACGTGCTGCCCTGCCCGGTCTCGACGCCGCCCTGGAAGGGCACGGCGGGGCCGTGCTGGTGGCGCCGCCCGGCACCGGCAAGACGACGCTGGTGCCGCTCGCGCTGGCCGGGCTGCTGGACGACGGGCGCCCACCGCGCCGGGTCGTGGTCGCCGAGCCGCGCCGGATCGCGGCCCGCGCGGCGGCCCGGCGGATGGCGTGGCTGCTGGGCGAACAGGTCGGCGAGAGCGTCGGCTTCACCGTGCGCGGGGAGCGGCTGGTGGGACGCCACACGCGCGTGGAGGTCGTCACGACGGGTGTGCTGCTCCAGCGGTTGCAGCGGGACCAGGAACTCGCGGGCGTGGACGTCGTCGTACTGGACGAGTGTCACGAGCGGCATCTGGACGCCGACACGGTGGCCGCGTTCCTGCTCGACGTGCGGGCCGCGCTCCGGCCCGAACTGCGGCTGGTGGCCGCGTCCGCGACGACCGACGCGGGCGGCTGGGCCCGGCTGCTGGGGGACGCCCCGGTCGTGGCGGCGGAGGGGGTCTCGTATCCGGTCGAGGTGGTGTGGGCGCCGCCGGCGCGTCCCGTACGGCCGCCGCACGGGATGCGGGTCGACCCGGCGCTGCTGACGCACGTGGCGTCGACGGTGCGGCGGGCGCTGGCCGAACGGACCGGTGACGTCCTGTGCTTCCTTCCCGGGGTCGGTGAGATCGCCCGGGTCGCCGGACAGCTCGGCGGCCTCGGTGACGTCGACGTCCTTCAGGTGCACGGGCGGGCTCCGGCGGCCGTGCAGGACGCGGTGCTCACGGCGGGGGCGCGGCGCCGGGTGGTCCTCGCGACGTCGGTGGCCGAGTCGTCGCTGACGGTTCCCGGGGTGCGGGTGGTGGTGGACTCCGGGCTGGCGCGCGAGCCCCGGGTGGATCACGCGCGGGGGCTGAGCGCGCTGGCGACGGTACGGGCCTCGCAGGCGGCCGGCCGGCAGCGGGCGGGGCGGGCCGGGCGTGAGGCGCCGGGCGCGGTGTACCGGTGCTGGACGGAGGCCGAGGACGGCCGGCTGGCGCGTTTCCCGGCACCGGAGATCAAGGTGGCCGATCTGACGGCGTTCGCGCTCCAGGCGGCCTGCTGGGGCGATCCGCGGGCGACCGGGCTGGCGCTGCTGGATCCGCCGCCGGGCGGGGCGATGGCGGCGGCCCGTTCCGTACTGTCCGCCGTCGGCGCGGTCGACGCCGCCGGCCGGGCCACCGAACGCGGTGTCCGTATGTCCCGGCTGGGCCTGCACCCCCGGCTCGCCCGCGCCCTGCTGGACGCGGCACCGGAGGTGGGCGCCGCGCGGGCGGCCGAGGTGGTCGCGCTGCTGAGCGAGGAGCCGCCGCGCGACTACGGCGACGATCTGGCCGCCGTCTGGCGGGCGGCCCGGCACGGGGGCGACGCCTACGCGGCGCGCTGGCGTACGGAGTCCCGCCGGCTGCGCTCGGCAGTGGCCGAGGCGGAATCCGGGGCGAAGCCCGGGACGGGTTCCGGGGCGAAGCCCGGGACGGGTTCCGGGGCGAAGCCCGGGACGGGTGCCGGGGCACAGCCTGCCACGGGTTCCGGGGCGCAGCCTGGCACGGGTTCCGGCACGGGTTCCGGCACGGGTTCCGGCGCGGGCCGCGGGCCGGCGGTCGGCGGCCCGCCTTCCCGGGCGGGAGCCGAACCAGCGCCCGCCCGGCCGGGAACCGGGCCCGCGTCCCCACGAACGGAAGCCGAGCCCGCGGCCGGCCATACGGGAGCCACGCCCGCTCCTCCCCGGCCAGGAACCGAGCCCGTCCCCTCCCGGACAGGAAGCGAGCCCACGCCTTCCCCGGCGGGAACCGAGCCCGCACTTCCCCTGACAGGAGCCACACCCGGCGGCGAAAGGCGGGGCAACGCCGACCGGGGTGACAGTGAGCGGCGTGACGGCGGGCGGGGTGGCAGGGCCGGTCAGAGGGGCGGGCCCGGGGACGACCGGGTGGTCGGGCTCGTTGCCGCGCTGGCGTTCCCCGAGCGCCTCGCGCGCGTGCAGGGCGCCTCGCACCTGATGGTCAACGGCACCCGGGCCGACGTCGGGGAGGGTTCCCCGCTGCGCGGCGCCCCCTGGCTCGCGGTGGCGGTCGCCGACCGTCCCGTCGGGAGCGGGCACGCGCGCGTGCGGCTCGCCGCCGTCACCGACCAGGACACGGCCCTGCGGGCCCCAGCCGGGCTGCGTTCCGAGGCCGACGAGGTCCACTGGGACGACGGCGATGTCGTCGCCCGGCGGGTGGAGCGGCTGGGGGCGGTGGAGCTGGCGGTGCGGCCGTTGCGGAACGCCGATCCCGGGCTCGTACGGGAAGCGTTGCTGGAGGGGCTGCGGGAGGAGGGGTTCGGGCTGCTGCGGTGGTCGGCGGACGCCGGCGTACTGCGGCAGCGGCTCGCGTTCCTGCACGGGCGGCTCGGCGCGCCGTGGCCGGACGTCTCGGACGAGGCGCTGCACGCGCGCGTGGCGGAGTGGCTGGAGCCGGCGCTGAGCCGGGCGCGACGGCGGGCGGACCTCGCGCGGATCGACGCCGGGCAGGCGCTGAACCGGCTGCTGCCGTGGTCCACGGGTGAGGCGGCCCGGCTCGACGAACTGGCGCCCGAGCGGATCGGCGTGCCGAGCGGTTCCCGGATCCGGGTGGACTACGGCGACCCCGGACAGCCGGTGCTCGCCGTGAAGTTGCAGGAGATGTTCGGCTTGCAGGCGTCGCCCGAGATCGCCGGGGTCCCCGTGCTGGTGCACCTCCTCTCCCCCGCCGGCCGGCCCGCCGCGGTGACGGCCGATCTGGCCTCGTTCTGGAAGGACGGCTACAAGGGCGTACGGGCCGAGCTGCGCGGCCGGTATCCCAAGCATCCGTGGCCGGAGGACCCGGCGAGCGCGGAGCCGACGCGGTTCACGAACGCGCGGCTCAGGCGGTGACCGGTTCGGCGTCGGCTGCCGGGGCCGGCGCCGCGTCGCCGGGCCGGCGTCCGCGCGCCTCCAGGCAGAGGGAGAGGACGAGCAGCGCCACGCCGAGGACGAGGAAGCCCCAGGGGAGGTACGAGGTGAGCAGCAGGAGCACGGTGCGGTTGGACTTGACCAGGTCGACGGTGTGCTCGATGTAGTCCTCGCGCATCTTCACGTGCCCGGAGAAGGCGGTCACCTTGTCCCGGCCGCCGAGGAGGCTGCCGCCGCGCAGTTCCTCCTTGTGGATCTCCTCGCCGTAGACGGGGGCGCCGGTGAGCGGTTCGACCCAGAACTTGCGGACGGTGGTGTACCAGCGGGTGGTACCGGTCTTGGCGACGTACTCCGGGGTGATGCCCTTGACGGGCATGATCTTGGGGAACCTGACCTGCGTCCAGGGGATGGTCTGCTCGAAGTAGTAGACGGTGACGCCGCGGAAGGTGCGGGTGCCCTGGTAGTGGATGGGCGCCGAGGTGCGGGTCTGGGCGTCGAAGTACTCGTAGTCCCGTTTCTCGGTCCGGAAGGGCCATTTGAACTCGATGCCCTCGCGGGTGACCCGGTCGCCGTCGACGGACTCGCCGGTGGCGTGGACGGGGTCCTGGGTGTGGGCGTCGAAGATGTAGCGCTCGGGGAGCTTGGAGACCATCTTCCCGTCGGGGCCCTGGACGTAGGAGAGGGAGTCCCAGACGACGACGTCGCGGCCGGCGCTGCGTTCGATCCGCTCGGAGGCGCCGACATCGCCTCTGAGGGTCTGGACGACGGTGACCTTGGGGACCTTCTTCGCCCGCATGGTGCCGTAGTCGAGGAGGGTGGCGTCCTTCGCCTCCAGGACCATGTCCTGGTACTGGTTCGCCGGGACCTTGGCCAGCCGCGGGAAGGCGTACCAGCGCAGCAGCGGGGACAGTGCCGTGCAGAACACGGCGAGCGCGAGCAGGATCAGGCTTGCCTTGCGGCGCATCTCGACGGCCCTCCCGGTGCGTGGTCAGGGGTGCTGGGGGACGGTGGTGAGCAGCGGTTTCGGTGAGGTCCGGCCGGCCGGTGAGCCCATGGCGGTGACGGTCAGGACCAGCGCGAGCGCCAGCGCGAGACCGGTCGCGGCGGCGATGAGGGCACGCATACGGGCCTCCCGTGAGCCAAGTGCCTTTACAGGATCAGGAGCTGATGCGGCGTCAGGTCCGGCACCGTAGCAACGGGGGCGCGAGATGAGAACACGTCGCACAGCACCACGCGCACACGACGGCGCGCACGGCACGCGCACGGCACGCGCGCGTGACACGGCAGGGCGCCCCCGCGCCGGGTCGGCGAAGGGGCGCCCTGGAGGTGCGGACGGGCCGTGCGGTCAGGTGGCGGAAGGCGTCGGTTCGGCCGACTCGGACGGCTCGGGTGCGGCGGCGACGGTCAGTTCGACGGTGAGGGTGGCGCCGCCGGTGGTGGTGACGCGGAGCAGGAAGGTGCCGGTGGTGTCGTCGGCGTACAGCTTCGGCAGCTTGAGCAGGCCGTCGGCGTCGGTGGTGAGGCCGTCCAGGGTGCGGACGGTCTTGCCGTCGGCGTCCTTGAAGTAGGGGCCCTTGTCGTTCTCGTCCGTGTCGTCGGCGGCCTTCACGAGGGTGGCCGTGGCGGCGACCTTGCCGGCGACGGCTCCCTTGTAGGTGGCCTTGACCTCGACCTGGTCGGCGAACTCTCCGCCGGGTACGCAGGTCAGCGCGGTGTCGTCGGTGCGGACGAGGGTGTCGGCCCGGCGGGCGGTGACGGTCGCCGTGTGGTCGAGGGCTTCGACGGAGCGGCCGATGACGGTGGCGCGGACGGTGAAGTCGCCGGTCTTCTCGCCCGCGACGAGCGCGGGGGCGGTGGCCGTGCCGAGCGCGTTCGTCCTGACCGCGGCGACGCTTTCGCCGCCGGTGAAGGTGGCGTCCGTGTCGCCGACGATGGTGAAGCGGACCCGGACCGATGCCACGGCCTTGCCGGACTTGTCCTCGGCGCGCACGACGATCTTCTGCTTGAAGGTGTCCCCCGCCGTCGCGGTGAGCTTTCCGCCGCCCGCGTCCGCGAGGTGGTCCACCGTCTCGGTGGGCCTCGGCGGGGTGGTGGTGGGCGGAGTGGTCGGGGGTGTCGTGGGCGGGGTGGTCGGCGGCGTGGCGGGCGGGGGCGTCGGGCGCGGCGTGCCGGGCTTCGCGGGGGGCGTGGGCTCGGCCGGCTTCGCGGGCGTGGGGTGCGGGGACGCGGGCCGGGTGGGTCCGGGGTTCGGCGTGGTCGCCTCGTCGCTGTGGTGCGAGGGCAGGGTGCCGGTGCCGTCCGGCACCTCGTGCGTGCCCTTGCGGTAGAACTCCAGCCACGACAGGACGGTGTTGAGGTACTCCGTCGAGTTGTTGTAGCTGAGGATCGACTGGTTCATCTGCGCCTGGACCGACATGTCGTGGTCGAAGCGGCACAGGTAGTGCCCGGCGGCGAGGGCCGCGTCGTAGATGTTGTTGGGGTCCTTCTTGCCGTCGCCGTTGCCGTCGCGGCCCGCCCACTCCCAGGTGGAGGGGATGAACTGCATGGGGCCCACCGCGCGGTCGTACGTGCTGTCCCCGTCGTAGGCGCCGTGGTCGGTGTCGCTGATGCTGGCGAAGCCGTTGCCGTTCAGGACGGGGCCGAGGATCGGCGAGAGGGTCGTGCCGCTCGCGTCGACGCGGCCGCCGCGGGCCTGGCCGGACTCGACCTTGCCGATGGCGGCGAGGAGCTGCCAGGGCAGGTTGCAGCCGGGCTTGGAGGCGCGCAGGGACGCCTCGGCCTTCTTGTAGGCGTCGAGGACGCTCGCGGGGATGCCCGCCTCGGCGGAGCCGGTGACGGCCGGCTTCTCGTTCCCGGCGCTCGGCGAGGGGTTGGGGCTGTCGAGCGGCGGCAGGTCGGTGTAGTAGCGCGAGTTGCCGGTCGCGGTGCCGTCGTCGGCGGCGGCACTCGTGTCCTGGGGGGCGTCCGCTCCGGTGGTCTGTCTTCCGCGGTCGTCGGTGATCACTCCGGGCGCCTGCGACGCGGACAGAGCAGCGACCGCGACCGCGGCCACAGCGGTGGTTGCCGCGCCCGTGCGCAGCCTCCTGCCGAATTGCGCCGCCATTGAGTGAACCCCTCCCACCGACGCCGGGCGAGCCCGCCGTCTCTCCTGGACCGGTGCGCTCCGGGTCCCGGGGCGCGTCCGCCGCTCGCGTGTTCTTCCCTCGTTCGACCGTGCTCCCCGGCACGCTGACCCAGGCGACCCTACGACAACTTCCGTCGCGCGGGGACCCGTTCGCGCCCGATATTCACCACTTGGCCATGTCCCGTCGCCCCCCATAATGGCCGTCAGTGATCAAGCGGCCGGACATATCCGGCCAACGACCGCCACAGGGGGACGACTTGCCTTTCACGCTCAGTCACGCGGCGGCGGTCCTGCCCGGGGTACGCGGGGACGGCACCGGGCGCGGCCGACTGGTTCCCGCCGTGCTGGTGGCCGGCTCCTTCGCGCCCGACATGACCTATTACGCGGCGAGTGTGGTGCCCGGCGCGATGGAGTTCGGCAGCGTCACCCACGCGCTCGCCGGGGTGTTCACCGTCGACGTGCTCATCGCGTGGGCGCTGGCCGGCGCGTGGCTGGTCCTGCGGGAGCCGCTGGTGGCGCTGCTCCCGGCGGCGGCGCAGGGTCGGTGGGCCCAGCTGGTGCGCTGCGGGGCGCCGCGCGAGCGGCCGAGTCCCTCGGTGGCCCTGCGGTGGTACGTCTCGGCCGCGCTCGGCGCGCTGAGCCATGTGGTGTGGGACGCGTTCACGCACCACGACCGGTGGGGCATGCGGCACTTCCCCGTCCTCGGGCGGGACCTCGGGGGCGCGCCGCTCTACTGGTACCTCCAGTACGGCAGTTCGGCGGTCGCGGCCGTGCTCATCGGGGCGTTCGTGACGACGGCGCTGCGCCGGACGCCGGGTGCCGCGACGCCGGGTACCGCGACGCCGGGCGTCCCCGCTCGGGGTGTGACGGGGACGGGCGTTCCGGCTCGGGGTGTGACGGGGACGGGCGTTCCGGCTCGGGGTGTGACGGGGACGGGCGTTCCGGCTCGGGGTGTGACGGAGGCGAGCGGGGCGGCGCCGGGTGTGCCGGTGTTGTCGGTCGCCGACCGGTGGCTGGCCTGCGGAGTCATCGGCGGCTGCGCGGCGGCGGGGGCGGCGCAGCGGGCATTGAGCTGGTGGGTGGACCGGGGGCCGGAGGCGAAGCCGTGGGAGCTGATTCCGACCATGTGCTTCGGCGGCGGCGCGGGACTCGTCCTCGGGCTCGGCCTGTACGCCGTCGGGGCCAGGGTGTGGCGCCCCTCGCCGGCTCGCTCCGCCCCGCCGGCGGCCCGTACGGAGCCGAGCCGTCCGACGTATCGCGGCTGAGGACGACGACCCCGGGGGCAGCAGCCCCTTGGGGGCCCCGGCGCGGGCCGCCGCGCGCCGGGGTGAGCAGCCGCAGGCCGTAGCCGCGTGCCTTCAGTCACCGGTTCCCCTGGGTAAGGCTGCGGGCCCGGCACCGTGACGGTGTCGGGCCCGCAGCCGCCGGTCAGAAAAGCGGCCGGTGTGGCGAGAGCGGCCGGTGTGGCGAGACTGGCCGGTGTGGTGCCGGGCGGTCGGTGTGGTGCCGGGCGGTCGGTCAGTGGGCCGCCGATTCCCAGTCCGGGCCCCAGCCGACCGACACGTCGAGGGGCGCGCGGAGCTGGACCGCGGACGCCATCTCGCGCCGCAGCAGCTCCTCCGTCCGCTCCCGCTCGCCGGGCGCGATCTCCAGGACGATTTCGTCGTGCACCTGGAGGAGCATGCGGGACTTGAGGTCCGCCTCGCGCAGCGCCCGGTCCACGTTCAGCATCGCGATCTTGACGATGTCGGCGGCCGTGCCCTGGATGGGAGCGTTCAGCGCCATCCGCTCGGCGGCCTCGCGGCGCTGCCGGTTGTCGCTGTTGAGGTCGGGCAGATAGCGGCGGCGCCCGAAGAGGGTCGCCGTGTAGCCGGTGGCGCGGGCCTCGTCGACCGCCCGGCGCAGATAGTCCCGTACTCCGCCGAACCGCTCGAAGTAGGTGTCCATCAGCGCACGGGCCTCGCCCGCCTCGATGTTGAGCTGCTGGGAGAGACCGAACGCCGACAGCCCGTACGCCAGCCCGTACGACATCGCCTTGATCTTGCGGCGCATCTCCGCGTCGACCCCGGACCGCTCCACGGAGAACACCTGGGAGGCGACCGTGGTGTGCAGGTCCTCGCCGGAGGTGAACGCCTCCAGCAGGCCCTCGTCCTCGGAGAGATGGGCCATCACGCGCAGCTCGATCTGGCTGTAGTCCGCGGTCATCAGGGACTCGAAGCCCTCGCCGACGACGAAGCCGCGGCGGATCGCCCGGCCCTCGTCGGTGCGCACCGGGATGTTCTGCAGGTTCGGGTCGGTGGACGACAGGCGGCCGGTCGCCGCGACCGTCTGGTTGTAGGTGGTGTGGATCCGGCCGTCCGCGGCGATCGACTTGATCAGGCCCTCGACCGTGACACGCAGCTTCGCCTGCTCACGGTGCCGGAGCATGATCACGGGCAGTTCGTTCTCGGTCTGCGCGGCCAGCCAGGCCAACGCGTCCGCGTCCGTCGTGTAGCCCGTCTTCGTCTTCTTCGTCTTCGGCAGGGCCAGCTCGCCGAACAGGACCTCCTGGAGCTGCTTGGGCGAGCCGAGGTTGAACTCGTGCCCCGCCGCCGCGTGCGCCTCCTTCACCGCCTGCTGCACGGCGCCGGCGAACATCTGCTCCATGGCCTCCAGATGGGCCTTGTCCGCCGCGATGCCGTGCCGCTCCAGACGGGCCAGCAGGCTGGAGGTGGGCAGCTCCATGTCCCGCAGCAGATCGGCCGCGCCGACCTCCTCCAGCTTCCCCTCGAACGCCTCGCCCAGGTCGAGGATCGTGCGGGCCTGCGCCATCAGCGCGTCGGCCTCGGCGCGCTCGTCGGTGCCGAACGCGAGCTGCCCGTCCGCCGCCGCGGCCGGTCCCAGCTCCCGCCCCAGGTACTCCAGGGACAGCGCGTCCAGCGCGAAGGAGCGCCGGCCCGGCTTGACCAGGTACGCGGCGAGCGCGGTGTCCATGGTGACGCCCTCGATGGTCCAGCCGTGCTCGGCGAAGACCCGCATGGCGCCCTTGGCGTTGTGCAGGACCTTGTGCCGCTCGGGGTCGGCGAGCCAGGCCGCGAACGCGTTCTCGTCGGACGCGTCGAGCTGCGCGGGGTCGAACCAGACGGCCGGTCCGGCCCCCGTGGCGAGCGCGACCTCGGCGACCGAGCCCGTGCCCAGCGCCCAGGTGTCGACCGTGGCCATGCCGAGGACCTCGGCGCCGTGCTCGGCGAGCCACGGCGTCAGCTCGCCGGTGCCGAGCACCGCCCCGTCGACCTCGACGCCCTCGGCGACCGGCTGCTTCTCCTCGGCCTCCGCCGCGGCCGGGTCGACCGCGAGGAGCCGCTCACGCAGCGACGGGTTACGGATCTCCAGGGTGTCCAGGACCATCGCGACGGCCTTGCGGTCGTACGGGGCGCGCTCCAGGTCGGCGACCGTCCGGGGCAGCTCGACGTCCTTGACCATCTCGGTGAGCCGGCGGTTGAGCTGCACGGCCTCCAGGTGGTCGCGCAGGTTCTGCCCTGCCTTGCCCTTGACCTCGTCCACCCGCTCGACGAGCTGCGCGAACGAACCGAACTGGTTGATCCACTTCGCGGCCGTCTTCTCGCCGACACCCGGGATGCCCGGCAGATTGTCCGACGGGTCGCCGCGCAGCGCCGCGAAGTCCGGGTACTGCGCGGGGGTCAGCCCGTACTTCTCGAACACCTTCTCCGGGGTGAACCGGGTCAGCTCCGAGACGCCCTTCGTCGGATAGAGCACCGTCGTGTGCTCGGACACCAACTGGAACGAGTCGCGGTCGCCGGTGACGATCAGCACCTCGAAGCCCTCGGCCTCGGCCTGGGTCGCCAGCGTCGCGATGATGTCGTCGGCCTCGAAGCCGTCCACCGCGAACCGCTGCGCGTGCATCGCGTCCAGCAGCTCGCCGATCAGCTCGACCTGGCCCTTGAACTCGTCCGGGGTCTTCGAGCGGTTCGCCTTGTACTCGGTGAACTCCTCCGAGCGCCACGTCTTGCGCGACACGTCGAACGCCACCGCGAAGTGCGTGGGCGCCTCGTCGCGCAGCGTGTTCGCCAGCATCGACGCGAACCCGTAGATGGCGTTCGTCGGCTGGCCGGTCGCGGTCGTGAAATTCTCCGCGGGCAGCGCGAAGAACGCGCGGTAGGCCAGCGAGTGCCCGTCCATGAGCATCAGGCGCGGGCGGCCCGTACCTGCGGTTTTCTCGGTCTTCTTCGATGCTGTCTCTGCCACACCCCCGATCCTGCCACGGTCCACTGACATCGAGAGCCGTCCCGGCCCGCCGCGCTCGCCCCCGGCGGGAAACGCCCAGGCCCGCCGTGCTCGCCCCCGGCGGAAAACCCCCGGCCCGCCACCCTCGCTGTCGGCGGCGCGTGCGAGGATCGAAGGGCCAGCAGGAGACGCACACCGACGTGCGTACGCGAAGGGGGTCAAGCGATGGCCAGCAAACCGCCGGCCGGCGATCCGGTCCAGGACGCGCCGCGGGTCGCCGAGCCGAAGCACGCCGCCGCCGGACTGCCCGCCATCGGACACACCCTGCGCATCGCCCAGCAGCAGATGGGCGTCCGCCGCACCGCCCTCACCCTGCTCCGCGTCAACCAGAAGGACGGCTTCGACTGCCCGGGCTGCGCCTGGCCCGAGCCCTCCCACCGGCACACGGCGGAGTTCTGCGAGAACGGCGCGAAGGCCGTCGCCGAGGAGGCCACCCTGCGCCGGGTGACCCCCGCCTTCTTCGCCGAGCACCCCGTCTCCGACCTCGCAGGCCGCAGCGGCTACTGGCTCGGCCAGCAGGGCCGCCTCACCCACCCCATGTACCTGCCCGAGGGCGCCGACCACTACGAGCCGGTCGACTGGCGGACCGCCTTCGACATCATCGCCGAGGAGCTGGGCGCCCTCACCTCCCCGGACGAGGCCGTCTTCTACACCTCGGGCCGCACCAGCAACGAGGCCGCGTTCCTCTACCAGCTCTTCGCCCGCGAACTGGGCACGAACAACCTGCCCGATTGTTCGAACATGTGCCACGAGTCGTCCGGCTCCGCCCTCTCCGAGACCATCGGCATCGGCAAGGGCAGCGTCCTGCTCGACGACCTCTACCAGGCGGACCTGATCATCGTCGCCGGCCAGAACCCCGGCACGAACCACCCGAGGATGCTCTCCGCCCTGGAGAAGGCCAAGGGCAACGGCGCGAAGATCATCACCGTCAACCCGCTGCCCGAAGCGGGCATGGAGCGCTTCAAGAACCCGCAGACCCCACAGGGCATGCTCAAGGGCGCCGCCCTCACCGACCTCTTCCTGCAGATCCGCCTCGGCGGCGACCAGGCCCTCTTCCGCCTGCTCAACAAGCTGATCCTCGCCACCGAGGGCGCCGTCGACGAGACGTTCGTCGCCGAACACACCCACGGATTCGAGGAGTTCGCCAAGGCCGCCCGGGACGCCGACTGGGACGAGACGCTCACCGCCACCGGCCTCACCCGCGACAGCATCGACCAGGCCCTCGCGATGGTCCTCGACTCGAAGCGCACCATCGTGTGCTGGGCGATGGGCCTCACCCAGCACAAGCACTCCGTGCCGACCATCCGCGAAGTCGTCAACTTCCTCCTGCTGCGCGGCAACATCGGCCGCCCCGGCGCCGGCGTCTGCCCCGTCCGCGGCCACTCGAACGTGCAGGGCGACCGCACCATGGGCATCTTCGAACGCCCCGCGCCCGCGTTCCTCGACGCCCTGGAGAAGGAGTTCGGCTTCACCCCGCCCCGCGCCCACGGCTACGACGTCGTACGGGCCATCCGCGCCCTGCGCGACGGCGAGGCGAAGGTCTTCTTCGCCATGGGCGGCAACTTCGTCTCCGCCTCCCCCGACACCGACGTCACCGAGGCCGCCATGCGGCGCGCCAGGCTGACCGTGCACGTCTCCACCAAGCTGAACCGCTCGCACGTCGTCACCGGCGCCCGCGCCCTCATCCTGCCGACCCTCGGACGCACCGAACGCGACCTCCAGAGCGGCGGCGAGCAGTTCGTGACCGTCGAGGACTCCATGGGCATGGTGCACGCCTCCCGGGGCCGGCTGGAGCCCGCCAGTGCCCACCTGCTGTCCGAGCCCGCCATCGTGGCCCGCCTCGCCCGCCGGGTCCTCGGCCCGGACAGCCCCACACCCTGGGAGGAGTTCGAGAGCGACTACGCGAGCATCCGCGACCGCATCGCGCGCGTGATCCCCGGCTTCCAGGACTTCAACGCGCGCGTCGCCGACCCCGCCGGTTTCGCGCTCCCGCACGCCCCCCGCGACGAGCGCCGCTTCACGACGGCCACCGGCAAGGCCAACTTCACCGCCGCGCCCGTCGAGTACCCCGAGCTGCCCACCGGCCGGCTGCTGCTCCAGACGCTGCGCTCGCACGACCAGTACAACACCACCATCTACGGCCTCGACGACCGCTACCGCGGCATCAAGAACGGCCGCCGCGTCGTCCTGGTCAACCCCGACGACGCCCGCGAACTGAAGATCGCCGACGGCTCCTACGTCGATCTCGTCGGCGAGTGGAAGGACGGCGTCGAGCGGCGCGCGCCCGGCTTCCGCGTCGTGCACTACCCCACCGCCCGGGGCTGCGCGGCCGCCTACTACCCGGAGACCAACGTGCTGGTCCCGCTGGACGCGACCGCCGACACCAGCAACACCCCTGCCAGCAAGTCCGTGGTCGTCCGTCTGGAACAATCGACAGCCGACTGAGCGTTCGCTCAGTGAGCGCGGCCACGACGCGGTGGTCCACGACGAACGGAGCAGGACCCGATGGGCGAACAGCACACCCCGACGTTCCCGCAGGACGTCATCGACGAGTACGCGGCGCTCGGCGTCGACCTGCCCGCGCTCTTCTCCGCGGGCCACCTCGGCAACCGCATGGGCGTCCAGATCGTCGAGGCCTCCGCGGACCGCGTGGTCGCCACCATGCCCGTCGAGGGCAACACCCAGCCCTACGGACTGCTCCACGGCGGCGCCTCCGCCGTCCTCGCCGAGACCATCGGCTCCGTCGGCGCCATGCTGCACGGCGGCATCACCAAGATCGCCGTCGGCGTCGACCTGAACTGCACCCACCACCGGGGCGTCCGCTCCGGCCTCGTCACCGGCGTCGCCACCCCCGTCCACCGGGGGCGCACCTCCGCGACGTACGAGATCGCCATCACGGACGAGTCCGGCAAGCGGGTGTGCAGCGCGCGCCTCACCTGCCTCCTGAAGGACGCACCCCAGAGCTGACCGCCGCCCCCTCACCCCGGACCGCCTCTCAACCGGGGGCCGGGGTACGGGGGTTGGCGCGGGCCCGGGCGCGGGGTGCGGGGCCCGCTTGCCCAAGCCCCGCACTTCCAGGTCCCGTTGGCGAGGCCCACCCCGGCTCCGGTACGGCGAGAAACGTGGTCGGCGTCAGCCCGGCGCGAGGCGTCGCCGGTACCGGTCCGGCGTGAGACATGGCCGGCATTCGCCCGTAGAGCGGTACTCCCGAACCCCGCCCGGCTCCGGCCGCCGTCACCCAAACCGGCCCCGGGCGAGCCGAGTTGGCCCACCAGACTCCGCCCTGACGCACTCCCGGCGCCACCGACAGCGAGGACCCGGGCGCCCCGGACGATCACCGTGCGTGTCTCCGTATACGAGTGCGCCGGCCCGCCCGCCCCCCTGCGCCTCACCCGCATCGCCCTGCTCAGCAGCAACAGGACCGCTCAGCCTTCTCCCCGGCGGTGCCTGGCCGGATCGGTTCGGGGAGCGACGCACGCGAGCCGCCGCCACCCCAACCCGCCCTCCCGCGCACCCACTTCAGCCCGGCGCGGCGCCCCGGACGACCTCACACACCGGTAACACTCGGTTACCTCTGCCGTAACGAATCAATGCCCCCGCCGCGAGCCGCCTTCCCCCGCGCCCCCGGCAGGCCCCCTCCCCGACACCTCCCCCACACCCGCCGCTCGCCGCCACGAACCCGGATCAGGGAGTTCTCACCATGCGAACACGCGGTCACCACGGGCACGCACACCGAAATGCTCCGATCGTCCGCCCCGCCCCCGCCAGAACAGCCCCCGCATAACAAGAGCGTCACAGCCTTCCCCACGCTCCTCCCCACTCCCCCTACCTGCGCTTATAGTCACGGCCAGTCACCGCGCCGCCGGGCGCGTCTACTGCACGGCCCTGTTACATCCAGTACGGCCCGGCGAGACACACGGCCCCCACCCTGGGGTGCCGCGCCAGGGAGAGGATTCAACGTGCGACAGCGTTCCATGGTCATACTCACCGCCGTGCTCACTACAGGAGCACTCACGCTGACCGCCTGCGGCTCGCGCGACGACGACGGCGACAGCAAGGACAGCGGCAAGAAGACCGAGATCATCATCGGCGTCGACGCGCCGCTGACCGGCCAGAACTCGGCCACCGGCCTCGGCATCCAGGGCGGCGTGCAGATCGCCGTGAACGACGCCAACAAGAACAACACCGTCCCCGGCGTGACCTTCAAGGTCCAGGCGCTCGACGACAAGGCGATCCCGGCCCAGGGCCAGTCCAACGCCACCCAGCTCGTCCAGAACGACAAGGTCCTCGGCGTCGTCGGCCCGCTGAACTCCGGCGTCGCCACCCAGATGCAGCAGGTCTTCGCCACCGCCAACCTGGTCGAGATCTCGCCGTCCAACACGGCCCCCGAGCTGACCCAGGGCAAGAACTGGCAGACCTCCAAGTCCCGCCCGTTCAAGACCTACTTCCGCACCGCCACCACCGACGCCCTCCAGGGCGGCTTCGCCGCCGACTACGCCTACAACACCCTGAAGAAGCGCAAGGTGTTCGTGGTCGACGACAAGCAGACCTACGGCGCCGGCCTCGCCAAGCTCTTCAAGGCCGGCTTCACCAAGTCCGGCGGCAAGGTCGCGGGCGAGGACCACGTCAACACCGGCGACACGGACTTCTCCGCCCTCGTCACCAAGATCAAGAACTCCAAGGCCGACCTCGTCTACTACGGCGGCCAGTACGACGAGTCCGAGAAGCTCACCAAGCAGCTCAAGGACGGCGGAGCCAAGATCCCGCTCTTCGGCGGTGACGGCATGTTCACCCCGACCTACATCGAGACCGCCGGCAAGACCTCCGAAGGCGACCTCGTCACCTCGGTCGGCCAGCCCGTCGACTCCCTGCCCTCCGCCGCCGAGTTCATCAAGAAGTACAAGGCCTCCGGCCTCAAGGGCGACTACGGCACCTACGGCGGCTACTCCTACGACGCCGCCACCGCCATCATCAAGGCGATCGGCAACGTCGTGAAGGACGGCAAGATCCCCGACGGCGCCCGCGCCAAGATCGTCGACGAGGTCCAGAAGACCAAGTTCGACGGCATCGCCGGACCCGTCGCCTTCGACGAGTACGGCGACACCACCAACAAGCAGCTCACCGTCTACCAGGTCGTCGACGGCAAGTGGAAGGCCGTCAAGAGCGGCACCTTCAACGGCTGACCCGAACCACCCCCGGCCACCCGGCGGTTCGGCCCCCAGGGCCACGGCCCGGCCGAACCGCCCACCCCGGTCGACACCACCGGGAACAGGCCCCCAGCACCACCCCCGGGCCGCGCGGCCATGACCACACGTCACCGCGCGGCCCGCTCCATACGCCCTGCTCCACCCTCTCCCCACCCACATGGAGGCCATGCGGTGAACACCCTGCCGCAGCAGCTGGCCAACGGGCTGTTCCTCGGCTCGATGTACGGGCTGATCGCCATCGGCTACACGATGGTGTACGGCATCGTCCAGCTCATCAACTTCGCCCACGGCGAGATCTTCATGACCGGCGGCTTCGGCGCACTCACGGTCTACCTCTACGTTCTGCCCAACGGCACATCCATGTGGATAGCCCTCCCAGCGATGCTGATAGGCGGCGGAATCGTCTCCGTCCTCATCGCCGTCGGGGCCGAACGCTTCGCCTACCGACCCCTGCGCGGAGCACCACGCCTCGCCCCGCTCATCACGGCGATCGGCCTCTCCCTCGCCCTCCAGCAGGTCGTCTTCAACCTGTACCCGAACGCCAAGAACGACCTCAAGTTCCCCCAGCTCCCCTTCGGACCCGTCCACATCGGCTCCGTCAGCATCCAGAGCGGCAGCGTCTTCGTCATCATCGCCGCCCCGCTCTGCATGGCCGCCCTCGCGCTGTTCGTCAGCCTCTCCCGCACCGGCCGCGCCATGCAGGCCACCGCGCAGGACCCCGACACCGCACAGCTCATGGGCATCGACACCAACCGCATCATCGTCATCGCCTTCGCCATCGGCGGCTTCTTCGCCGCCGTCGCGGCCGTCGCCTACGGCCTGCGCTACGGCACCGTCAAGTACGACATGGGCTTCCAGATGGGCCTCAAGGCCTTCACCGCCGCCGTCCTCGGCGGCATCGGCAACATCTACGGCGCCATGCTCGGCGGCCTCGTCCTCGGCCTCGCCGAAACCATGGCCACCAGCTACATCGACGGCATCCCCGGCATGCAGCAGCTCGGCGGCGGCGGCTGGTCCTCCGTCTGGGCCTTCGTACTCCTCATCCTCGTACTGCTGTTCAGGCCACAAGGCCTCGTCGGCGAACGCGTCGCGGACAGGGCGTGAGCACCATGGCAACCACCGACACCACCACCCCCCGCGGCCTCATCGCCCTCCCGCAGACCGCCGCCCGCGCCCTCATCGCCACCGGCGCCCTCGCCACCATCGCCAGCACCTTCATGTCCTGGACCTACACGTCCGACTTCCCCGGGGACCTCACCTACTACGGCTCCCCGGCCGGACTCCAGATCCTCGACCTCGTCGCCGGCGCCCTCACCCTCCTCTTCGCCCTGACCCTCTTCGACCTCCGCGGCCTCGGCTGGCTCAACCCGGCACGGGCCACCCAGCCCGTCGTCCTCGCCGCCACCGCCGCGTTCACCGTCAGCTGGTTCAGCGCCATCGCCATCGCCGTCGACCTCAAGGGCCTCGTCGCCCTCGACCCCGGCGCCTACATCGCCGCCATCGGCTCCCTCGTCGCCCTCCTCGGCGCCCTGGCCCTGCCCAAGCCCGGCGACACCTTCAAGGACTACCTCACCAAGTCCGAGGGCATCCCCGCCGCGGCCAAACTCCCCGCCTGGGGCGAACGCCTCGTCATCACCGCCGCCACCGCCCTCGCACTGATCGTCTTCGCCTACGGCGTCGGCGTCGACCCCGACGCAAGCGAAACGTTCCTGGGCTACCTGTTCCTCGTCGTCTTCGGCGCCTGGGCCCTCCTCACCGCCGGACTCTTCGACCGCTTCGCCCAGCTCAACGCCCGCCACAAGGGATTCGCCACCTCCATGGCCTTCCTCGCGGCAGCCCTCTTCCCCTTCGTCGAGAACAACGAGCACAACTCCAACCTCGGCGTCAACATCCTCGTCGTCGCCACCGTCGCCCTCGGCCTCAACATCGTCGTCGGCCTCACCGGACTCCTCGACCTCGGATACGTCGCCTTCCTCGGCGTCGGCGCCTACGCCGCGGCCCTCGTCTCCGGCTCCGAGTTCTCCCGCTTCGCCGGCGTCCAGTTCCCCTTCTGGGCCGCCATGCTCACCGGCATGGCCGCCTCCCTCGTCTTCGGCGTCCTCATCGGCGCCCCCACCCTGCGCCTGCGCGGCGACTACCTCGCCATCGTCACCCTGGGCTTCGGAGAAATCTTCCGCATCGCCGTCAACAACATGGACGGCACCTCCGGCCCCAACATCACCAACGGCCCCAACGGCATCTCCATGATCCCCGACCTCAACATCTTCGGGTTCAACTTCGGAAGCAGCCACGACCTCGGCGGCATCACCCTCGGCCGCTTCGCCAACTACTTCCTCCTGATGCTGCTCATCACCGCCGTCGTCGTCCTCGTCTTCAACCGGGCCGCCGACTCCCGCATCGGCCGCTCCTGGATCGCCATCCGCGAAGACGAGACCGCCGCCACCGCCATGGGCATCAACGGCTTCCGCGTCAAACTCATCGCCTTCGCCCTCGGCGCCTCCCTCGCCGGCCTCGCCGGCACCGTCAGCGCCCACGTCGGCTACAGCGTCAACCCCGCCCCCTACCAGTTCGCCGGCTCCGTCCCGCCGAACTCCGCGTTCCTCCTCGCCGCCGTCGTCCTCGGCGGCATGGGCACCGTCAACGGACCCATCCTCGGCGCCACCCTGCTCTACCTGCTCCCCGAGAAGCTCACCTTCCTCAAGGAGTACCAGCTCCTCGCCTTCGGCATCGCGCTCGTCATCCTCATGCGCTTCCGCCCCGAAGGCATCATCGCCAACCGCCGCCGCCAACTCGAATTCCACGAAGGCGACGACACCATCCACATCCCCGAACAAGGCCTGCCCGACTCCACCGTCGGCGTCACCAAGGCAGGGGCGTAACCACCATGACCACCACCACAGCCCCCAGCCCCGTCCTCGAAGCCACCGGCGTCACCATGCGCTTCGGCGGCCTCACCGCCGTCCGGAACGTCGACCTCACCGTCAACGCCGGAGAAATCGTCGGCCTCATCGGCCCCAACGGCGCGGGCAAGACCACCTTCTTCAACTGCCTCACCGGCCTCTACGTCCCCACCGAGGGCAAAGTCGCCTACAAGGGCACCGTCCTGCCCCCCAAACCCCACCTCGTCACCAGCGCCGGCATCGCCCGCACCTTCCAGAACATCCGGCTCTTCGCCAACATGACCGTCCTGGAAAACGTCCTCGTCGGCCGCCACACCCGCACCAAAGAAGGACTCTGGTCCGCCATCCTCCGCGGCCCCGGCTTCCGCAAAGCGGAAGCCGCCTCCCGCGAACGCGCCATGGAACTGCTGGAGTTCATCGGCCTCGCCCACAAAGCCGACCACCTCTCCCGCAACCTCCCCTACGGCGAACAGCGCAAGCTCGAAATCGCCCGCGCCATGGCCAGCGAACCCGGACTCCTCCTCCTCGACGAGCCCACCGCCGGCATGAACCCCCAGGAAACCCGCGCCACCGAAGAACTCGTCTTCGCCATCCGCGACCGCGGCATCGCCGTCCTCGTCATCGAGCACGACATGCGCTTCATCTTCAACCTCAGCGACCGCGTCGCCTGCCTCGTCCAAGGCGAAAAACTCGTCGAAGGCACCTCCGACGTCGTCCAGGGCGACGAACGCGTCATCGCCGCCTACCTCGGCACCCCCTTCGAAGGCGCCCCCGGCGCCGAAGAACTCGCCGAAGTCGAAGCAGCCGAAGCCGCCGGCACCACCCCCGCCCCGGCCGCCACCCCGGCCACCGCGGCCCCGGAAACCCCGGCCGCCGCGGCCCCGGAAACCCCGGCCACGGACACCCCCGCCACCCACACCGCGGAGGACACCCAGCCCACCGGCGACACCGACGCGCACGGCAGCAGCACCAGCAAGGAAGGAAACGCCCCGTGACCGCACTGCTAGAGGTCGAAGACCTCAAGGTCGCCTACGGCAAGATCGAAGCCGTCAAGGGCATCTCCTTCACCGTCGAAGCCGGCCAGATCGTCACCCTCATCGGAACCAACGGCGCCGGCAAAACCACCACCCTGCGCACCCTCTCCGGGCTCCTCAAGCCCAGCGGAGGCCGCATCACCTTCGACGGCAAACCCCTCAGCAACGTCCCCGCCCACAAAATCGTCGCCCTCGGACTCGCCCACTCCCCCGAGGGACGCCACATCTTCCCCCGCCTCACCATCGCGGAAAACCTCCAGCTCGGAGCCTTCCTCCGCACCGACAAAGCGGGCATCGAAAAAGACATCCAGCGCGCCTACGACCTCTTCCCCATCCTCGGAGAACGCCGCAAACAAGCCGCCGGCACCCTCTCCGGCGGTGAACAGCAAATGCTCGCCATGGGCCGCGCCCTCATGTCCCAGCCCAAACTCCTCATGCTCGACGAACCCTCCATGGGCCTCTCGCCGATCATGATGCAGAAGATCCTCGCCACCATCGCCGAACTCAAGGCATCCGGCACCACCATCCTCCTCGTCGAACAGAACGCCCAGGCGGCGCTCTCCCTCGCCGACCAGGGACACGTCATGGAAGTCGGCAACATCGTCCTCTCCGGCACCGGACAGGACCTCCTCCACGACGAGTCCGTCCGCAAGGCCTACCTCGGCGAAGACTGACCCACCCGGCCCAGGCCGCACACACAGAGGCCCGCACCCCTCAGGGGTGCGGGCCTCTGCGCAAGCTCCACGACAACTCCGAACCGCGGCTAACCCTTCGACGCCTTCTTCTCCGCGGCATCCTGGATAACCGCCTCCGCGACCTGCTGCATCGACATACGACGGTCCATCGACGTCTTCTGAATCCACCGGAACGCCGCCGGCTCCGTCAGCCCGTACTCCGTCTGCAACACCGACTTCGCACGATCCACCAGCTTCCGCGTCTCCAGCCGCAGACTCAGATCCGCGACCTCCTGCTCCAGCTGCTTCAGCTCCGCGAACCGCGACACCGCCATCTCGATCGCCGGCACCACATCACTCTTGCTGAACGGCTTCACCAGATACGCCATCGCACCCGCGTCCCGCGCCCGCTCCACCAGGTCGCGCTGCGAGAACGCCGTCAGCATCAGCACCGGCGCGATCGACTCCTCGGCGATCTTCTCCGCCGCCGAGATACCGTCCAGCTTCGGCATCTTCACATCGAGGATCACCAGATCCGGCTTGTGCTCACGGGCCAGCTCGACGGCCTGCTCACCGTCACCCGCCTCACCGACGACGGTGTAGCCCTCCTCTTCGAGCATCTCCTTCAGATCGAGACGGATCAGCGCCTCGTCCTCGGCGATGACGACACGGGTCGTCAGCGGAGGCACGTGCGACTTGTCGTCGTCGGGCGCGTCTACGGGCTGGGGCGACTCGGGGGCGGTCACGGGGGCTCCTCGTTCAGGGCGGGACTGCTGACAAGAGCCTACCTAGCTGCGGTAAGGTAAGGGCACGGCGGGTGATCGCCATCCTCTGTTTCAGAGGGAGCCCCGGTAGCCCAGCGGTAGAGGCCATGGATTCAAAACCCATACAGCGTCGGTTCGAATCCGACTCGGGGCACTTTTCCTTGGATGTCAAGGTTGCTACACGACAAGCGGATGTTCCCATTCCGGTGAACATCCGCTTTTTGCCGCGTGCCGTCCATGCCGTATACGCAGAGTGGCCACATGTACGACATGGGTACACGCAAGCGAGCGCTGGCACTGGTCGCGCAGGGGCGCAGTCTCAATTCGGTCAGCAAGGAGACCGGCGTCTCGCGAGCCGCCATCCGTTCGTGGCAGTCACGTATTGAGCCCCTGAGCGGTGACCGCTCACGACCCTGCCCCCGGTGTCGCGCAACCCCAGAACCCCCGGATGATCTGGCGGCGTACGCCTACCTGCTGGGCCTCTATCTGGGAGACGGCTACGTCAGCGCCTTCCGGCGGGGTGTCTATCTCCTGCGCATCGCATGTGCCGATGCCTGGCCGGGGCTGATAGAGGCTTGCGCGGAGGCCGTGCAACTGCTGCGTCCCGACAACAAGGTCTTGCGGGTCCAGAGCCAGGGCTGCCAGTACGTCACCTGCTTCAGCAAGCACTGGCCATGCCTGTTCCCTCAGCACGGCCCCGGCAAGAAGCACGAGCGCAAGATCGCCCTGGAGCCCTGGCAGCGGAGCATCGTCGATGCTCACCCCTGGGACTTCGTCCGAGGGCTGATCCACTCCGACGGCTGCCGGATCACCAACTGGACGACGCGGCTGGTCGGCGGTGAGCGGAAGCGCTACGAGTATCCGCGGTACTTCTTCACCAACAGGTCGCCCGACATCTTGCGCCTCTTCACTGACACCCTCGATGCCCTGGGCGTCGACTGGAAGCAGCCGAACTCGCGCAACATCTCCATTGCCCGCAAGGCCTCGGTAGCCCTCATGGACGCCCACGTCGGCCCCAAATACTGACCCCGCGACGGAGAAGGGCCCCTCTGGCGGCTCGGAGGGGCCCGGTGGGGTGGAGGGGCGCTACTTGGGGGTGTCGTCCTCGCCGATGTGGTGGACGCGGACGAGGTTGGTGGAGCCGGAGACGCCGGGCGGGGAGCCGGCGGTGATCACGACGATGTCGCCCTTGGCGCAGCGGCCGTACTTGAGGAGGAGTTCGTCGACCTGGTCGACCATGGCGTCGGTGGAGTCGACGTGGGGGCCGAGGAAGGTTTCGACGCCCCAGGTGAGGTTGAGCTGGGAGCGGGTGGCGGGGGTGGGGGTGAAGGCGAGGAGGGGGATGGGTGAGCGGTAGCGGGAGAGGCGTCGGACGGTGTCGCCGGACTGGGTGAAGGCGACGAGGAATTTGGCGCCGAGGAAGTCGCCCATTTCGGCGGCGGCGCGGGCGACGGCTCCGCCTTGGGTGCGGGGTTTGTTGCGGTCGGTGAGGGGTGGGAGGCCTTTGGCGAGGATGTCTTCTTCGGCGGCTTCGACGATGCGGCCCATGGTCTTGACGGTTTCGATGGGGTATTTGCCGACGCTGGTTTCGCCGGAGAGCATGACGGCGTCGGTGCCGTCGATGACGGCGTTGGCGACGTCGGATGCCTCGGCGCGGGTGGGGCGGGAGTTGTCGATCATCGAGTCGAGCATCTGGGTGGCGACGATGACGGGTTTGGCGTTGCGTTTGGCGAGTTTGATGGCGCGTTTTTGGACGATGGGGACTTGTTCGAGGGGCATTTCGACGCCGAGGTCGCCGCGGGCGACCATGATGCCGTCGAAGGCGGCGACGATGTCGTCGATGTTGTCGACGGCCTGGGGTTTTTCGATTTTGGCGATGACGGGGAGGCGGCGGCCTTCTTCGTCCATGATGCGGTGAACGTCTTCGATGTCGCGTCCGGTGCGGACGAAGGAGAGGGCGATGATGTCGCAGCCGGCGCGGAGGGCCCAGCGGAGGTCTGCTTCGTCTTTGTCGGAGAGGGCGGGGACGGAGACGGCGACGCCGGGGAGGTTGAGGCCTTTGTGGTCGGAGACCATGCCGCCTTCGATGACGGTGGTGTGGACGCGGGGGCCGTCGACGGTGGTGACTTCGAGGGTGACTTTGCCGTCGTCGACGAGGATGCGTTCACCGGGTGTGACGTCGGTGGCGAGTCCGTCGTAGGTGGTGCCGCAGGTCTGGCGGTCGCCTTGGGTGTTTTCCTCGACGGTGATGGTGAAGGTGTCTCCGCGTTCAAGGAGTACGGGGCCTTCGGTGAAGCGGCCGAGTCGGATCTTCGGGCCTTGAAGGTCGGCGAGGATTCCGACGCTGCGGCCGGTTTCGTCGGAGGCCTTTCGGACGCGCTGGTAGCGCTCCTCGTGTTCGGCGTGGGTGCCGTGGCTGAGGTTGAGGCGGGCTACGTCCATTCCGGCGTCGACCAGGGCTTTGATCTGGTCGTATGAGTCGGTGGCGGGGCCCAGGGTGCAGACGATTTTTGCTCGGCGCATGGTTCGAGCCTAGGCCTTACCGGTGGGTAGGGAATTGGTCGCGCGTGACTACTCAACAACCTTTGCGTGAAGGGCTATTGACAACTGTTGAATTGTGCGTGGGGGCGCTCTGATGAGCGGTTTCGGGGTGTGGGGGCGGGGTGGGGTGGCGGTTTCCGTACGGTCGTTCGGCGGTGGTGGGTGGCTGCGGTGGCGGCGGGGTGGATGCGGGCGGTGACGGTGTGTGTTGTGCGGGGTGTGGGTCAGAGGCGGGGTGGGGCCATCGTGAAGCGGGCGGTGACCTGGGCGTGGAGGTGTTGGCGTTGGGGTTCGAGGTCGAGGGGTGCGGGTTCGTCGTCGGTGGGGGCGGTGCTGAAGGCGGCGCGGCGGAAGCGGGCGCCTTGGGGTGTGGGGTACTGGTCGTCGGTGCCGGTGTCGGTGAGTTCGAGGAGGGCGGTGAGGGTGGTGCCGAGGGCTTCGGCGTATTCGTGGGCGCGGCGGAGGGCTTCGTGGACGGCTTGCCGGCGGGCTGTGGCGTGGGCGGGTGAGTCGGGGCGGAGGTCCCAGGTGGGGCCGTCGACGCGGGTGAGTTCGAGGTCGGCGAGGGCGGTGGTGAGTTCGCCGAGGGTGGTGAAGTCGGCGAGTTCGGCGGTGATGTGGACGTGGCCGAGGTAGGCGCGGACGCGTTCGGTGCGGCCGTGTCGGCCGAGTTCGGGGGTGATGGAGAAGTGGCCGGTTTCGATGTGTTCGACGGCGGTGCCGTGGGTTTTGAGGAGGTCGAGGGCGAGGGTGTTGCGGTGGGTGAGGTCGGCGAGGGTGTGGCGGCGGTCGGTGCCGCGGGCGGTGATGGTGATGCCGATGCGGGCGATGTCGGGTTCGACGTCGAGGTGGGCTTCGCCGCGGACGGTGAGGCGGGGGTTGTCGGGGGTGGCGTGGGGGGTGGTGGTGTCGGTGGTGGGGGTCATGTGTCCCACTCTGTCACCGGGGTGCGGGGTGGGTGGTGTCTGCGGGTCATCGGATGGAAACCTTCCGGGTCTGTTGCGGGGGCGGTTGTTGGGCCAGAATCTACGCGCGTTGTTGGCCCTTCCCGAGGAGTTCCGGACATGCCGTTGAACCGTCGTAAGTTCCTGAAGAAGTCCGCTGTGACGGGTGCGGGGGTGGCGCTGGCGGGTGCGGTCGGCGCGCCTGTGGCGCAGGCTGGGGAGGCGAGGAAGGGGCATCGGCCGGTGCGGCGTTACGCGTTGACGGTGATGGGGACGACGGACCTGCACGGGCATGTCTTCAACTGGGACTACTTCAAGGACGCGGAGTACGCGGACGCGGCGGGGAACGCGCAGGGTCTGGCGCGGATCTCGACGTTGGTGAACGCGGTCCGTAGGGAGAGGGGCCGGGAGAACACGCTGCTGCTGGACGCGGGTGACACGATCCAGGGCACGCCGTTGACGTATTACTACGCGAAGGTGGACCCGATCACCGCGAAGGGTGGTCCGGTGCATCCGATGGCCCAGGCGATGAACGCGATCGGCTATGACGCGGTGGCGCTGGGGAACCACGAGTTCAACTACGGCATCGAGACGCTGCGGAAGTTCGAGTCGCAGTGCCGCTTCCCGCTGTTGGGTGCGAACGCGCTGGACGCGAAGACGTTGAAGCCGGCGTTTCCTCCGTACTTCATCAAGAACTTCCGCGTTCATGGTGCGCCGCCGGTGAGGGTGGCGGTGCTGGGGTTGACGAATCCGGGGATCGCGATCTGGGACAAGGCGTATGTGCAGGGGAAGTTGACGTTCCCGGGGCTTGAGGAGCAGGCGGCGAAGTGGGTGCCGAAGCTGCGGTCGATGGGTGCGGACGTGGTGGTGGTGTCGGCGCATTCGGGTGCGTCGGGGACGTCGTCGTACGGTGATCAGGTGCCGTACGTGGAGAATTCGGCGGCGTTGGTGGCGCAGCAGGTGCCGGGGATCGACGCGATTCTGGTGGGTCACGCGCATGTGGAGATCCCGGAGTTGAGGGTGACGAACTCGGTGTCGGGGAAGCCGGTGGTGTTGTCGGAGCCGTTGGCGTTCGCGGAGCGGATGTCGGTGTTCGACTTCGAGCTGGTCTTCGAGCGGGGCCGGTGGCAGGTGGAGTCGGTGGCGGCGTCGGTGCGGAACACGAACGCGGTGGCGGACGACCCGAGGATCGTGCGGTTGTTGAAGGACGAGCACGAGGTGGTTGTGGCGTATGTGAATCAGGTGGTGGGGTCGGCGACGGAGACGTTGACGACGGTGGAGGCGCGGTACAAGGACGCGCCGATCATCGACCTGATCACGAAGGTGCAGGAGGATGTGGTGCGGGCGGCGTTGGCGGGGACGGAGTACGCGTCGTTGCCGGTGCTGGCGCAGGCGTCGCCGTTCTCGCGGACGTCGCAGATTCCGGCGGGGGATGTGACGATCCGGGATCTGTCGAGTCTGTACGTGTACGACAACACGCTGGTGGCGAAGGTGTTGACGGGTGCTCAGGTGCGGGCGTATCTGGAGTATTCGGCGAACTATTTCGTGCGGACGCCAGTGGGTGCGGTGGTGGATCCGGAGAAGCTGACGAACGCGAACGACCGGCCGGACTACAACTACGACTATGTGTCGGGGCTGCGGTACGACATCGACATCGCGCAGGCGGAGGGTTCGCGGATCAGGAACCTGACCTACGGGGGTGCGCCGGTGGAGGATGGCCAGCGGTTCGTGTTCGCGGTGAACAACTACCGGGCGAACGGGGGCGGGGCGTTCCCGTTCGTGGCGCAGGCGCCGGAGGTGTGGTCGGAGTCGACGGAGATCCGGACGCGGATCGCGGAGTGGGTGACGGCGAGGGGTGCGCTGGATCCGAAAAAGTTCGCGTCGGTGGACTGGAAGTTGACGCGTGAGGGGACGCCGGTGTTCTAGTACTGCAACGGTGCTTGCAGTACTGGTAGGCAGTGCGTTTCTGTGACGGGCCAGGGTGAAGCGGCGTCCGCGGTAACTTCGTGGACGCCGCTTCGGTTCCGGTCAAGAGGGCGGGCGACGACGCGTGTCTGTCCGGCGCATTGTCACCCGATACGCGGGGGGGGGGGGCTGGTTGCCGTGTGACGGCGTGTTCGGCTGGACTGCTCCGCTGGTCTAGAGACCGAGTCTGCCCCCTCAGGTGGGGCCGCTTCACGGAGTTGGAGCCGGACCGTACGGTCATTTCGACCGAGTTACAAACGCACTGCGGACAACTTCTGCACTCCGCCCACCGCAGCGCGGATCGTCACGAATGTTGGACGAGGTTCGCCCGCAGTACCTCTTCGAGGTTCAGCTCCACCTCGCGCGTGTGAACCCCGGCCGCGAGTGCCGCCCGGGCAAGCTCTCCAGACGCTGGGGTGAACGTTTCGCCAAGCAGGCGGTCTTCTGCGCGCAGGGCATCCTCTAGCGTGCCGTCGGCCGCGTCGATTGCTTTGGTGGCTGCGGCGCGGACACCGTCGGGCAGAGTCGCGATGGTCAGTGCGACCCACTCAACATATTCGTCCAGGTCTGCTGCAGGCAGAGCTCGGTTCACCCATCCCCAGCGCTCGGCAGTCGCCGCGTCGACGAGCCCGCCTGTCAGCACGATTTCGAGAGCGCGAGCACGACCCACGAGGCGGGGTAGGTGGGCAGTTGCACCGGCTCCAGGGACGATGCCGGTCAGTGTCTCGAACTGGCCGAACGCCGCAGTCTCGAGGGCCGCGAATCGTAGATCCAGGCTGGAGAGCAGCTCCGATCCACCGCCACGGGCGAGTCCCGCGACTTTGGCGATGGTGGTCTGAGGCAGACGCCGCCAGCGTTCGTGAAGCCGCATCATCGGGCCCGTCCCGACAAGCGTCTCCTCCGCGATCGGGAGAGCGGCGTATGTCACGGGGTCCTCCACGAATGACAGGTCGCCGTGCGCCAAGAAGAACTCCGGATTGGCGCTCTGGACCACGATGACGTGCAGGTCGGGATCGTTCTCTGCCGATGCAGCGACGGCGTCCAGGTCGAGCATGAGCTGGGCCGTCATCAGGTTGACGGGCGGAACATCGATCGAGACCCACAGCACTCCGTCCTGGCGCTCGACATGGAGGCTGGCCAGGGACTGTTCGGTCATGAGATTCCTTTGAGTTGAAGGTATCTCTGGTATACCTGGCGCATGGAAGGCACTTCAAGGAAACCTGGTATCCCCGAAGATCGGGCTGGCCGCGAGACCATCGTCGGCCCGCAGCGCGAGCTCCTGGATCAGCTGCTGGACAAATGGGGTCAACTGCTGCTGGCCGCGTTGTGCCGGCAGCCGCGACGCTTCAACGAACTCAAGAAAGAGCTCGACGGGGTTACTCAAAAATCGCTGACGCAGGCACTGCGACGGTTGGAACGCAACGGCCTCGTCGAGCGCCAGGTGCTGACGCAGCGCCCCCTTACTGTGGAGTACCGGATCACACCACTGGGTCGCACGCTTGAGGAGCCTTTCCTGATCCTGCACGCCTGGACGGCCGATCACCTCGCCGAGGTCGAACGGCACAGGGAGGCATATGACGAGGCAGCCAGCGCCACCCGCACCTAGGCCGGCTGACTCCACCCGACGGCCTGCCCTGACCGGTCACACTCGGGCCCGGCCGGCCTGCGGTACCGCGGGAGCATGAGCGCACCAGGACTCCCGGCCGAGCACGGCGACTGACCCCGGGCCAGGGCGGGGACAATCCGCAACTGTTCCCGCTGCTCGACCAGGTCAGAGTCGGTCGTGACGGGCCTGGTCGGCCCCGCGAACGCCCAGAGCGGGTGCCGGCCGACAACGCCTGCTCCCATCCCTCGCCCCGGGCGGCGCTGCGCCGGCGCGGGATCGGGTTTTTTCCCCCGGAGGACCGACCAGATCGCGCGGCGCGCTCCGAAGGGTTCTCGTGGCGGGCGGCCACCGGCCTTCGACCCGGTGCTCTACGCGGGCCGCAGCATCGCCGAACGCTGCCTTCAACCGGCTCAAACAGTTCCGGGCGCCGTCCACCCGTTACACCAAGCGAGTCGCCTACTACTGATCAGAGATCGTCATCGCGGCCATCGTGTTGTGGCTGTGTGCCGACTTACAGGACACGCCGTAGGTCGGTGGGTGTGGGCGGTGTCGGCGCGGGGTTTCGCGGCGGCGCCGCCCTTTTGTGTGTCCGGTCGCGGTGGGGGTGTCATCGGCTGTCGGTGAGGGGGGTGAGGGTGCGGGTTTCGGTGCGGGTGGCGGGGAGGTGGGGGGCGGGTTCGAGGCCGAAGGTGGTGAAGGCGGTGCGGGTGGGGAGGGGGTAGGGGTCTTTGCCGGTGAGGGTGTTGAGGATGGTGGCGCTGCGCCAGGCGGCGAGGCCGAGGTCGGGGGTGCCGACGCCGTGGGTGTGGAGTTCGGCGTTCTGGACGTAGATGTGGCCGGTGACGGCGGGGTCGAGGTCGAGGCGGAACTGGCCGTCGATGGCGGGGCGTTGGGCGCTGTCGCGGCGGAGGTAGGGGTCGAGTCCGGCGAGGAGGGGGCTGATGGGGCGTTCGCGGTAGCCGGTGGCGAGGATGACGGCGTCGGTGGTGAGGCGGGAGCGGGCGCCTTGCTGGGTGTGTTCGAGGTGGAGTTCGACTTTGCTGGTGGCGACGCGTCCGGCGGTGCGGACGGTGACGGCGGGGGTGAGGACGGCGTCGGGCCAGCCGCCGTGGAGGGTGCGGCGGTACAGCTCGTCGTGGATGGCGGCGATGGTGTCGGCGTCGATGCCTTTGTGGAGTTGCCATTGGGCGGCGACGAGGCGGTCGCGGACGGGTTCGGTGAGGGCGTGGAAGTAGCGGGTGTAGTCGGGGGTGAAGTGTTCGAGGCCGAGTTTGGAGTACTCCATGGGGGCGAACGCTTCGGTGCGGGCGAGCCAGTGGATCTTTTCGTGTCCTGGGGGGCGGTTGCGGAGGAGGTCGAGGAAGACCTCGGCTCCGGACTGGCCGGCGCCGATGACGGTGATGTGGTCGGCGGTGAGGAACTGTTCGCGGTGTTCGAGGTAGTCGGCGGCGTGGATGACGGGCACGCCGGGGGCTTCGACGAGGGGTTTGAGGGGTTCGGGGATGTGGGGGGCGGTGCCGACGCCGAGGACGATGTTGCGGGTGTAGGAGCGGCCGAGTGCTTCGGCTTCGCCGTCGCTGTCGAGTTGGGTGAAGTCGACTTCGAAGACGTCGCGTTCGGGGTTCCAGCGGACGGTGTCGACCTGGTGGGCGAAGCGGAGGCCGGGGAGGTTGTCGGCGACCCAGCGGCAGTAGGCGTCGTATTCGGCGCGCTGGATGTGGAAGCGCTCGGCGAAGTAGAAGGGGAAGAGGCGTTCGCGGGCTTTGAGGTAGTTGAGGAAGGACCAGGGGTTGGCGGGGTCGGCGAGGGTGACGAGGTCGGCGAGGAAGGGGACTTGGAGGGTGGCGCCGTCGATGAGCATGCCGGGGTGCCAGTCGAAGGCGGGGCGTTGTTCGTAGAAGACGGTGTCGAGTTCGGTGAGGGGGTGGGCGAGGGCGGCGAGGGAGAGGTTGAAGGGGCCGATGCCGATGCCGACCAGGTCGCGGGGTGCTTCGGCGGCGGGGCGCGGGGGGTGGGGTGTCGGGGTCATCGGGGGGTGTGTCCTTCCACCAGTTTCAGGAGCGTGGCCAGGTCGCCGGGTTGGGTGTGGGGGTTGAGGAGGGTGGCTTTGAGCCAGCGGCGGCCGTCGAGGGTGGCGCGGCCGAGGACGGCGTGGCCTTGGTCGAGGAGGGTGCGGCGGATGGCGGCGACGGTGTCGTCGGTGGCGCCGGTGGGCCGGAAGAGGACGGTGCTGATGGCGGGCCGGTCGTAGAGCTCGAAGCCGGGGTGGTCGGTTATGAGGTCGGCGAGGTGGTGGGCGTGGGCGCAGACCTGGTCGACGAGTGTGGCGAGGCCGTCGCGGCCGAGGGTTTTGAGGGTGACGGCGATTTTGAGGGCGTCGGGGCGTCGGGTGGTGCGCAGGGAGCGGCCGAGGAGGTCGGGGAGGCCTGCTTCGGTGTCGTCGTGGGCGTTGAGGTAGTCGGCGTGGTGGGTGAGGGGGGTGAGGTCGGCGGGGTCGCGGACGGCGAGGAGTCCGGCGGCGACGGGCTGCCAGCCGAGTTTGTGGAGGTCGAGGGTGATGGTGTGGGCGCGGTCGAGTCCGCGGAGTTTGGCGCGGTGCTGTTCGCTGAGGAGGAGGCCTCCGCCGTAGGCGGCGTCGATGTGGAGGCGGGCGCCGTGGGTGGCGCAGAGGTCGGCGATGTCGGGGAGGGGGTCGATGAGTCCGGCGTCGGTGGTGCCGGCGGTGGCGGCGACGAGGAGGGGGCCGTGGAGGGTGGTGAGGGCGTTGTCGAGGGCGGCGGGGTCGAGGGTGCCGGCGGGGGCGGGGAGGACGACGGGTTCGGGGAGGCCGAGGAGCCAGGCGGCGCGGTGCAGGGAGTGGTGGGCGCTTGCGGCGCAGACGAGTTGGGTGCCGCCGTGGGCTTCGCGGGCGAGGAGGAGGGCGAGTTGGTTGGACTCGGTGCCGCCGGTGGTGATGAGGGCGTCGCTGTGGGGGGTGTCGTAGATCTCGTGGGCGAGGGTGCGGGTGAGGAGTGCTTCGAGTTCGGAGGCGGCCGGTGCCTGGTCCCAGGAGTCGAGGGAGGGGTTGAGGGCGGAGGCGGCGAGGTCGGCGGCGGTGGCGACGGCGAGGGGCGGGCAGTGCAGGTGGGCGGTGCAGAGGGGGTCCGCGGGGTCGGCGGCGCCTTGGGCGAGGGCGTGGACGAGGTCGTGGAGGGCGTTGGGGTCGCCGTGGGCGGGCAGGAGGTCGCCGGCCTGGTCGCGGAGGGCGCGGGCGACGTGCTGGGGTCCGCCGGCGGGGAGGGGGCCGCCGCGTGCGGTGGCGCCGGTGGTGAGGGCGTCGAGGACGGTGTGGAGCAACGGCCGCAGTGCGTCGGGGCCTTGGGGGCCTGAGGCGAGGGGCGGCGTGCTCATGGCTGTCCTCCGGTGGACGCGCGGCGGGGTACGTCCCAGCGTGTACGCGTTTCGGGCAGGTGCGCCCGCCAAGGACAACGATTCGACCCAAAAGGGGGTACTGCCGTGCGGAGGAAAGGTGAGCGGCGGCCGGGGGTGCTAGAGGGTTCCGGGGGGTGGTGCGGGGGCGGTTGTCGCGCCCCCGCACGCCGTCCGCGTGGTGGGGTCAGGCCTGGCGGGCGCGCAGGGCGCGGGCGAGGTCGTCGAGCTGGTCGGTGAGTTTGCGGCGCAGGGCGGGGATGGGGTCGGCGTCGCGGAGGCAGGCTTCGCCGAGGGCGAAGGTGTCGGCGGTGACGGCGTGGGCGGGGAAGGCCCAGCGTCCGGCGGCGTCGGCGATGGCGGGGCCGCGGCGTTCGGCGACGGCGACGGCGTCGGGCCAGTAGCGCTCGACGTACTCGCGGACGAGGTCGGCCTGTTCGGGCTGCCAGAAGCCCTGGGCGGTGGCGGTGAAGAGGTAGTTGGAGAGGTCGTCGGTGGTGAACATGGCGTGCCAGGCGGCGCGTTTGGCCTCGGGGTCGGGCAGGGCGGCGCGGCAGCGGGCGGCGCCTTCCTGGCCGGTGGCGCTGGGGTCCTGGACGAGTTCGGCTTCGATGACGGCGTCGTCGACGGCGCCGAGGACGGCGAGCCGGCCGAGGATGCGCCAGCGCAGTTCGGGGTCGAGTTCGGGGCCGCCGGGGACGGTGCCTTCGGAGAACCAGGCGCTGATGGTGTCGGGGTGGGCGGCGACGTCGATGCAGTGGCGTACGGCGATGAGGCGCAGGCCGGGGTGGGAGCCGTCCTCGGTGCGGCGGATGAGGTCGCGGCACAGGTCGGTGAGGGTGGCGAGGGCGGTGGGTCGCTGTTCGGGGCCGAGGAAGCGGTCGGCGACGTGGGTGACGGCGAAGCCGAGGACGCCTTGGACGAGGGCGAGGTCGGTCTCGTGCGGGAGGTGGGTGCGGGCGGCGTCGATGTAGGCCATGGCGGGCAGTTCGGCGTCGCGGACGGCGTCGCGCAGGGCGTTCCAGACGACGGCGCGGCTGAGGGGGTCGGGGAGGCCGGAGAGGGCGGTTTCGACGGTGGTGGAGGACTCGGTGTCGAAGCGGATCTTGGCGTAGCCGAGGTCGGAGTCGTTCAGGAGGAGGAGGGCGGGGCGGCGGCCGGGGGCGGTGTGGGGGGAGTCGCCCTGGGGGACGTCGAGTTCGAAGCGGTCGCGGAGGGTGAGGGTGCGGTCGTCGCCGGGGACGGTGTCGTAGGCGCCGACGGCGATGCGGTGCGGGCGGCTGCCGTCGCGGTCGACGGTGAGCTGCCAGGTGCCGTCGGTTTCGCGGAGGGTGGGGGTGAGGGTGTCGACGCCGGTGGTGCGCAGCCAGGCGTCGGCCCAGGCGTGGACGTCGCGTTCGGTGGCGGAGGCGAGGTTGTCGATGAAGTCGGCGAGGGTGGCGTTGCCGAACTTGTGGCGGGCGAAGTGGGTGTTGATGCCGGCGAGGAAGTCCTTCTCGCCGAGCCAGGCGACGAGTTGGCGCAGGGCGGAGGCGCCCTTGGCGTAGGAGATGCCGTCGAAGTTGAGCATGGCGGACGCGGTGTCGGGGACGGCGTCGGGGTCGGGGGCGACGGGGTGGGTGGAGGGGCGCTGGTCGGCGTCGTAGCCCCAGGCCTTGCGGGCGACGCCGAAGTCGACCCAGGTGTCGGCGAAGCGGGTCGCTTCGGTGAGGGTCTGGTAGCCCATGTACTCGGCGAAGGACTCGTTGAGCCAGATGTCGTCCCACCAGCGCAGGGTGACGAGGTCGCCGAACCACATGTGGGCCATCTCGTGGGCGATGACCATGGCGCGGGTCTGGCGTTCGGTGTCGGTGACGGCGGAGCGGTAGATGAACTCGTCGCGGAAGGTGACGAGTCCGGGGTTCTCCATGGCGCCGGCGTTGAACTCGGGGACGAAGGCCTGGTCGTAGGAGTCGAAGGGGTAGGGCTCGTCGAACTTCTCGTGGTAGCGGTCGTAGCAGGCGCGGGTGACGTCGAGGATTTCGTCGGCGTCGGCGTCGAGGTGGGGGGCGAGGGAGCGGCGGCAGTGCAGGCCGAAGGGCAGGCCGGCGTGTTCGGTGCGCACGGAGTGCCAGGGGCCGGCGGCGACGGCGACGAGGTAGGTGGAGATGAGGGGGGTGGGGGCGGCCTTCCAGTGGCCGTCGCCGAGGTGTTCGGTGACGCCGTTGGCGAGGACGGTCCAGCCTTCGGGGGCGGTGACGGTCAGCTCGAAGACGGATTTGAGGTCGGGCTGGTCGAAGGCGGCGAAGACGCGCTGGACGTCTTCCATGAAGAGCTGGGTGTAGAGGTAGGTCTCGCCGTCGGCGGGGTCGGTGAAGCGGTGCATGCCCTCGCCGGTGCGGGAGTAGCGCATGGCGGCGTCGACGCGCAGTTCGTGTTCGCCCGCGGTGAGGCCCTTGAGGGGCAGCCGGTTCTCGTCGAGGGTGTCGGGGTCGAGGGGCCGGCCGTCGAGGGTGGCGGAGCGCAGTTCGGCGGGCTTCAGCTCGACGAAGGTGTCGGCGTCGGTGCGGGCGGTGAACCGGATGACGGTCAGGGAGTCGAAGGTCTCGTCCCCTCGGGTCACGTCGAGTTCGATCCCGTAGTGGTGGACGTCGAGGAGCTGGGCACGGGTCTGCGCTTCGTCGCGCGTCAGTACGGACATGGGGACATGCTGCCCGATGGTGTCGGCGGGTCACAGGGGTGGTCCCGTTCGTACGCTTTGTCGTCGTCTGGTGACGCGGTGCGGTTACGGGGTTCGGGGGTGTCGCGGCGGGTCGGTGCCGGGCTGGTGTTCGCGGACGCGGGCGCGCAGGTCGCGGAGTTCGCGTTCGAGGTTCTGGTGGCGCTGCTGGGCCTCGTAGAGGTAGCGGACCTTGGTGCGCAGGGCCCAGGGGTCGACGGGTTTCATGAGGAGGTCGGCGACGCCGAGGGCGAAGGCGGTGGCGGTGAGTTCGGTGTCGGGGCCGAATCCGGTGAGGAGTATGACGGGGATGTGCTGGGTCTGTTCGACGCGGCGCATGTAGCGGACGACGTCGAGGCCGCTGACGCCGGGCATGCGGACGTCGAGGACGAGGAGGGCGACCTGGCCGCGCAGGACTTCCTTGAGTGCCTCGTCGCCGCCGGTGGCGCGTCCCAGCCGGTAGCCGAGCGGGGAGAGCGCGCTTTCCAGGGCGTACAGGGTGTCTTCGTGGTCGTCGACGATGAGGATCTTGGCATCCGACGGCATGGCCCGGCGTCCCCTCGTTTTGGGCGTACCAGCATATGCCCGTGCGGGCGTGTCGTGTCCGGGGGTTGTGTGCGGGAGTGCGCGGCGCGCGCGGCGCGTTCCGGGCGGGTGGTTCTCACGCCGGCGTGGAACGCGCGCTCTGCGGGGGCGGATTCGCTCCGGCGCGGGGTGTGCGCGCCGGGGTGGTTCTCGGCTCGGGCGCCGGGGCCGGGGTCACCCGGTGCGCCTGGGCCCGTCCCCCGGTTCGGGCGGCGGGCTGGTGGGCGCTACTCCCTTGGTACGGGGCTGTGTTGGGCGGAACTCCCGTGGTACGGGGTTGTGTCGAGTCGTCCCGCTCCCCCGGTTCGGGGCGGCCCGTCGGGTCGTCCTGCTCCCCCGGTTCGGGGCGGCCCGTCGAGTCGTCCTACTCCCCCGGTTCGGGGGCGGTGCCGGCGTCCGCGATGCGTTCGTGGTGGCGGATCACCTCGGCGATGATGAAGGTGAGGAGCTTCTCGGCGAAGGCCGGGTCGAGTTTGGCGTTCTCGGCGAGGCGGCGCAGCCGGGCGATCTGCTCGGCCTCGCGGGAGGGATCGGCGGGCGGCAGATGGTGGGCGGCCTTGAGGTGGCCGACCTGCTGGGTGCACTTGAAGCGTTCGGCGAGCATGTGGACGACGGCGGCGTCGATGTTGTCGATGCTGTCGCGCAGCCGGGCGAGTTCCGCGCGGACGGCGGGATCGGCTTCCTGGGGCTTGCTGGTGGTCATGTGGGCCAAGCCTACGTGGCGTGCGGGGGCTCGATCATGGGTGGATCGTCGGGGTCGGGGACTCGGTCGCTCCAGCCGCCGGGGACGCTGCGGCCCTGCTGTTCGCGGAAGCGGACGGGCGGGATGCCGACGCGGCGGGTGAAGAGGCGGGAGAAGTAGGCGGGGTCGTCGTAGCCGACGCGGCGGGCGACGGCGGCGACGGGCAGGTCGGTGGCGGCGAGGAGTTCCTTGGCGCGGCCGAGGCGGATGCCGAGGAGGTAGTCCTTGGGGCTGCATCCGGCGCCGCGCCGGACGGCGGTGCGCAGGGCGGCGGGGGTCATGCCGTGCCGGGCGGCGTGGTCGGCGACGGACAGGGGGGTGAAGGCGTCGCGGGCGAGGGCCTGGAGGACCTCGTCGCCGTCGGGGGCGAGGTCGGCGCGGGCGCGGCGCAGGGCGACGAGGAGTTCGTGGACGGCGGCGCCGGTCTCGACCTCCAGGAGGGGGTTGCCGCGGCGGGCGGCGCGGGCGATGCGGGCGACGACGGCGCGGGGGGCGGTGGCGTCGGAGAGGGGGACGACGGGACGGCCGGGTTCGATGTAGCCGAGTTCGGTGTATGTGGTGGTGGCGGGGCCGGTGAAGTCGACGAAGCACTCGTCCCAGCCGGGGTCGGGGCCGTAGTGGTGGGGGGTGCCGGGGGTGAGCCAGAGGAGGGCGGGCGCGGTGACGGGGTGGCGGCGGCCGTCGGGGGTGCGGTACCAGCCGCTGCCGGAGCTGATCACGACGGCGACGTGGTGGTCGAGGGTGCGGGGGCCGACGGGGGGCAGTTCGCCGTGCTGGAGGCCGACGCCGAGACAGGCGAGGCCGAGCCGGAGGTGGGCGGGCCCGGGGGTGAAGTAGCGCATCCAGGTGTGGTACATCCGTCGTCGTCCCGCCCGGTCTTTCCTGTGCGTCGTGCCTGTGCCTGCGTCGGTGTCTGTGTCTGTGCCTCGCGGCGGTACGTCGTGCGTGTGCCCGTGCCTCGCGGCCGGTACGTCCCGCCCTCGCGTTGCGTCCAATCAGTGCCGATCTTTGTCCATGGACGCGGTCGCCGCCAGGGGTGATCGTGTGGCCATGAACGAGTTCACGGTGGGGGACACCGATTTTCTGCTGGACGGGCGCCCGGTGCGGCTGCTGTCGGGCGCGCTGCACTACTACCGGGTGCACGAGGGGCAGTGGGCGCACCGGCTGGGGATGCTGCGGGCGCTGGGGCTGAACTGTGTGGAGACGTACGTGCCGTGGAACCTCCACGAGCCGCGTCCCGGTGAGGTCCGTGACGTGGAGCAGGTGGGCCGGTTCCTGGACGCGGTGCGGGCGGCGGGCCTGTGGGCGATCGTGCGGCCGGGTCCGTACATCTGCGCGGAGTGGGAGAACGGCGGGCTGCCGCACTGGCTGACGGGGCGGGCGCGGACCCGGGACCCGGAGTATCTGCGGCAGGTGGAGCGCTGGTTCCGGGTGCTGCTCCCGGAGATCGTGTCGCGGCAGGTCGACCGGGGTGGCCCGGTGCTGATGGTGCAGGTGGAGAACGAGTACGGCAGTTACGGCTCGGACCAGGTGTATCTGGGCCGGCTGGCGGAGCTGCTGCGGTCGGAGGGCGTGCGGGTGCCGCTGTTCACGTCGGACGGGCCCGAGGACCACATGCTGACGGGCGGGTCGGTGCCGGGGGTGCTGGCGACGGCGAACTTCGGGTCGGGCGCGCGGGAGGCGTTCGCGACGCTGCGCCGGCACCGGCCGTCGGGGCCGCTGATGTGCATGGAGTTCTGGTGCGGCTGGTTCGACCACTGGGGTGCGGAGCATGTGGCGCGGGATCCGCGGGACGCGGCGGACGCGTTGCGGGAGATCCTGGAGTGCGGGGCGTCGGTCAATCTGTACATGGCGCACGGCGGGACGAGTTTCGGTGGCTGGGCGGGCGCCAACCGGGGCGGTGAGCTGCACGAGGGTCCGTTGCAGCCGGACGTGACCTCGTACGACTACGACGCTCCGGTCGACGAACTGGGCCGTCCGACCGAGAAGTTCTGGCTGTTCCGGGAGATCCTCGCCGCGTACGCGGAGGGGCCGCTGCCCGAGGTGCCGGCGGCGCCCGACGTGCTGGGCGCGGACGCGGTGGCCGGGCTCGACGGGTGGGCGTCGCTGGACGCGGTGCTGGACGCGGTGGGGGGCGCGGAGGCGGAGTATCCGGTGCCGCCCACGTTCGAGGAGCTGGGCGTGGACCGGGGGCTGGTGAAGTACGAGGTGGGTGTGCCCGGGCCCCGGCAGCCGTATCCGCTGTCGGTGAGCGGGCTGCGGGATCTGGCGGTGGTGTCCGTGGACGGGGTGCGGGCGGGGGTGCTCACGGAGGCGGAGCCGCGGCTGAAGGAGCCGGTCGCGGGGCCCGCGCGGGTGGAGCTGTGGGTGGAGTCGCTGGGCCGGGTCAACTACGGTCCGCTCACCGGCGAGCCGAAGGGCATCACCGGGGGTGTGCTGCACGAGCGGCAGTATCTGCACGGGGTGCGGGCGCGGGCGCTGCGGCTTGACGCGCTGGACGGGGACGTGGAGCGGGTGCCGTTCGGTGACCTCCCCCAGGACGGCGCCCCCGGCCTGTACCGCGGCACGGCCGAGGTGCGCGGTGCCGGGGACGCCTTCCTCGAACTCCCGGGCTGGACGCGGGGGTTCGTGTGGGTCAACGGGTTCGGTCTGGGCCGGTACTGGTCCGTGGGACCGCAGCGGGCGCTGTACGTGCCCGGTGCGGTCCTGCGGGAGGGCGTGAACGACGTGTGGGTGCTGGAGCTGGAGGCGGCGGGTCAGCCGGTCTCGGTCACCTCGAAGGAGTCGAGGGTGAACTCGGCGGTGCCGTCGTCGCCGGTCTTGCGCAGGCCGACCCAGGCCTCGCCGGTGCCGGGCGCGGTGAACTCGTAGGAATGGGTGGCTGGTTGGGTCGCGGTGGGGAGGGCGGTGCGGCTGAGTTCGCGGGTTCGCGCGCCCTCGTCCACGGCGGTGATCCAGGCGTACTGTCCAGCCTTCTCGTTCTCATAGCGGAAGGTGACCCGGTAGCGGCGGCCGGGCTGGAAGCGGACGGTGTGCGGCACGGTCCGGTAGACCAGGCCGCTGTTCTCGCCGCGTGACTTGAGGGACTGGGTGCCGTCGATGACGTCGTCGACGGCCTTGCCGTTCCAGCCGCGCTGGGTGAACGGGGCGTGCCGCTGGGCGATGTGGGTGCGCGGGTCGGTGACGTCGCCCGCGTCGCCCTTCACGAAGGGGCCCCAGCCCTGCGGGACGTGTTCGAAGTCCTCGTGGACGAGGGTGCCGGGAGCGGTGGCGGGGCGGACGGCGGGCACGACGCGGACGTCGGCGAACCGCACGCGGGCCTGCCCGGCGCCCGCGGCGAGGGTGAGGTGGACGGGGCCGCCGCCCTCGGGGACGGTGAAGCGGGTGAACATCCGCTGGAAGCGGGTGCCGTGCGCCCGGTCGGCGGCGACGTAGTTGCCGGCGGTGGACGTGCGGGTGGTGTTGGCGGCGGTGACGCCGTCGGCGGTACGGACGCGCAGCGCGGCCTCGCGGCTGTCGTCGGCGCTCGTGCCGACCTCGACCTGTACGGAGGCGGCGTAGGTGCCCGGCTTGAGGCGGGTCAGCTTCTGGGTGACGGTGGCGGCGGCGCCGGCCGCGATCACGAGTTCGTGGCGGCCGATGGGGCTGCGTGCGACGGAGGCGGGTCCGGTGACCGTCCAGCCCTTCAGGGAGCCGGAGTTGAAGCCCGGGTCGTGCAGCGGGGTGCCCTCCCCCCAGTCGGGGTCGGCGGCGTCGGCGACGCGGGTGCGGTGGAGGACGTAGGGCTGTCCGGCGGTCGCGTCGAGGGTGATCCGGCCGGCGCGGACGGGGACGTACGTCTGGAACCTGCGTCCCTGGTCGGTCAGCCGGTACAGGGCGACCCGCGACAGGCCCTCCCAGCTCTTGGGCAGGCGCCAACTGCTGCTGCCTCCGGCCGGGTTGTAGTGGTAGAGCCTGGTCGCCTCGCGGGGGTCCCAGGGCAGCAGGTAGGTGCCGCCGTCGTAGACGAGGCGTCCGTCGGTGGTGATGCGGCGGGTGCCGTCGGTGTCGGTCACGGAGGTCACGGCGCCGCTGGTGCCGAAGGTGATCTCGTGCTCGCCCCAGGTGCGGATCGGGTACGCCTGGAGGTATTTGGCGGGCAGCGAGTGGGTCCAGATCAGGTCGTAGAAGGCGGTCCAGTCGGTCTTTCCGGTCCAGCCCTCGAAGTTGCCCATGCGGGGAACGCCCAGCAGGGTGGGCCACTTGTCGGCGAAGACGTCCTTCTGGTGGTTGCGGACGAAGCGGATGAGCCGGGAGTTGACGCCCCGGGAGGTGTCGGGGCCGTAATCGGTCTCGGTGGCCCAGTGCGACCACAGGGTGGAGCGCTCCAGGCCGTGGCCCCACTCGGAGGTCACGTGCCAGCCCTGGTCGCGCAGGGCGCGCTGGAGGCGGTCGGAGTTCCAGCCTGACTCGCGGAACACGTCGATGTAGAGGGAGTTGAGAGCCGGGTCGGCCTCGTGGCGCAGGTCGGCGAAGCGGCGGACGATGTCGCCGGAGACGAGGTCGCGGCGCGGGTCGATGCGGTAGCTCTGGTCGAGCCAGTCCCACTGCGGGTCGTCCTTGTCGACGAGGGTCTCGGAGAAGGCGTGGGCGACGGGGTAGGACTCGGTGGCGTTGACGTGGACGGCGAAGTCGCTGTTCCACTTCTTTCCGGCCCGCACCAGGGTGTTGAGGTCGGCGAGGCCGCCGGCCCGCTCGTTGTGGTTGCCCGCGTAGTCGGGGTGGGCGGAGTCGTGGCCCTCCGACTGGTAGCCCTTGAGGATGGTGAACTGGCCCAGTCCGTCGGTCGCGAGGGAGATCCGCTTGACGTTGTCGAGGGTCGCGAGGAACGGGTTGGTGGCCTGGGAGGCGAAGTTGAAGGGGATGTGCGGCACGACCCGCTGGTAGGTGTCCTCGGCGCCGAGCGGGGTGACCATGATGTCGCGGAAGGCGATCGCCGCGTCCTGCCAGTCGATCACCCCGTCGCCGTTGCGGTCGCCGGTGACGACGACGGTGGCGTACGGGAGCGGCTCGGTGTCGGTGGCGCCGGTGGCGCGGTGGGTCCACTGGCCGGGGGCGAGGCGGGCCTCGGTGTAGCCGTCCTTGCGGACGGTGCGGCGCCAGAGCCGGCCGTTCTCCCAGGAGGTGGCGGCGTCGGGCTTGTCGTAGACGGTGTTCGTCTCCAGGGCGCCGGCGAGTCCGTGGTGGGCGACGACGGCGTACGCGCATCCGGTGGCCGCCTCCGCCGGGGTGTCCGGGGCCGGCGTGACCAGGGTGTCGCCGCTCTTGGACTGGTCGAGCTGGACGCGGGCGGCGAGGAGCTGGGCGCCGGGCTGGTCGCTGCGGACGGCGAGCAGGGCGAGGTCGGGGATCTCCAGGGTGCCCACGCGCAGGGCGTCGGTGTCGGCGACTGCCGTGACCCGCCAGGTCACTTGGCGGCCGGTGACGGTGATCTCGACGTCGATGGTGGTGCCGCCGGTGAAGGCCAGCCGGTAGGCGGCGGAGGCGGTGCCGGGGGTGGTGGTGACGGTCGGGGTGTGGGCGGTGTTGTCGACCAGGACGGAGGTGACCGGGTCGGACTGGGCGTGCAGGACGGCGCCGGTGGCGCGGTCGGTGTAGGAGACGATCCGCGGGAAGGCGGTGGCGACACGGACGTCCAGGTGTGCGGAGCGGAGGGTGACGGTGTCGTCGGCGGGGGCGGCCGAGGCGGCGCCGGGCAGGCCGAGCACGGCGCCGATCCCGGCGGCGGCTCCGGCCGCGACGACGGTGCGACGGGTGGGGGTGAACGTGTCTGAGGGCTGCAAGGCTCTCCTCCTGGGGGCGACGTTCCGGGGCGGCCAGACTGCGTCGCGCGAAGCCGGTGTGCCCATGGACAAAGGAGAGGCAGCAGTTGGACTAACGGCGGCCGTGCGGGGACACGACGGACACGACGGTGCCCGGCCGGGGACACGACAGCGCCCGCGACCGGGGATCGCGGGCGCCTGCGTGCCGGAGTCGAACGGCGCCAACCGGTGCCAACCAGTACCGCCCGGTGCCGACCGGTGCCGACCGGTGCCGACCCGAGCCGCCCGGTGCCGACCGGTGCGATGCGACAGCCCCGACCCCAGGGGGCGTTACGGGCGGAAGTTACAGACCCGCCGCCGACCTGGCGATGTCGGCCGCGAACGTCGAGACCTCGCTGTACACCCCCGGATAGCCGGGTTCCGCGCAGCCCTGGCCCCAGCTCACGATGCCGACCTGGATGTAGGCGCCCGTGTCGTCCTTGCGGAACATGGGGCCACCGGAGTCGCCCTGACAGGTGTCCACGCCTCCTTGCGCGACGAATCCGGCGCAGATCTCGTCACCGGGGACGAGATCGCTGCCGTACGCCTGCTTGCAGGTGGCGTCGTCCACGAAGGGGACGGTGGCCTTGAGGAGATAGCGCTGCTGCGCTCCGCCCTCGCGGGCCGCGCCCCAGCCGGCGACGGTGAAGTTGCCGTTGTTGTAGGCGGTGGTGGTGGCGATCTTCAGGGTGGGCAGGTCGATGGGCTTGGCGAGTTTGATGAGGGCCCAGTCCTTGCCCTTGCCGTTGTAGCCGGGGGCCCGCAGGACCTTGGTCGACTTGACCTTGACGGCGCCGGCGCTCTGGAGGTCGACGACTCCGGCGGTGGCGGTGATGGAGGTGTTGTTGCCGGAGCCGTTCACGCAGTGCGCGGCGGTGAGGACGATGCTCTGGGTGTAGAGGGCACCGCCGCAGCCCATGGAGAGGCGGACCATGAACGGGAACTCGCCCTGCGCGGCGCGGGTGCCGCCGACGACGGGTGCGGGGGCGGCCTGCGCGGTCAGCGGCTGGAGCGAGGCGGCGGCGAGGACGACCGCGGCGACGGCGAGCAGTCTTCGGACGAGGCGGGACTTCTTCGGAGACTTCAACGCGCTTCCTTTCGTGGGGGGTTGTCCGCCGGGCAGGGGTACGGAAACGCCGGGGGCACCGAAGCGGCCGGACACCGGCACCGCCGGGACACGGACACGCTGGGGACACCGAGACGCTTGCTGGCATGCTCCTGCCAAGCTGCTGGGGATTATGGGGACCGCCGCCGGGCGCGGGCAAGAGCGGCGATTCGGCCAGACACGCCCGCCGCCGCACCGCGCTGTCGGCCGCCCGGCGAGAGCCCGCCCAGGTCCTGTCGTCACCTCCCCGCCTGCCCGCCCTCCCGGCGAAGGCCGGGGAGGTGACGACAGGACCTAGAGTGGGGACGACTTCCGGCGTCAGGGGGTACGGGCGTGGCGAACGGCGGACCCGTCGAGCACGGCTTCCCGCATCTGGACACGGTGCGGGCGTCGATCACCGCACTGTGGAAACGGCTCTCGTACGACACCGTGCACACGTTCTCGGCCAGCGTGGCCCCCGCCGACGTGGCCTTCGCCGACGCCGACGATCTGCACCTCGGCGCCCAGCGCGTGGCCCGCGAGATGGTCCGGCACTACCGGCTGCCGGACGCCCGGATGATCGTCGGTTTCCGCGAGATGACCCACGCGGCCAACGTCGAACTCGCCGCGGGCCCCGAGTACTTCATCGAACTGAACGACCGCTTCCGCACCCACCGCAGGGACATCGGCGCCGCCCTCGCCCACGAGGTGATGCACGTCTACCTGCACCGTCTCGACCTCGCCTTTCCCGGCACCCGCGCCAACGAGATCCTCACCGACACCGCCGCCGCCTACCTCGGCGCGGGCTGGCTGCTCCTCGACGCCTACCGCGAGGACGCCGCGTCCTCGCAGAAGCTCGGCTACCTGACCCCCGAGGAGTTCGGATACGTCCTCGCCAAGCGAGCGCTGGTCTTCGGCGAGGACCCCTCGGTGTGGTTCACCAGCCCGCAGGCGTACACCGCGTACACCAAGGGCATGGCGCGGGCCCGCCTCGACGAGCAGCGGCCCCCGCTGACCGCGGCCGGCTGGGCGGGCCGCCGCCGCTACGCCAAGGACCGCCGGCACGCCCAGGACCACACGGCCCCGGCGCCCCCGGACGCCCCCTACTCCTTCGCCGCCGACAGCGCCGGCCCGCTGCGCGTGTCCTTCCCCTGCCCGACCTGCCACCAGCGGATCCGGGTGCCGGTACGCGGCCGGGTCCGCGCCCGCTGCGCGCTGTGCCGGACGGTGCTGGAATGCGACACGTGACGCACGCGCCGGCCGTGACCGCGAGCGGGTGTCATCCGAAAGGCAGGACCGCGGCGGGTAACGGGTGATACAGGACACCCCAAATGCCTTTGCCTTCGGTGACCTTGGCGGGCGAGGGTCGAGGGATGAGCACGAACCACCCCGCCGACGCCCTCTTCCCCGCCCTGTACGAAGGGGACCAGGACACGGTCGTACGGCTGCTGCGCGCCGGGGTGAGCGCCGAGAGCGTGGACGAGGACGGCCAGAGCGCGCTGTACGTGGCGGCGGTGAGTGACGAGCCCGGGATCGTACGGCTGCTGCTGGCGGCCGGCGCCGATCCCGACCGGCTCAGTCTGGGCACGGACGCTCCCCTGTGCGGGGCGGCCTGCGGCGGGCACACCGAGGTGGTGCGGGCCCTGCTCGGCGCGGGGGCCGGTCCCGACACCGTGGAGGCGTTCGGGTTCACCGCGCTGGTCTGGGCGCTGCGGTGCGGGCACAGCGCGGTCGCGGAGCTGCTCCTCAAGGCGGGCGCCGACCCCGACCGGCCGGGCCCGTCGGGCGAGGTTCCGCTGGTGACGGCGGCCCGGCGGGGTTCCGTCGGCTGTGTACGGGCCCTGCTCGCGCACGGGGCGACCGCGCGGGCCGAGGCGATCGCGGAGGCCCGCCGCCTGCTCGGCGTCGGTGTCGAGGCCGAGCTGCGGGCCGGGCTTGCCCGCACGCACGGGCCCGGACACCGCGCCGTCACCCGCCGCCGCGGCTCCGCCGAGGGCGTCACCATCGAGGTCGAACTCCTGAACGCCCAGGGCATCCCGTTCGCGGGCGACGAACTCCAGACGGGGCACGCCGAGATCATCGCGCTGCTCACGGCGGGGACGAAGGCTGCCGGGGGCTGAGGCGAGGGCGGCCGGGGGCTGAGGCGAGGGCGGCCGGGGGCTGAGGCGAGGGCGCCGCCCTACTCCCCTACTCCGCGCCGTACACCGCTCCCGGAGTCGCCGCCTCCGTCAGGAGTTTCCGGGCCGCCTCGCCTGCCTCGGCCGGGGTCCAGCGGGCGCCCTTGTCGGCGGTCGGGCCGGGGCGCCAGCCCTCCATCACCGTGATCCGGCCGCCCTCGGTCTCGAAGACGCGGCCGGTGACCCCGGCGCTCGCGGCCGAGCCCAGCCAGACCACCAGCGGCGACACGTTCTCGGGTGCCATGGCGTCGAAGCCGGTACCGGGCGCCGTCATCGTCTCGGCGAAGGTCCGCTCGGTCATCCGGGTGCGGGCGGCCGGGGCGATGGCGTTGACCTGCACTCCGTAGCGGCCCGTCTCGGCCGCCGCGACCAGGGTCAGGCCGACGATGCCCGCCTTGGCCGCGCTGTAGCTGCCCTGCCCGACCGACCCCAACAGGCCCGCCCCGCTACTGGTGTTGACGACCCTCGCCACCGGTGTGCGGCCGGCCTTGGCCTCCGCCCGCCAGTGCGCGGCAGCGTGCCGGAGCGGCAGGAAGTGGCCCTTGAGATGGACCCGCAGGACGGCGTCCCAGTCGTCCTCGTCGAGGTTGACGAGCATCCGGTCACGCAGGAAACCGGCGTTGTTGACCAGGGTGTCGAGCCGGCCGTACGTGTCCAGGGCGGTGCGGACGAGGGAGGCGGCGCCGTCGGTGGTCGCGATGTCGCCGCCGTGGGCCACCGCCTCGCCGCCCGCCGCGCGGATCTCGTCCGCCACCAGTTGGGCCGGGCTGTCCGGGGACGGGGTGCCGTCGAGACCGACACCGAGATCGTTCACGACGAGCCGGGCGCCCTCCGCGGCGAAGGCCAGGGCGTGCGCCCTGCCGAGCCCGCGGCCCGCGCCCGTGACGACGACGACCCGTCCCTCGCACAGCAACGGTGCGCTCATGCCGGTTCTCCCTGCTGGTCCTTGTCGGGGGGTTCGCCGCTCCGGCCCTTGTCGGAGGGTTCGCCGCCTCGCGGGTCCCTGTGCGCCGGTTCGCCGCGCCGGTCCCTGTTGACCGTCGCGGCGTCGAGGAAGGCGGGCCGCTCCCCGCCGCCGTGGACGAGGATCGAGGCTCCGCTGATGTAGGCGGCGGCGTCCGAGGCGAGGAAGACGGCGGCTTCCCCGACGTCGGACGGCCGGGCGAGACGGCCCAGCGGGACGGTGCGGGCGACGGCCGCCATCCCGTCCTCGCCGCCGTAGTGCAGATGGGCCAGCTCGGTGCGGACCATGCCGACGACCAGGGTGTTGACCCGGATCTCCGGCGCCCACTCGACGGCCATGGAGCGGGCCAGACTCTCCAGCCCCGCCTTCGCCGCCCCGTACGCCGCCGAGCCGGGCGAGGGACGCGAACCGCTCACGCTCCCGATCATCACGATCGACCCCCGGGCTCTGCGGAGCAGGTCGTACGCGGCGAGCGAGGCGGTGAGCGGGGCGGTCAGGTTGAGCTGGATGACCCGGGCGTGCCGCTCGGCGTCCGCTTCGGCGAGGGGCCGGTAGGGGGCGCCGCCCGCGTTGTTGACCAGGACGTCGACGCGGGGCAGGGAGGCGAAGAAGTCCCGCACGGCCGACGGATCACGCAGGTCCACGGAGACGAAGTCGGCCTTCCCCGGCGGTACTTCGGGCGGGCGGCGGGCGCAGACCACGACATGCGCGCCCGCCCGCGCGAAGGCCCACGCGATCCCCGCCCCGACGCCCCGGGTACCGCCGGTGACGACGACGGTCCGGCCACTGAGGTCGGCCGCAGTTGCGTCGCCGGGGTCGGCCGTGATTGCTTCGCCGGGGTCGGCCGCGGCGCCGCCTCCGCCGCCACCGCCACCGCTGTCCACGTTGTCCACAGGCCCTCCCGCGCGGCCAGGATCGCTGCTAGCTTCGCATCACACCTAACAAACGTTTGGTGGAAAGGTAGCTGATGTGCCCATGGGTGTCTCCACCTCGTCCCCGGAAAAGGGGATTTCCGTCGTCACGGCCGACTACCCGCCGGTGAACGCGCTGCCGGTGCGCGGCTGGTTCGAGCTGGCCGGCGCCGTGCGCGCGGCGGGCCGCGACCCCGAGGTCCGCTGTGTCGTCCTGACGGCCGAGGGGCGTGGTTTCAACGCGGGCGTCGACATCAAGGAGATACAGCGCGACCCCACCGGACACGAGGTGCTGATCGGCGCCAACCACGGCTGCGCGGACGCCTTCGCCGCGGTGTACGAATGCGAGGTGCCCGTCGTCGCGGCGGTGCGGGGCTTCTGCCTGGGCGGCGGCATAGGCCTGGTGGGGAACGCGGACGCGATCGTGGCGAGCGAGGACGCCGTCTTCGGCCTGCCCGAGCTGGACCGCGGCGCGCTCGGCGCGGCCACGCATCTGGCCCGGCTCGTCCCGCAGCATCTGATGCGCGCCCTGTACTACACCTCGCGCACGGCGACGGCGGACGAGCTGCACGCGCACGGCTCGGTCTGGAAGGTCGTACCGGGCGAGGAACTGCTGTCGGCGGCGCTGGGTTTGGCGCGGGAGATCGCCGCGAAGGACGGCCGGCTGATCCGTCTCGCCAAGGCCGCGATCAACGGCATCGACCCGGTGGACGTGCGCCGCAGCTACCGCTTCGAGCAGGGCTTCACCTTCGAGGCCGGGCTCGGCGGAGTGGCCGGCCGCGTCCGCGACACCTTCGGCAAGGGGGCGCGGGGAGGCCCCCGGGTGAGTGACAACCGCGGCAAGGAGGTTCCGGAGTGAGCGACAAGACCATGTCGGCGCGGGACGTCGTCGGCCGGCTGGAGAGCGGGATGACACTCGGCATCGGCGGGTGGGGTTCGCGCCGCAAGCCGATGGCCCTGGTGAGAGCACTGCTCCGGAGCGGGATCACCGATCTGACCGTGGTCGCGTACGGCGGGCCGGACGTCGGGCTGCTCGCGGCGGCCGGGCGGATCCGCAGGCTGGTCACCGCGTTCGCGACGCTCGACTCGATCCCGCTCGAACCGCACTACCGGGCGGCGCGCGAGCGCGGGGCGTTCGAGCTGACGGAGGTGGACGAGGCGATGTTGATGTGGGGTCTGCACGCCGCCGCGAACCGGCTGCCGTTCCTTCCGGTGCGGGCCGGGATCGGCTCGGACGTGATGCGGGTCAACCCTGCCCTGCGCACGGTCACTTCACCGTACGCCGACCCGTCGACGGGGGTGCGGGAGGAGCTGGTCGCCATGCCCGCCCTGCGCCTGGACGCGGCCCTGGTCCACCTGAACCGCGCGGACCGGGCGGGCAACGGCCAGTATCTCGGCCCCGACCCCTACTTCGACGACCTGTTCTGCGAGGCCGCCGACACCGCGTACGTCTCGTGCGAGCGGATCGTGGACACGGCGGAGCTGACGAAGGAGGCCGCCCCGCAGACCCTGCTCGTCCAGCGGTCGGCCGTCACCGGGGTGGTGGAGACGCCGAACGGCGCGCACTTCACCTCCTGCGCCCCGGACTACGGGCGGGACGAGGCCTTCCAGAAGCTGTACGCGACCACGCCCTACGAGGAGTTCGCCGGGCGTTTCCTCTCCGGCGACGAACACGCCTACCAGAGCGCCGTCCAGGCCTGGCGGAAGGAGCGGGACCAGTGAGCGTCACCCGAGCCGAGTACTGCGTGATCGCCTGCGCCGAGGCCTGGCGGGGCGACGGGGAGGTGCTGGCCAGCCCCATGGGACTCGTGCCGTCCCTCGGGGCCCGTCTCGCCCGGCGCACGTTCTCGCCCGACCTGCTGATGACCGACGGCGAGGCGCTGCTCGTCGGCCTCGACGGCACCACGGAGGGCTGGCTGCCCTACCGACGCCATCTCACGGCGGTGACCGGCGGGCGGCGGCACGTGATGATGGGCGCGAGCCAGCTCGACCGCTTCGGCAACCAGAACATCTCCTGCGTCGGCGACTGGTCCCGCCCCCGCCGCCAGCTCCTCGGCATGCGCGGCGCCCCCGTCAACACGCTGAACAACCCCACCAGTTACTGGATACCCCGGCACTCCCGGCGGGTCTTCGTGGAGCGCGTCGACGTGGTGTGCGGGGTGGGGTACGACCGGGCCGCCGCCGCGGGCCCGAGCGCCACCCGCTTCCACCGTCTCCCCCGCGTGGTGACCGACCTCGCGGTGCTCGACTTCGCTTCCCGCGACCGCTCGATGCGGCTCGCCTCGGTCCACCCGGGCGTCACCGTCGAGCAGGTGCGCGCGGCCACGGGGTTCGAGCTGACGATCCCGGACGAGGTGCCCTTCACCCGCGAACCGACCGGCCAAGAGCTGGAGTTGATCCGGACGGTGCTCGACCCGGAGGGGCTGCGGGACCGGGAGGTGCCGGAGCCGGTGACACCGCCGGCGGATGGGGACGGGCGCCTGCATGGGGACGGGCGCAGGGCGGGCGGGGACGGGCGCTGATGGAGACCGCGCTGACCGCCCTCGTCGGCGTCCGGCATCCCGTCGTGCAGACCGGCATGGGCTGGGTGGCGGGCCCTCGCCTGGTCTCCGCGACGGCCAACGCGGGGGCGCTCGGCATCCTCGCCTCCGCCACGATGACCCTCGACCGGCTCCGGGAGGCCGTACGGGAGGTCAAGTCCCGTACGGACCAGCCGTTCGGGGTGAATCTGCGCGCCGACGCCGGGGACGCGGGCGACCGGGTGCGGATCATCGTGGACGAGGGGGTGCGCGTCGCGTCGTTCGCGCTCGCCCCCTCCCGCGAGCTGATCGCCGAGCTGAAGGAGGCGGGCGTGATCGTGGTGCCGTCGGTCGGGGCGCGGCGGCACGCCGAGAAGGTGGCCGGCTGGGGAGCGGACGCGGTGATCGTGCAGGGCGGCGAGGGCGGCGGGCACACCGGTGAGGTGGCGACGAGCGTGCTGCTGCCGCAGGTGGTCGACGCGGTGGACATCCCGGTGGTGGCGGCGGGCGGCTTCCACGACGGGCGGGGCCTGGTGGCGGCGCTGGCCTACGGGGCGGCGGGCATCGCGATGGGCACGCGGTTCCTGCTGACCTCCGATTCGACGGTGCCGGACGCGGTGAAGGCGCGGTATCTCGCGGCGGCGGTCGCGGACGTCACGGTGACGAGGGCGGTGGACGGGATGCCGCACCGCATGCTGCGTACCGACCTGGTGGAGGCGCTGGAGCGGGCGGGCCGCGCGAGAACCCTCGCCCGGGCCGTGCGCCGGGCCGCCGGTTTCCGCCGCCTCTCCGGGCTGACCTGGTCCCGCATGATCCGCGACGGCCTGGCGATGCGGCACGGCAGGGACCTGTCCTGGAGCCAGGTCCTGCTGGCCGCCAACACCCCGATGCTGCTCAGATCGGCGATGGTCGACGGCCGGACGGACCTCGGGGTGATGGCGTCGGGCCAGGTCGCCGGGGTGATCGACGACCTGCCGTCGTGCGGGGAGCTGGTCGAGCGGGTGATGCGGGAGGCCCACGAGACCCTCGACCGGCTGGCGGGGGCGAGCGTTCCGCTACGGGACTGACGCCGGTACGGCACTGACGTCTGTACGGGACTGACGCCGGTACGGCACTGACTGACGCCGGTACGGAAGGGAGCCCACGCCCTCGTCTCAGAGCCGCTCGATGATCGTCACGTTGGCCTGGCCGCCGCCCTCGCACATCGTCTGGAGGCCGAACCGGCCGTCGGTGCGCTCCAGTTCGTGCAGCAGGGTCGTCATCAGGCGCACGCCGGTCGCGCCGAGCGGGTGGCCGAGGGCGATGGCGCCGCCGTTGACGTTGACCTTGCCGGGGTCCGCGCCGGTCTCCTTCAGCCAGGCGAGGACGACCGGGGCGAAGGCCTCGTTGATCTCGACCAGGTCGATGTCGGCGAGGGACATGCCGGTCTTCTTCAGGGCGTGGGCCGTGGCCGGGATGGGCGCCGAGAGCATCCGGATGGGGTCCTCGCCCCGGACGGAGAGGTGGTGCACGCGGGCTCGCGGGGTGAGGCCGTGTTCGCGGACCGCCCGCTCGGAGGCGAGGAGCATGGCGGCGGCGCCGTCGGAGACCTGGGAGGAGCAGGCGGCGGTGATGGTGCCGCCCTCGACCACCGGTTTCAAAGCGGCCATCTTCTCCAGCGAGGTGTCCCGGCGGGGCCCCTCGTCGGCGGTGACCTGCCCGAAGGGGACGGTCTCGCGGTCGAAGCGGCCCTCGTCCAGGGCGCGGACCGCCCGCTGGTGTGAGCGGAGGGCGTACTCCTCCTGGTCGAGGCGGGTGATGCCCCACTTGGCGGCGATGAGTTCGGCGCCGTGGAACTGGTTGACGGGCCGGTCGCCGTAGCGGGCGCGCCAGCCCGTGCTGCCGGCGAAGGGGCCCTCGGTGAGTCCGAGGGGGTCGGCGGCCTGGCGGGAGGCGAAGGCGATGGGGATCTGGGTCATGTTCTGGACGCCACCGGCGACGACGAGGTCCTGGGTGCCGGACAGGACGCCCTGGGCGGCGAAGTGCACGGCCTGCTGGGAGGAGCCGCACTGCCGGTCCACGGTGACGCCCGGCACCTCCTCGGGGAGGCCCGCGGCCAGCCAGGCGGTGCGGGCGATGTCGCCGGCCTGCGGCCCGACCGCGTCCAGGCAGCCGAAGACGACGTCCTCGACGGCGGCCGGGTCCACGCCGGACCGCCCGACCAGCGCGGTCAGCACATGGGCGCCGAGGTCGGCCGGGTGGACCGCGCCGAGCCCTCCCCCGCGCCGTCCGACGGGTGTGCGGACCGCTTCGACGATGTAGGCCTCGGCCATGACGACTCCCTCGCGGAGATCGGATCGGAGATGAGTGGTGCGCGGACGGCTGGGTGCGGACGGGCTCTGTAGGGACGACCGGGTGCGGACGGCTGGGTGCGGACGGGCTCTGTAGGGGCGACCGGGTGCGGACGGCTGGGTGGCGACGGCTGGGTGCCGACGGTTAGGTGCGGACGGAGATGCCGTCGAGCACCATCGACAGGTACTGCCGGGCGATCTCCTCGGGGCTGTGCTGTCCTCCGGGGCGGTACCAGGACGCGGCGACCCACACGGTGTCCCGGACGAAGCGGTAGGTGAGCCGGATGTCGAGGTCGGCCCGGAAGACCTCGGCACGGACGCCGCGCTCCAGGGTGCTGAGCCATGCCTTCTCGAAGTTGCGCTGGGACGTGGCGAGGAAGGCGAAGCGGTCCTGGGCGGCGAGGTGGCGGGCCTCCTTCTGGTAGATGGCGACGGCCGCGCGGTGCCGGTCGATCTCCCGGAAGGACTCGGTGACCAGGGCCTCCAGGGTCTCCCGGGGGCCGAGTCCGGCGGCGAGGACGGTGTCGTAGCCGTCCCACAGCTCGTCGAGGAAGGTCCGCAGGATCTCCTCCAGCATCGATTCCTTGGAGTCGAAGTGGTAGTAGAGGCTGCCGGCGAGCATGCCGGCCTCGTCGGCGATTTTGCGGACGGTGGTGGCGTTATAGCCCTGTTCGGCGAAGACCTCGGCGGCCGTGCCGAGCAGTTCGCGGCGGCGCTCCGGGGTGGCGGTCACCTGGGGCTTCTTCTTGGTAGGCACGGGGTCATTGTCGTCCTATGCGCGCTGGCTGCTCACGGACACGACCTCGCCGGTGAGGTACGAGGAGTAGCCGGACGCGAGGAAGACGATGACGTTGGCGATCTCCCAGGGCTCGGCGTGGCGGCCGAAGGCCTCGCGGGCGGTGAGTTCCTCCAGCAGCTCGGGGGTGGTGACCTTCGCGAGGTGCGGGTGCATGGCGAGGCTCGGGGAGACCGCGTTGACGCGGACCCCGTAGGCGGCGGCCTCGATCGCCGCGCAGCGGGTGAGGGCCATGACGCCGGCTTTGGCGGCGGCGTAGTGGGCCTGCCCGGCCTGGGCGCGCCAGCCGACGACGGAGGCGTTGTTGACGACGGTGCCGCCCTCGCCCTGGCCCTTGAGGCGGCGCAGTGCGGCCCGGGTGCACCGGAACGTGCCGTTCAGCGTCACGTCCAGCACCCGGCTCCACTGCTCGTCGGTCATGTCGACGAGATCCGAAGTCCCGCCCAGGCCCGCGTTGTTGACGACGATGTCCAGCCGGCCGTGGAGGCGGACGGCGCTGTCGAAGAGGGCCTGGACCTGGTCCTCGTCGGTGACGTCACAGGGCTGTGCGGTGACGTTCGCGGCGCCGAACTCCCCGGCCAGGGCCTCGGCGGTCCCGGTGAGCCGGCGGGTGTGCGCGTCGCTGAGCAGGACGCGGGCGCCTTCCTCCAGGAACCGGCGGGCGGTGGCGCCGCCGATGCCGGCGCCGGCCGCGGCGGTGATGACGGCGGTGCGGCCGGTCAGCAGCCCGTGCCCGGGGACGTACGCCGGGCTCTCGACGTCGCTCATGACCCCAAGCTAACCTACCAAACACTTGTTAGGGAAGCGCGTGGCGGTCCAGCGCGCAGTCACCCGGCGAAGCCCCCGTGGGCCGCCGCAGCCGAGAGGTGCCGCCGATGGATCTCACCCCCTCCCCCGCCGACGAGGCGTTCCGCGCGGAGGCGCGCGCCTGGCTGGACGCGCATGTCCCGGCGAACCCGCTGCCTTCCCTGGAGACGGCGGAGGGGTTCGCCGCGCACCGCGCCTGGGAGGCCGAACTCGCCGCGGACCGCTGGTCGGTGGTGTCCTGGCCGGCGGCCTACGGGGGCCGGGACGCGGATCTGATGCGCTGGCTGGCCTTCGAGGAGGAGTACCACGCGGCGGGCGCGCCGGGCCGGGTCGGGCAGAACGGGATCAGCCTGCTCGCGCCGACCCTTTTCGACCACGGCACTCCCGAGCAGCGGGCGCGGGTGCTGCCGCCGATGGCGACGGGTGAGGTGGTCTGGGCGCAGGCGTGGTCCGAGCCGGGTGCCGGTTCCGACCTGGCCTCGCTGTCGTCGCGTGCGGTGCGGGTGGCCGGGGGGTGGCGGCTGAGCGGGCAGAAGACCTGGTCGTCGCGGGCCGCGTTCGCCGACCGCGCGTTCGGCCTGTTCCGCAGCGAGCCGGGCCTGCCGAGGCCTCATCAGGGCCTGACGTATCTGATGTTCGACCTGCGGGCGCCCGGGGTGACGGTGCGTCCCATCGGGCGGCTCGACGGGAAACCGGCGTTCGCGGACATCTTCCTGGACGGCGTGTTCGTCCCGGACCAGGACGTGATCGGCGAGCCGGGCCAGGGCTGGCGGGTGGCGATGTCGACGGCGGGCAACGAGCGTGGGCTGACGCTGCGTTCACCGGGCCGCTTCCTGGCGGCGGCCGACCGGCTGGTGGCGCTGTGGCGCGAGCGCGGGGACCCGGCGGACCCGGCGCTGCGCGACCGGGTGGCCGACGCGGTGATCGGCGCGCGCGCCTACCAGTTGTTCACCTACGCGGGCGCCTCCCGGTTCCTCGACGGGGAGGCGATCGGGCCGGAGTCCAGCCTGAACAAGGTGTTCTGGTCCGAGCTGGACATCGCGCTGCACGAGACGGCGCTCGATCTGCTCGGCCCGGAGGGCGAGTTGGCGGACACGGCGTGGGCCGAGGGCTATGTCTTCGCGCTGGCGGGGCCGATCTACGCGGGCACGAACGAGATCCAGCGCGACATCATCGCCGAGCGGCTGCTCGGCCTCCCGAAGGGCCGCCGCTGATGCGTTTCCTCCTCGACGCCGAACAGCGCGCCTTCGCCGCCTCTTTGGACGCGATGCTGTCGGCCGCGGACACCCCGTCGGCCGTACGGTCCTGGGCGGCTGGCGATCCCGCGCCCGGCCGGGCCCTGTGGGCGCGCCTCGCGGACGCCGGGGTCTTCGCGCTGGCCGTCCCGGAGACGTACGAGGGCCTCGGCCCACTGCCTGTCGAACTGGCCCTGGCGTACGTCGGGTTGGGCCGGCATGCGGTACCCGGCCCGGTGGTGGAGTCGGTCGCGGCGGCGGCCCTGCTGAGCGCTCTGGGCGAGCGGGGGGAGTCGGGACCGGCCAAGCGGCTGCTGCCGGGACTCGCCTCGGGAGAGTGCGTGGCCACCCTCGCGGTGGACGGCGGGTACGCGCTCGACGCAGACCGGGCGACCGTGGTCCTCACCGTGGAGGGAGCGGCCCTGCGTCTCGCGCCGGGGCACGGCCCGGTGCGCGCGTCCGTGGACCCCGCCCGGCGTCTGGCGCGGCCGGCGGACGGCGGTGAACTCCTCGCGAGCGGACCGCAGGTCGTCAACGCCGCGCGGCAGGCGCTGACTTGGGCCCGGCTCACGACGGCCGCGCAGGCACTCGGGGTGGGCCTCGCGCTCCTCGACCGGACCGTCGCGTACGTCGGGCAGCGCACCCAGTTCGGTGTGCCGGTCGGCTCGTTCCAGGCGGTCAAGCACCGGCTCGCGGACGCGAGGACCGCCCTGGAGTTCGCCCGCCCGCTGCTGTTCGGGGCCGCCTTGACCATGACGCCGGCGGACGTGGCCGCCGCCAAGGTCATGGCGGCCGAGGCCGCGTACACGACGGCCCGGACCGCGCTGCAACTGCACGGCGCGATCGGCTACACAGCCGAGTACGACCTGTCGCTGTGGCTCACCAAGGCGCGTGCCCTGCGCACCGCTTGGGGCACGCCGGGCGAGTGCCGGGCGCGGGTGCTGGCCGAGGTCAGTGGTGCCCGTCCCCGCTCGTGATCTCCCGGTACTCCTCGGGGGTCGGCTTGGGTACCTGGGCGTCGGGCCCCAGGAGGCCGCGCGCCAGCCGGGCCCGCAGCCGCCGCGTCGGTCCCGCGCGGCGGACCACGCCGTTCGCGTCGACCAGCGGCCCCACCTCGAAGGGCGGCGGCTGTTCGTGCTGGGTGAGGGTGAACCGCCGGGCCGGGGTGAGGGGTTCGTGGACCTCGACGAACTCGCCGTGCGGCAGCCGCTTGATCACGCCGGACTCACGGCCGTGCAACACCTTGTCGCGGTCGGCACGTTGCAGCCCGAGACAGACGCGCCGCGTGACGACGAAGGCGAGCGCGGGCCCGACGAACACGCCGACGCGGACGAACCAGGTGATCGCGTTGATCGACAGGTGGAAGTGGGTGGCCCACAGGTCGTTTCCGCCGCCGACGAGCAGGATCGCGTACAGCGTCAGCCAGGCGACGCCGAGCGCGGTGCGGGTGGGGACGTTGCGCGGCCGGTCCAGGATGTGGTGCTCGCGCCGGTCGCCGGTGATCCACGCCTCGATGAACGGGTAGACGGCGATCGCGGCCATGATCAGCGGGAAGAGCGTGAACGGGATGAAGACGCCCAACTGGAGGGTGTGGCCGAAGGCGTTGATCTCCCAGCCCGGCATCACCCGGATCAGCCCCTCGGAGAACCCGAGGTACCAGTCGGGCTGCGCGCCGGTGGTCACCAGGTCGGGCCGGTAGGGTCCGAACGCCCAGACCGGGTTGACGGTGGCGATCGCGCCCATGACCGACAGCACACCGAAGACCAGGAAGAAGAACCCGCCGGCCTTCGCCATGTAGACCGGCATGAACGGCATCCCGACGACCGACTTCTGGTCCTTCCCGGGCCCCGGGTACTGCGTGTGCTTGTGGTAGAAGACCAGGATCAGATGGGCGACGACCAGCCCCAGCATGATGCCCGGCAGCAGCAGGACGTGGATGGGGAAGAACCTCGGGATGATGTCGTGCCCGGGGAACTCGCCGCCGAACAGGAAGAAGGAGAGGTACGTCCCGACCACCGGGACGGACAGGATCGCGCCCTGGGCGAAGCGGACGCCGGTGCCGGAGAGCAGGTCGTCCGGGAGCGAGTAACCGGTCAGGCCGGTGAGCAGGCCGAGCATCAACAGGGTCCAGCCGAAAAGCCAGTTGACCTCGCGGGGCTTGCGGAAGGCGCCGGTGAAGAACACCCGCATCATGTGCACGAGCATGCCGGCGAGGAAGACCAGCGCCGACCAGTGGTGGATCTGCCGGATCAGGAGTCCGCCGCGTACGTCGAAGCTGATGTCGAGGGTGGACTCGTAGGCCCGGGTCATGACGATGCCGTTCAACGGACCGTACGAGCCGTGGTAGACGACCTCCACGCCGCTGGGTTCGAAGAACAGGGTGAGGTAGACGCCGGTGATGATCAGCACGATGAAGCTGTAGAGGCAGACCTCGCCGAGCATGAACGACCAGTGGTCCGGGAAGACCTTGCGCATGTTGGCCCTGGCCAGCGAGTAGATCCCGAGCCGGCCGTCGGCCCAGTCGGCCACCCGCTCCCCCGTGGCCGCCCCGTCCCGCCGCTCCCCGCGCCCGCCCATAGCCCCGCCCCCTCGGCCCCCAGCGTGCCACGGCCCCCGCTGTAAGCCAACGGTGCGTCTCCACACGGCAGTTGCTCACCTGCTCCGCCTCAGACCCCGCTCCTCAAGAGCCGGAGGGGCTGAAGGGTTCTTAGCCCGTCCGGCGATTGAGGACAAGGCCGTTCAGGCCGAAGCGGGGGTCCGGTTCACGAGGGCCCCCCGAGCGGCCGACACTCGGTGGGCAGATCACCTTCCGGGCACGGCATCGCGCCCGGGGCGGGCAGGAGGAGTGCGCTCACGTGACGGTCCCGGCCGAGGGGGGCGCGTACCGGGCGGACGCGCGCGTGAACTTCGGGTGCGGCATCCCCGTACGCCGTCCCCGGTCCCACCACCGCTGCGTACCCTGTCCCTCATGAAACGCGCGGGTTTCCTGTTATTGGTGGTCGTTCCCGTTCTTGTCGCGGCTGTGGCTTATTTCCTCGTGCCGGAGCGTCAGGCGAGAGCCGACTCGGAGCGGGCCGGGCTCGCCGCGCCGGCGAAGAAGGAGCTGGCCCAGCAGATCGTGGCGAGCGCCGAGAACTCGACGCTCGACTGGCGGCAGGCGTACGGATACGTGGAGGACATCGGCGACGGCCAGGGCTACACCGCGGGCGTCATCGGCTTCTGCACCGGCACCCACGACCTGCTCACCCTCGTCGAGTCGTACACCAGGCGGCACCCGGACAATGGGCTCGCCCGCTATCTGCCCGCGCTGCGGAAGGTGGACGGGTCGGACTCGCACGAGGGCCTGGACCCGGGCTTCCCCGCGGCCTGGCGGCACGAGGCGACGGTGCCGGCGTTCCGGGCCGCGCAGGACTCCGAACGCGACCGCGTCTACTTCGACCCGGCGGTCCGGCAGGCGCGCCACGACGGCCTCGGCACGCTGGGCCAGTTCGTCTACTACGACGCGATGGTGATGCACGGTCCGGGCACCGGCGACTACGGCTTCTACGGGCTGCGGCAGCGGGCGCTGCGCGAGGCGAGGCCGCCGTCGCAGGGCGGCGACGAGACGGCGTATCTGAACACCTTCCTGGACGTGCGGCGCGCGGCGATGCGGTCCCGGGACGCGCACCGCGACACCACCCGCATCGACACCGCCCAGCGGGTCTTCCTGCGCGAGGGGAACCTCGGCCTGGACACGCCGCTGGTGTGGAAGGTGTACGGGGAGACGTACCGGATCCCGTAGGGCTCCGGGCATGCGGCGGCGCCTGCCAGGTCGTCCGGTCGGGGACAGTTCGGCAGGCGCCGTCTCGTGTTCCGTACGCCTTTGTACGGGACGCGTTGTGCGTGACCGTCGTCTCGCGTGACGGGTCACGTGATCGGGGTCACCGATCCGCGGGTCAGACCATCAGCGAGCGGTCCGTCGGGCGGATCGGGGCGGGCAGGTCGCTCGCGCCGGTGAGGAAGCGGTCGACCCCGCGGGCGGCCGAGCGGCCCTCCGCGATGGCCCAGACGATGAGGGACTGGCCGCGGCCCGCGTCACCGGCGACGAACACGCCGGGCACGTTGGTCGCGAAGTCCGCGTCGCGGGCGATGTTGCCGCGCTCGTCCAGCTCCAGGCCGAACTGGGAGACGACGCCGTTCTCGACGTCGGTGCCGGTGAACCCCATCGCCAGCGTCACGAGCTGGGCGGGGATACGGCGCTCCGTGCCCGGCTTCTGGGTCAGCTTGCCGCCGGCGAACTCGACCTCGACGAGGTGCAGCCACTGGACGTTGCCGTCCTCGTCGCCCTCGAAGTGGGTGGTGTTGACGGAGTAGACCCGCTCACCGCCCTCCTCGTGCGCGGAGGTGACCTTGTAGAGCATCGGGAACGTGGGCCAGGGCTGGTTCGGGTTCCGCTCCTCGCCGGGCCGCGGCATGATCTCCAGCTGGGTGACCGAGGCCGCGCCCTGCCGGTGGGCGGTGCCCACGCAGTCGGCGCCGGTGTCGCCGCCGCCGATGACCACGACGTGCTTGCCCGCGGCGGTGATCGGGGGCGCCACGAAGTCGCCCTCCTGCACCTTGTTGGACAGCGGCAGGTACTCCATCGCCTGGTGGATGCCCTTCAACTCCCGCCCGGGGACGGGGAGATCACGGGCGGTGGTGGCGCCGGCGGCGATGACCACGGCGTCGTAGCGCTTGCGCAGGTCCGTCGCCTTGAGGTCGCGGCCGATCTCGACGCCCGTGCGGAAGCGGGTGCCCTCCGCGCGCATCTGCTCGATACGGCGGTTGATGTGCCGCTTCTCCATCTTGAACTCGGGGATGCCGTAGCGCAGCAGGCCGCCGATGCGGTCGGCGCGCTCGTACACGGCGACCGTGTGGCCGGCCCGGGTGAGCTGCTGGGCGGCGGCGAGACCGGCCGGTCCCGATCCGATGACCGCGACCGTCTTGCCGGAGAGGCGCTCCGGGGCCTGGGGCGCGACGCTGCCGCTGTCCCACGCCTTGTCGATGATCGAGACCTCGACGTTCTTGATGGTCACGGGCGGCTGGTTGATGCCGAGGACACACGCCGACTCGCACGGGGCCGGGCACAGCCGGCCGGTGAACTCCGGGAAGTTGTTGGTGGCGTGTAGCCGCTCGGAGGCGGCCTGCCAGTCCTCGCGGTAGGCGTAGTCGTTCCACTCGGGGATCAGGTTGCCGAGCGGACAGCCGTTGTGGCAGAAGGGGATGCCGCAGTCCATGCAACGCGAGGCCTGCTTGGAGATGATCGGGAGCAGCGAGCCCGGAACGTAGACCTCGTTCCAGTCCTTGACGCGCTCCTCGACCGGCCGGGACCTGGCGACCTCACGGCCGTGGTTCAAAAAGCCCTTGGGATCAGCCATTGGTCGCCGCCTCCATCATCTTCTCGGTGATCGCGGACTCGTCGAGTCCGGCTCGCTCGGCGGCGTCCTTGGCGGCGAGCACTGCCTTGTACGTGCTGGGGATGATCTTGCTGAAGCGCTCCACGGCGACGGGCCATTCGGCGAGCAGCTTCTCGGCGACCGTCGAACCGGTCTCCTCGGCGTGCCGGCGCACGACGTCGTGCAGCCACTGCCGGTCGGTGTCGTCGAGTTCCTCGACGGCGTCCACGTTGCCGATGTTGACGTTGTCGCGGTCGAGGTCGATGACGTACGCGATGCCGCCGGACATGCCGGCCGCGAAGTTGCGGCCCGTCTCGCCGAGGACGACCGCGTGGCCGCCGGTCATGTACTCGCAGCCGTGGTCGCCCACGCCCTCGGAGACCACCGTGGCGCCGGAGTTGCGGACGCAGAAGCGTTCGCCGGTACGGCCGCGCAGGAACAGCTCGCCGCCCGTGGCGCCGTACGCGATGGTGTTGCCCGCGATGGTCGAGTACTCGGCGAGGTGCTCGGCGCCCCGGTCGGGGCGGACGATGACCCGGCCGCCGGAGAGGCCCTTGCCGACGTAGTCGTTGGCGTCGCCCTCCAGGCGGAGGGTGACACCGCGCGGCAGGAAGGCGCCGAAGGACTGGCCGGCGCTGCCGGTGAAGGTGATGTCGATGGTGTCCTCGGGCAGGCCCGCGCCGCCGAACTTCTTCGTCACCTCGTGGCCGAGCATGGTGCCGACCGTGCGGTTGATGTTGCGGATGGCGACCTGGGCGCGGACCGGCTGGGCGTCGGCCTGCGAGTCTGCGGCGAGCGCGTCGGCGGCGAGCTTGATCAGCTCGTTGTCGAGCGCCTTCTCCAGGCCGTGGTCCTGCTCGATGACCTGGTGGAGCGCCGCGCCCTCGGGGAGTTCGGGCACGTAGAAGAGCGGGGACAGGTCCAGGCCCTGCGCCTTCCAGTGGGTGATGGCCCGCTCCACGTCGAGGTTCTCGGCGTGGCCGACGGCCTCCTCGATGGTGCGGAAGCCGAGTTCGGCGAGGATCTCGCGGACCTCTTCGGCGATGAACTTGAAGAAGTTGACGATGTACTCCGCCTTGCCGGCGAACCGCTCGCGCAGCACGGGGTTCTGGGTGGCGATGCCGACCGGGCAGGTGTCCAGGTGGCAGACGCGCATCATGACGCAGCCGGAGACGACGAGCGGCGCGGTCGCGAAACCGAACTCCTCGGCGCCGAGCAGCGCGGCGATGACGACGTCGCGGCCGGTCTTGAGCTGGCCGTCGGTCTGCACGACGATGCGGTCGCGCAGGCCGTTGAGCAGCAGGGTCTGCTGGGTCTCGGCGAGGCCCAGCTCCCAGGGGCCGCCCGCGTGCTTGAGGGAGGTGAGGGGGGAGGCGCCCGTTCCGCCGTCGTGGCCGGAGATGAGGACGACGTCCGCGTGGGCCTTGGAGACACCGGCGGCGACCGTGCCGACGCCGACCTCGGAGACCAGCTTCACGTGGATGCGGGCCTGCGGGTTGGCGTTCTTCAGGTCGTGGATGAGCTGGGCGAGGTCCTCGATGGAGTAGATGTCGTGGTGCGGCGGCGGGGAGATCAGGCCGACGCCCGGGGTGGAGTGCCGGGTCTTGGCGACCCACGGGTAGACCTTGTGGCCGGGGAGCTGGCCGCCCTCGCCGGGCTTGGCGCCCTGGGCCATCTTGATCTGGATGTCGTCGGCGTTGACCAGGTACTCGCTGGTCACGCCGAAGCGGCCGGAGGCGACCTGCTTGATGCTGGAGCGGCGCGCCGGGTCGTACAGCCGGTCCGCGTCCTCGCCGCCCTCACCGGTGTTGGACTTGCCGCCCAGCTGGTTCATGGCGATGGCGAGGGTCTCGTGCGCCTCCTTGGAGATGGAGCCGTACGACATGGCGCCGGTGGAGAAGCGCTTGACGATCTCGGAGACGGGCTCGACCTCCTCGACGGGGATCGAGGGGCGGTCCGACTTGAAGCCGAACAGGCCGCGCAGCGTCATCAGGCGCTCGGACTGCTCGTTGACCCGGTCCGTGTACTTCTTGAAGATCTCGTAGCTGCCGGAGCGCGTCGAGTGCTGGAGGCGGAAGACCGTCTCCGGGTCGAACAGGTGGGGCTCGCCCTCGCGGCGCCACTGGTACTCGCCGCCTATGTCGAGGGCGCGGTGCGCGGGCGCGATGCCGGAGGCCGGGTATGCCTTGGCGTGCCGGGCGGCGACCTCCTGGGCGATGACGTCGAGTCCGGCGCCGCCGATCTTGGTGGTGGTGCCGTTGAAGTACTTCTCCACGAAGGCCTGTTCGAGGCCGACGGCCTCGAAGACCTGGGCGCCGCGGTAGGAGGCGACGGTGGAGATGCCCATCTTGGACATGACCTTGAGGACGCCCTTGCCGAGCGCGTAGATCAGGTTGCGGATGGCCTGTTCGGCGTCGATGCCCTGGAGGAAGGTGCCGGCGCGGACCAGGTCCTCGACGGACTCCATGGCGAGGTACGGGTTGACGGCGGCGGCGCCGAAGCCGATGAGCAGGGCGACGTGGTGGACCTCGCGGACGTCGCCGGCCTCGACCAGCAGGCCGACCTGGGTGCGCTGCTTGGTGCGGATGAGGTGGTGGTGGACGGCCGCGGTGAGCAGCAGCGAGGGGATCGGCGCGTGCTCGGCGTCGGAGTGGCGGTCCGACAGGACGATCAGGCGGGCGCCGTTCTCGATGGCGGCGTCGGCCTCGGCGCAGATCTCCTCGATGCGGGCGGCGAGGGAGTCGCCGCCGCCGGAGACGCGGTAGAGGCCGGAGAGGGTCGCGGCCTTCATGCCGGGCATGTCGCCGTCGGCGTTGATGTGGATGAGCTTGGCCAGCTCGTCGTTGTCGATCACCGGGAAGGGCAGGGTGACGCTGCGACAGGAGGCGGCGGTGGGCTCCAGGATGTTGCCCTGCGGGCCGAGCGAGGAGCGCAGCGAGGTGACCAGTTCTTCGCGGATCGCGTCCAGCGGCGGGTTGGTGACCTGCGCGAAGAGCTGGGTGAAGTAGTCGAAGAGGAGACGCGGGCGGGCCGAGAGCGCGGCGATCGGCGAGTCGGTGCCCATCGAGCCGATCGGCTCGGCGGCGGCCTTGGCCATCGGCGCGAGGATGATCCGCAGCTCCTCCTCCGTGTAGCCGAAGGTCTGCTGGCGGCGGGTGACCGAGGCGTGGGTGTGCACGATGTGCTCGCGCTCGGGCAGGTCGGACAGCTCGATCTCGCCGGCTTCCAGCCACTCGGCGTAGGGCAGGTCGGCGGCGAGGCCGGCCTTGATCTCGTCGTCCTCGATGATGCGGTGCTCGGCGGTGTCGACCAGGAACATCCGGCCGGGCTGGAGGCGGCCCTTGCGGACGACCTTGGCGGGGTCGATGTCGAGGACGCCGACCTCGGAGCCGAGGACGACGAGGCCGTCGTCGGTGACCCAGTAGCGGCCGGGGCGCAGGCCGTTGCGGTCGAGGACCGCGCCGACCTGGGTGCCGTCGGTGAAGGTGACGCAGGCCGGGCCGTCCCAGGGCTCCATCATGGTGGCGTGGAACTGGTAGAAGGCGCGGCGGGCCGGGTCCATGGAGTCGTGGTTCTCCCACGCCTCCGGGATCATCATCAGCACGGAGTGCGGGAGCGAGCGGCCGCCGAGGTGCAGGAGTTCGAGCACTTCGTCGAAGGAGGCCGAGTCGGAGGCGTCCGGGGTGCAGACGGGGAAGATCCGCTCCAGGCCCTTGTCGCCGAAGAGGTCGGAGGCGAGCTGGGACTCGCGGGCCACCATCCAGTTGCGGTTGCCCTTGACCGTGTTGATCTCGCCGTTGTGCGCGACGAAGCGGTACGGGTGGGCGAGCGGCCAGCTCGGGAAGGTGTTGGTGGAGAAGCGGGAGTGCACGAGGGCGATCGCGGAGGCGAAGCGGCGGTCGGACAGGTCCGGGAAGAAGGGTTCGAGCTGGCCGGTGGTCAGCATGCCCTTGTAGACGATGGTCCGCGCGGACAGCGACGGGAAGTAGACACCGGCCTCGCGCTCGGCGCGCTTGCGCAGCACGAACGCGGTGCGGTCGAGGGCGATGCCCTCGCTGCGGCCGTCGGTTACGAAGAGCTGGCGGAAGGCGGGCATCGTGGAGCGGGCGGTGGCGCCGAGGAGGCCGGGGGCGACCGGGACCTCGCGCCAGCCGAGGACGGTGAGGCCCTCGTCGGCGGCGATCGTCTCGATCCGTGAGACGGCCTCGTCCGTGCCGTCCTCGGGCAGGAAGGCGATGCCTACCGCGTACGCGCCGGCCGCGGGAAGGTCGAATCCGGCCACCTCGCGGAAGAAGGCGTCCGGCACCTGGGACAGGATGCCCGCGCCGTCGCCCGAGTCGGGCTCGGAGCCGGTGGCACCGCGGTGTTCCAGGTTGCGCAGAACGGTGAGCGCCTGCTCGACCAGCGCGTGGCTCGCCTCGCCGGTGAGGGTGGCCACGAAGCCGACGCCGCAGGCGTCGTGCTCGTTGCGGGGGTCGTACATACCCTGGGCAGCAGGGCGAGCATCCATGAAGGACCACTTCTGGCCGTTCGTGGAGTGCTGGGACGGCTGGCGCGGCGTACGCATCGGCTCTCCCGTCGTCGTCGTGGCATATGACTGATGCCGAGGGACGACGTTGGCCCTCTGCTGGGGTGCAAAATTTCGTGCAGGTTACATGATGGAGCGGTTCTCGGGAACCGGATACTTCATTCCAGCATGCGGACACCACGGGGTCGCGGCGGATCGCCGCGCTCGGCGGCGGAAGGTTATGGGGCGTCGACGGACAGATCGGTGGCCGTCGGGCCGGGTCGCGGCAGGCTTCGTGGCCCGTCACGGGCATGCGGCACAGGCGTCATTGCCTGCGGCGCTTACGGCTCATGCCCGGTGGTCAACTCGTCGAAACCGCCGGGTAACAACTACTTATGCGGTCCCTCGCATAAGCGCTCGTCGCGTCATCCTACGGCCGTTCCGAACAGGCTGCCCAGGGCGTACGTCACACCGGCCGCGGCGCCGCCGAGGGCGAGCTGCCGCAGTCCGCTGAACCACCAGGACCGCGCGGTCACCTTGGCCACGACCGCGCCGCAGCCGAACAGGCCGGTCATCGCGAGGAGCAGCGCGGGCCACAGGGCGGTCGCGCCGAGCAGGAACGGCAGGACGGGGAGCAGAGCGCCCAGCGCGAACGAACCGAAACTGGAGACGGCGGCGACGGCCGGGGAGGGCAGGTCGCCCGGGTCTATGCCGAGTTCCTCGCGCGCGTGGATCTCCAGGGCCTGCTCGGGGTCGCGGGAGAGCTGCCGGGCGACCTCGCGGGCCAGCTCCGGTTCGACACCGCGCCCCTCGTACAGCGCGGCCAGCTCGCGCTCCTCGTCCTTGGGGTGCTTGCGCAGCTCCCGGCGCTCGACGGCCAGCTCCGCCTCGACGAGTTCGCGCTGCGAGGCGACGGAGGTGTACTCGCCGGCGGCCATCGAGAAGGCGCCGGCGGCCAGGCCCGCGAGTCCGGTGATGACGATCGTCTGGTGCGATACGTTCCCGCCCGCGACGCCGGTCATCAGCGCGAGGTTGGAGACGAGGCCGTCCATCGCGCCGAACACGGCGGGGCGCAGCCAGCCGCCGTTGACGTCGCGGTGGGTGTGGTTGTCCCGGTGCGCCTCGTGCAGCGCCGCCTCGGTCTCGATGATCGCCATTCCGGTCCCCCTGGACGGTTGATTTGGATGTCTTCCACTTTTCGACAACGCCCAAAGTACGCCTCGAAATTCCGCGCCGCCAGCAAGGAAAGGCTGGGCTAACCTGCGGCTTTACCCTTTTCCGCTCATCCGTGGCATGACACGCACAGATGTCGACCGGGTGACAGTGGGGCTCGCGAGGCTCCTGTCAACCGCCAAGGTGGGACAGATCCGCTGAGGGTTCCGCGCCCGCATTCCGCGCATCCGCAGGGGCCCTGAGAGGAGAGGCACGTATGGCTTCCATCGCCTGCATTCCCTCGGCCCCGGCCCCCGGGAGCGCCGCCGGTCTCCGCGACCGGGCACGCGGCGCACTGCTCGGACTCGCCGTCGGGGACGCGCTGGGCGCGCCCGCCGAGAACATGAAGCCGTCGGAGATCCGCGCCCGCTGGGGACGGATCACCGGGTACGTCGCCGAGCATCCGGCCGGCACCGACGACACCGAGTACGCGATCTTCTCCGGGCTGCTGCTGGCCCGGCACGGGTCCGCGCTCACCGTGGCGCATGTCGAGTCCGCGTGGCACCAGTGGATCGCGGACCTCGACGAGGGGCCGTTCCGGGGGGCCGGGTTCAGCGAACGCGGCACCCTGGAGAACCTCCGCAGGGGGCTCGCGGCGCCCATCTCCGCCCAGCACCGGCACGCCTGGAGCGACGGTCTCGCCATGCGGGCGGCGCCGTTCGGCGTCTTCGCCGCCGGTCGGCCCGCCGAGGCCGCCCGGCTCGTGGCGATCGACGGCTCGGTGAGCCACGACGGCGAGGGCATCTACGGCGGCCAGGCCGTCGCCGCGGGGGTCGCCGCCGCGATGGCCGGCGCTCCCACCATCGCGGTCGTGGCCTCCGCGCTGGCCGTCATCCCGGACGACTCCTGGACGGCCCGCTCGCTGCGCCGGGCGGTCGCGGTGGCCCACCGGGGCGAGCGGGCGGTGCGCTCGGCGGTGGTGATCGGCGGCTACCCCTGGACCGACCTGGCCCCCGAGGCCGTGGCGCTCGCCTTCGGGGCGTACGCGGCGGCGGACGGGGAGTTCACCGAGTCGGTGCTCACCGCGGTGAACATGGGGCGGGACGCCGACACGACCGCCGCGGTCGCCGGAGCGCTGGCGGGTGCCACCCGGGGGGTGTCGGCGATCCCGGCGGACTGGGCGACCGCCATCGGCCCGGCCCGCGGCAGCTGCCTCCCCTCCATGGAGGGCCACCACATCCTGGACGTGGCGGAGCTGCTGACCCCGGAGTCCGGCGACAAATGGCGACCGGCCCCGCCCTCTCTCCCCCACCTCCCGCCGGACCCGGCCCCGAGCCCGGCTACGGCTCCGGCCCGGAACCCCGCTGTGGCTACGGCTCCGGCCCGGAACCCCGCTGTGGCTCCGGCTCCGGCCCGGAACCCCGCTCCGGCTCCGGCCCCCGACGCCGTCCGCCCGGCCGCTGTCGAGCCGGCACCGGGGCTCGCTCCCGTCGGAGCCGCAGACGCCGGGCGGGCTCCGGGAGCCTCGCCCGCCGGACCCGCGTACGCCATGCGCCCCCACACCGCCGGCCGCACGACCCCGGCGGGAACCCCCGCCCCGCCCATGCCCCCGCCTCCGCTCCCGCCCCTGTCCTCCGACCACACGGCACCCCCGGGCAGGCATCCCCTCGGGGCGTCTTCCGGCGCGTACTCCCCACAGGTCTCGCCCGAGAGCGAGGTCCGGTCATGAGGCCCGGGCCGGTCGGGGACGAGTCCGGTGAGGGCACGGTGTCGGCCGGGGCCGCGGGGCCGATGCCGGTCTCGGCGGGCGGGGAGGGCGGCGCGGCGCTGCTCGCGGCCGGCGGGGACGCGGTGCCGCCACTCGCGGCGGGAGCGGAGCCGGCGACACCGCTCGCGGCGGACCCGCCGGCCGCGGCTCTCGCGACGGACCCCTCCCGCGCGACTCTGACGGCGAACCCCTCCACCGTAGCTCTCACGGCGGACCCCTCGGCCGTAGCTCTCGCGACGGACCCCTCGGCCGTAGCTCTCGCGTCGAGCCCCTCGGCCGTGGCTCTCGCGACGGGTGCCGAGCCCGGGGTGATCGGCTTCGCCTCGGAGGGGGCGCGCCTCAGGCGTACCGACGCGCCCGCCTCAGGTACGGGCGCGCCCCGGAGCGACGCCGACGCGACCCGGAGCGACACCGGCACGACCCGGAGCGACACCGACGCGCCGCCCCGGAACAAGGTGAACGCCCCGGACACGGGGGCCCGCGACTCCCGGGAGGCGGCTGCCGGGGAACCGGCCCGGCGGATCGAGGGGCTGTTGCTGGGGCTCGCCGCCGGGGATGCCGCCGGGTGGCCCGCGGCCCGACACCGGGCCGCGCGGATGCCCGAGTGGACCCGGCGGCTGACCCGCGAACTCGACACCTTCGCGGAGCAGAACGCCACGACGACCCTGCCCGTGCCGATCGCCCTGAACCAGCCCCCGGAGCCGCTGCGGCTCGGCCCCTCGGACGACGCGGAGTGGGCGGCGTTCGCGGCGGAGGCCGTCCTGCGGGCCGGTGAGACAGCCGCCCTCGGCGACATCGGCCGCGAACGCCGGCTGCGCGCGGCCATCGACCTGTCCTGGAACGCCGTGGCCGGCGAGGTCGCCGCCGCGGCGGACCGCGCGCCCGAGGTCGAGTCCGCCCTGCTCCCGCTGCGCGCCCGGATCTCGGTCCGGGCCGCGCTCGGCAACCTCGCCACCGGCCTGCGCCCGCCCGCCACCGGCCACGACAACCCGCACTACTTCGACGACGCGGCCTGTGTACGGGCCTGTGTGCTCGCCGTGGCCCACCCGGGCGAGCCCCGACTCGCCGCGGAACTGGCCGAGTTCGACGCCCGCTACACCCAGGACGGCGACGGGGTGCACGGCGCCCGCGCGATGGCCGCCGCCGTGTCCCTCGCGCTCGCCGGGCACCCCGTCGACACCTGCGTGGCCGCCGCCCTCGCCGAACTCCCCGCCGGGACGGAGATCGGCCGCAACGCCCGGCACGCCCTCGCCCTCGCCCAGGCCGGCGACAGCGTCTTCGCCCTGATCCCGCCGCTGGAACACCAGATCGTCGACCACGTCTACAGCTACGGCATCGCCGCGGCCGAGACCGTCCCCGTCGCACTGGCCCTGACGGCCGCCGCGCGCGGCCGGATCGCCGAGGCGGTGCCCGCCGCGGCCTGTCTGTCCCGGGTCGCCGACTCGGCCCCCGCCCTGGCCGGGGCGCTCTGCGGAGCGCTCGGCGGGGGCGCGGCCCTGCCCGCCTCCTGGCGCGAGGCCTGCCGCACCCTCTCCGGCTGCGCGCTGCCCCGGCTGACCGGCACGGACCTCATCGGCCTGGCCGGACTCCTCGAAGCGGCGGGACGCGCCGACCCGCTCGATTCCCCGGAACCGGCCGGACCAAAGGGATGATTCGGTCATGACGCCCACAGGAGAAGGAACGGGAACCCTCGACGAACGGATCACCGGAGCCCTCGTCGGAGCGGCCGTCGGCGACGCGCTCGGCGGCCCCGTCGAGGGGTACTCCCCCGAGCAGATCATCGAGCGCCACGGCGGCCGCGTGCACGGAGTGGTGGGCCCCTGGAACGGCGACGACTGGCCCACCGCCCGCCCCATCGCCCCGTACCACAAGGGCGACGGACACGTCACCGACGACACCCTGATGACCCACGCGCTGATCCGGGTGTACGCCGCCGTCCGCGACCACCTCGACGCCTACTCCGTCGCCACGCACCTGGTCCCCGACCTGATGACGGCCCCGCGCTGGATCCCGGAGCTGGAGGCCGAGGCACTCCCCCTCCAGCGGATCTTCCTCGCCGAGAAGTGGCTGGTGGCCCGGCTGCACTACGGCCACGTGGACCCCCGCGAGGCGGGCTCGGGGAACATCGTCAACTGCGGTGCCGCGATGTACATGGCGCCGGTCGGCCTGGTCAACGCGGCGAACCCGGCGGGCGCCTACGCCGAGGCGCTGGACGTCGCCGGTGCCCACCAGTCCTCGTACGGGCGCGAGGCGGCCGGGGTGTTCGCGGCGGCGGTCGCGGCGGCCTGCTCGCCCGGCGCGACCCCCGACTCGGTCGTCGCCGCCTGTCTGGCGCTGGCCAAGGACGGCACCCGGGACGCCGTCGAGGAGGTCTGCGACGTCGCCTCCCGGTACACGGACTTCGAGTCGGCGCTCGTCCCGCTGCGCCGCGCGGTGGCCCCCTACGACACGGTCGGCCCCGACTACCGGTCCCCCTCGCTCGGCGCGCGCCGGCCCTCCCGGCTGCACTCCATCGAGGAACTCCCGGTCGCGCTGGGCATGTTGGTGGTCGCCGGCGGCGACTTCCGGCACGCGGTGCTCGGTTCGGTCAACTACGGCCGCGACTGCGACTCGATCGCCACGATGGCCGGGGCGATCGCCGGAGCGCTGGGCTCCGCGGTGCCGCACGACTGGGCGAAGACGGTCGCCGAGTCCAGCCGCCTCGACCTGGAGGCCCCGGCGCGCACGCTCACCGAGGTGACCCGGGAGATCTTCAGCCGTGACGTCCGGCGCCGCCGGGACCACGAGGCGGCGTACGCGGCGCTGACGGGAACGCCGTGCTCCGGCTGACCTGGGTACAGCCCGAGGACCTGCTCGGCCACGAACTGAACCAGGCGGCCCAGGACGGCCGGGACGCCGGCTCCGTCGCCGCCCGCTGGCGGGCCGCGGGCGGCGC
>NZ_JBEYFY010000014.1:0-155307 GCF_040703595.1 Streptomyces sp. NPDC007084
TGGACTTGCCGTCGTCCACGGAGCCGGCGGTCGCGAAGCGCAGCAGGGTGGTCGCGGCGCCCCCGGCCCGGCGAGCCCGCCTCCCGGCGAGCGCCGGAGCCGGCCCGCTCCCCAGGAGCACGCCCTCGGGCGGGAGCCGGACGGCCCCCAGCAGCCCGCCCCGCACGGACCGGGCCACGGCCGGTACCCGCTCTCGCGTCCGATCGCCGGATCGCTCGCCGCGCTCACGCCGTACCTCGCCGCCGCGGTGTGCACGCTGGGGATCCTCTACAACATCCTGAACGGGCGCAGGGTGGACCGCGTGGTGCTCATCACCGCCGGTCTCGTCGTCCTCGCCCTCGTCGTCCGCCAGGGCATCATGCTGCTCGACAACATCACCCTCACCCAGGAACTGGCGCAGAAGGAGAACCACTTCCGCTCCCTGGTGCAGGGCTCCAGCGACGTCATCATGATCGCCGCTCCGAACGGCGTGCTGCGCTACGTGAGCCCGGCCGCCGCCGGGGTCTACGGCCGTGACGCCGAGGAACTCGTCGGCTCCGAGCTGGCCTCCCTCATCCACCCCGAGGACCTCGGCTGCGTGGTCCACGAGGTGCGCCGGTTCCTCGCCGCCAGCCACGCGGAGGAGCCGACCACCCGGATCGAGTGCCGGTTCCGGTCCGGCGACGGCGGCTGGCTGAACGTGGAGTCCACCGTCAACCGGCACCACGGCGGCCTCATCTTCAACAGCCGTGACGTGACCGAACGCGTCCGCCTCCAGGCGCAGTTGCAGCACAACGCCGAGCACGACCCGCTCACCGACCTGCCCAACCGCGCCCTGTTCACCCGGCGCGTCCAGCAGGCCCTGTCCGGGCGCCGCTCCTCCGACCGGGGCACCGCCGTCCTGTTCATCGACCTCGACGGCTTCAAGGCGGTGAACGACACGATCGGGCACCAGGCGGGCGACGAACTGCTCGTCCAGGCCGCCCGCCGGCTCCAGGACTCCGTCCGGCACGGCGACACCGCCGCCCGCCTCGGCGGGGACGAGTTCGCGGCGCTCATCGTCGGCGACGGCGGCCGGGACCGCACGGCCCGCGAGCAGCAGATAATGGAACTGGCCGACCGGCTGCGGATCAGACTCTCCCAGCCCTACTGCATCGACGGCAACGATGTCCGTGTCGCCGCCTCCATCGGCGTCGGGTTCGCCGAACCGGGCCTGGGCGCGGGCGAGTTGCTGCGCAACGCCGACCTGGCGATGTACCGGGCCAAGGCGGCGGGCAAGGGCCGCGTCGAGCTGTACGCGCCGCAGATGCAGCAGGACGTGGTCCGCAAGGCGGAGCTGGCGACCCGGCTGCGTTCGGCGCTCCAGGACGGCGAGTTCGCCCTGCTGCACCAGCCCGTGGTGTCACTGGACAGCGGCCGGATCGCGTCGGTCACCGCACAGGCGCGCTGGCGTTCCTCCCAGGGGGTGCTGTTCACGCCCGCCGAGTTCCTGCGGGTCGCCGAGGACAGCGACCGGACCGCCGAGCTGAGCCGCTGGATGCTGGACGAGGCCGTCGGCCAGGCGGCCGAGCGCACCGCCGCGGGCATCGCGGTGCCCGTCGTCGTCCGGATGACCGCCCGGCGGCTGCTGGACCGCTCCATGCCGCTCGGCTCGGTCGAGTCCCTGCTCACCCGGCACGGGCTCGCCTCCGGCGGGCTGATCATCGAGCTGTCCGACACCGACCCACGGGTCCCGCTGGACGAGCTGGAGCGCCGTCTGAACGCCCTGCGGCGCCTCGGGGTCCGGATCGCCCTGGACGGCTTCGGCAGCGGCTACGCGGCGATCACAGCGCTTCGCCGGCTCCCCGTCGACATCCTGCGGCTCGACCGCGGCCTGATCGAGGGGGTCGTCGAGTCCGCCCGGCTGCACAAGATCACCAGCGGGCTGCTGCGGATCGCCACCGACCTCGGGATGCAGTCCGTCGCGGACGGGGTGGACCTCCCCGAGCAGGTGGTCGCGCTGCGGGCGATGGGCTGCACCCACGGCCAGGGCATGGCGTTCTCCGGGCCGCTGGACGAGTACCGGCTGCGCCGGGCGCTCTCCGCGGGCCATTTCCCCGTACCGGACGGGCCGGTGGAGCCCGTCTTCGCGGGCGGCAGAGCGGCCGTCTACACCGGGGGAATGCCGGTCGTCCTGGGGGGTGGAACGGCACTGCGCTCACATAATGAGACTCCCGTCCCACCCACTTGACAGTCGGTGCGTGCCGGGGGGAGGGTCAATGCCATGCGCACCCGAATTCTCGTACTTGGAAAGCGCGTCGGCTGAAGCCAGGTGGTCACCGGAGGATCCGGAACACCCAGCGACCGCACCGGCGCGCTCCCCTCGCTTGCCTCACGGCACGAGGGGTTTTTTGTTGCACCAGCGCCTTTCGATCAGCAAACGCACACCGCACAAAAGTCGCAAAAACCCTCAGCATCGAGAAGAGAATGCCGATGACCGAGCAGGCCACCGGGGCCCACCATCCGCAGCCGCGGCCCCGTTCCGGAGGACAGCAGTCCGCCCCCGTCGAGCACGTCACGGGTGCGAAGTCCCTCATTCGCTCGCTCGAGGAGGTCGGGGCCGACACCGTATTCGGTATCCCCGGCGGGACGATCCTTCCGGCGTACGACCCGATGATGGACTCGAGCCGGCTGCGCCACGTGCTCGTCCGTCACGAGCAGGGTGCGGGTCACGCGGCCACCGGTTACGCGCAGGCCACCGGCCGGGTCGGCGTCTGCATGGCCACCTCCGGCCCCGGCGCGACGAACCTGGTGACGCCGATCGCGGACGCCATGATGGACTCCGTCCCGCTGGTCGCCATCACCGGCCAGGTCGTCACCAAGGCGATCGGCACGGACGCCTTCCAGGAGGCGGACATCGTCGGCATCACCATGCCGATCACCAAGCACAGCTTCCTGGTCACCAAGCCCGAGGACATCCCCAAGGCCATCGCCGAGGCCTTCCACATCGCCTCCACCGGCCGCCCGGGCCCCGTCCTGGTCGACATCCCGAAGGACGTGCTCCAGGCGCAGACGACGTTCTCCTGGCCGCCGCAGAGCGACCTGCCGGGATACCGTCCGGTGACCAAGCCGCACGCCAAGCAGATCCGCGAGGCCGCCAAGCTGCTCACCCAGGCCAAGCGGCCCGTGCTGTACGTCGGCGGCGGCGTCCTCAAGGCGCACGCCACCGCCGAGCTGAAGGTCCTCGCCGAAGTCACCGGAGCGCCCGTCACCACCACCCTGATGGCGCTCGGCGCGTTCCCCGACAGCCACCCGCTGCACGTGGGAATGCCGGGCATGCACGGTTCGGTCACCGCCGTCACCGCGCTGCAGAAGGCCGACCTGATCGTCGCCCTCGGAGCCCGCTTCGACGACCGCGTCACCGGCAAGCTGGACAGCTTCGCGCCCTACGCGAAGATCGTCCACGCCGACATCGACCCGGCCGAGATCGGCAAGAACCGCGCGGCCGACGTGCCGATCGTCGGTGACGCCCGCGAGGTCATCGCCGACCTGGTCCAGGCGGTGCAGAAGGAGCACAGCGAAGGCAACACCGGCGACTACAGCGCCTGGTGGAAGGACCTCGACCGCTGGCGCGAGACGTACCCGCTCGGCTACGAGCAGCCCGACAACGGCTCGCTCTCCCCGCAGCAGGTCATCGAGCGCATCGGCCAACTCGCCCCGGAGGGAACGATCTTCGCGGCGGGCGTCGGCCAGCACCAGATGTGGGCCGCGCACTACATCCAGTACGAGCAGCCCGCGACCTGGCTGAACTCCGGCGGCGCCGGGACGATGGGCTACGCGGTCCCGGCCGCGATGGGCGCCAAGGCGGGACAGCCCGACCGCACCGTCTGGGCGGTCGACGGCGACGGCTGCTTCCAGATGACCAACCAGGAACTCACCACCTGCGCCCTGAACAACATCCCGATCAAGGTCGCCATCATCAACAACGGCGCCCTCGGGATGGTCCGCCAGTGGCAGACCCTCTTCTACAACCAGCGCTACTCCAACACCGTGCTGCACAGCGGCCCGGACGCGGACGGCAAGCAGCCGAGCGCCGGCACCCGCGTCCCCGACTTCGTCAAGCTGTCGGAGGCCATGGGCTGCCACGCGATCCGCTGCGAGTCCCCGGACGACCTCGACAAGGTGATCGAGGAGGCGAACTCGATCAACGACCGCCCGGTCGTGGTCGACTTCATCGTCCACGAGGACGCGATGGTGTGGCCGATGGTCGCCGCAGGCACCTCCAACGACGAGGTCATGTTCGCCCGGGACGTCCGCCCCGACTTCGGCGACAACGAAGACGACTGAGAGAGAGCCGAGTCAGACCCATGAGCAAGCACACCCTCTCCGTCCTCGTCGAGAACAAGCCCGGTGTCCTCGCCCGGATCACCGCCCTGTTCTCCCGGCGCGGCTTCAACATCGACTCCCTCGCCGTCGGTGTCACCGAGCACCCGGAGATCTCCCGCATCACCATCGTGGTGAACGTGATCGACGCCCTTCCGCTCGAACAGGTCACCAAGCAGCTCAACAAGCTCGTCAACGTGCTGAAGATCGTCGAGCTGGAGCCCGGTTCCGCCGTGCAGCGCGAACTCGTCCTGGTGAAGGTGCGCGCCGACAACGAGACGCGCTCCCAGATCGTCGAGATCGTCCAGCTCTTCCGCGCCAAGACCGTCGACGTCTCCCCGGAGGCCGTCACCATCGAGGCCACCGGCGGCGCCGACAAGCTGGAGGCGATGCTCAAGATGCTGGAGCCGTTCGGCATCAAGGAGCTGGTCCAGTCCGGCACGATCGCGATCGGACGCGGGGCGCGTTCGATCACCGACCGGTCGCTGCGCGCGCTCGACCGTTCCGCCTGAGCCGGCACACCGCCCGGTACACGGGCGGGCGGCACCCGCGGCCCGCCCGTATACCGAGACCCGAGAACTTCCCTTCCCCCGCCCGCCGTACGGTGGGACGCAACACCGGCGCAACACCCGCAATACCGGATAACAAGGAGAACCCCAGTGGCCGAGCTGTTCTACGACGACGACGCCGACCTGTCCATCATCCAGGGCCGCAAGGTCGCGGTCATCGGCTACGGCAGCCAGGGCCACGCCCACGCGCTGTCGCTGCGCGACTCGGGTGTCGACGTCCGCGTCGGTCTGCACGAGGGCTCCAAGTCCAAGGCGAAGGCCGAGGAGCAGGGCCTGCGCGTGGTGACGCCGTCGGAGGCCGCGGCCGAGGCCGACGTCATCATGATCCTGGTGCCGGACCCGATCCAGGCCCAGGTCTACGAGGAGTCCATCAAGGACAACCTGAAGGACGGCGACGCGCTGTTCTTCGGCCACGGCCTGAACATCCGCTACGGCTTCATCAAGCCGCCGGCCGGCATCGACGTCTGCATGGTCGCCCCCAAGGGCCCCGGCCACCTCGTGCGCCGCCAGTACGAGGAGGGCCGCGGCGTTCCCTGCATCGCGGCCGTCGAGCAGGACGCGACCGGCAACGGTTTCCAGCTCGCCCTCTCGTACGCCAAGGGCATCGGCGGCACCCGCGCCGGTGTTATCAAGACGACTTTCACCGAGGAGACCGAGACCGACCTGTTCGGTGAGCAGGCCGTCCTCTGCGGTGGCACCGCCGCCCTGGTCAAGGCCGGTTTCGAGACGCTGACCGAGGCCGGCTACCAGCCGGAGATCGCGTACTTCGAGTGCCTGCACGAGCTGAAGCTCATCGTCGACCTGATGTACGAGGGCGGCCTGGAGAAGATGCGCTGGTCGGTCTCCGAGACCGCCGAGTGGGGCGACTACGTCACCGGCCCGCGCATCATCACGGACGCCACCAAGGCCGAGATGAAGCAGGTCCTCGCCGAGATCCAGGACGGCACCTTCGCCAAGAACTGGATGGACGAGTACCACTCGGGCCTGAAGAAGTACAACGAGTACAAGAGCCAGGACGAGAAGAGCCTGCTGGAGACCACCGGCAAGGAGCTGCGCAAGCTCATGTCGTGGGTGAACGACGACGAGGCGTAAGCCGCGCGGGAAGGGGCCGGGGCGGCACGCTCCGGCCCCTTCGCCGAACCAGGGGTAACCCCCGGGGCAGCGGTGTTGTCCATCACGTCCAGCCACGGACGGGTGATCCTTCCGCCAAGGCACAGGACGACCGCTTCGGCGCCACTAGACTGCTGCACATCACCAACGCGTCAGGCCCACAGCGTCGTGCGTCTTCCACGCGGCTCAAGCGACCCCCTCAGAAGTGCAGGCACACCCCGGGGGCCGCTATAAACCCTCCACCGCCTGCGGCCGTCGGGACGGCCGTCCGCATTGGACTTGTGAGGACTCACGTGAGCTCGAAACCTGTCGTACTCATCGCTGAAGAGCTGTCGCCCGCGACCGTAGACGCCCTGGGCCCGGACTTCGAGATCCGGCACGCGAACGGCGCGGACCGCGCCGAGCTGCTGCCCGCCATCGCCGACGTCGACGCCATCCTCATCCGCTCGGCCACCAAGGTCGACGCCGAGGCCGTCGCCGCCGCCAAGAAGCTGAAGGTCGTCGCACGAGCCGGCGTCGGCCTGGACAACGTCGACGTCTCCGCCGCCACCAAGGCCGGCGTGATGGTGGTCAACGCCCCCACCTCCAACATCGTGACCGCCGCCGAGCTGGCCTGCGGTCTCCTCCTCGCCACCGCCCGCCACATCCCGCAGGCCAACACGGCGCTGAAGAACGGCGAGTGGAAGCGCAGCAAGTACACCGGTGTCGAGCTGGCCGAGAAGACCCTCGGTGTCGTCGGCCTCGGCCGGATCGGCGCGCTGGTCGCCCAGCGCATGTCCGCGTTCGGCATGAAGGTCGTCGCCTACGACCCCTACGTGCAGCCCGCCCGGGCCGCGCAGATGGGCGTGAAGGTCCTCTCCCTGGACGAGCTGCTGGAGGTCGCGGACTTCATCACCGTGCACCTCCCGAAGACCCCCGAGACGCTCGGCCTGATCGGCGACGAGGCGCTGCACAAGGTCAAGCCGACCGTGCGCATCGTCAACGCCGCGCGCGGCGGGATCGTCGACGAGGAGGCGCTGTACGCGGCGCTCAAGGAGGGCCGCGTCGCCGGCGCCGGCCTCGACGTGTACGCCAAGGAGCCCTGCACGGACTCCCCGCTCTTCGAGCTGGACGAGGTCGTCTGCACCCCGCACCTCGGCGCCTCCACGGACGAGGCCCAGGAGAAGGCCGGCATCTCCGTCGCCCGCTCGGTGCGCCTCGCCCTCGCCGGCGAGCTGGTCCCGGACGCGGTCAACGTCCAGGGCGGTGTCATCGCCGAGGACGTCAAGCCCGGTCTCCCGCTCGCCGAGAAGCTCGGCCGCATCTTCACCGCCCTCGCGGGCGAGGTCGCGGTCCGCCTCGACGTCGAGGTGTACGGCGAGATCACCCAGCACGACGTCAAGGTGCTCGAACTCTCCGCGCTCAAGGGCGTGTTCGAGGACGTCGTCGACGAGACCGTCTCCTACGTCAACGCCCCGCTGTTCGCCCAGGAGCGCGGCGTCGAGGTCCGGCTGACCACCAGCTCCGAGTCGCCCGACCACCGCAACGTGGTCACGGTCCGCGGCACCCTCGGCGACGGCCAGGAGGTCTCGGTCTCCGGCACGCTGGCCGGCCCCAAGCACCTCCAGAAGATCGTCGCCGTCGGGGAGTACGACGTGGACCTCGCGCTCGCCGACCACATGGTCGTGCTGAGCTACGAGGACCGCCCCGGCGTCGTCGGCACCGTCGGCCGCATCCTCGGCGAGTCCGGCATCAACATCGCCGGTATGCAGGTCGCCCGCGCGGCCGTCGGCGGCGAGGCCCTCGCGGTCCTCACCGTCGACGACACGGTCCCGCAGAACGTCCTGACCGAGGTGGCCGAGGAGATCGGCGCGACGTCGGCCCGCTCCGTCAACCTGGTCTGACCCGCCCCGGGTCTCCCCGGGAAGACCCACCGACAACGCCGAGGGCCGGGCCACCTACGGGTGCCCGGCCCTCGGGCGTGCCCGGCGCGGGGCGGGTGTACGCGTTCGGTACGCGCGGCGGGTGTACGGGTCCGGCCGGTGGCCCGGCCGGGGCGCTGGGTGAGTGGCCCGGCGTCCCGCCGCATGATCCAAACGACAGGGCCTAGGCCGGTGCGTTTTGTTCCGGTTCGATCAGGCCCTCCCGGTAGGCGATCGCCACCGCCTCCGTGCGGCTCGCCGCGCCCAGTTTGGCGAGGATGTTCGACACGTGGACGCTCGCCGTCTTCCCGCTGATGAACAGCTCCTCGCCGATCTGCCGGTTGGTGCGCCCCCGGCCGAGCAGCCGGAGCACATCGCTCTCCCGGGCGGTCAGCGCCGCGATGCGCTCCCCAGTCGCCGGCGCGTCGGAGAGCCGGCCGCGCCGGATCAGCGCGTCCACCGCCTCGCGCAACGGCACCGCGCCCAGCCGCGCGGCGCTGTCCCGGGCCGCGCGGGCCTGCTCGGCGGCCTCCTCGCGGCGGTCGGCGGTGAGCAGCGCCTCGGCGAGACGGGCGCGGCAGCGGGCCAGCTCATAGGGGTCGCCGTAGTCGAACGCGGCGACCGCCCGCTCCCAGGCGGCGACGTCCGGCCCGGTGGCCGCCCGCACCCCCTCGGCCTCCGCGCGCGCCAGCCAGGCCAGTCCCTCCGGGCCCTGCCGGGTGCCGTCCTCGCCCCGGTCGGCCGTGTGCCGGGCCAACTCCACCATCTCCGCGGCCGTTTGGGCCCAGCGTCCGGCCGCCGCCGAGTCCCCGGACCGGCGAGCCCCTTCCGCCGCGTCCGCGACCGCCGCCAGTGTGAGCGCGGCCAGCCGCACCACCACGTCGGGCCGGTCGGCCCCCGAGGCGTCCGTGAGGGCCTCGACCGAGTCGCGCATCCGGCGGACCGCGTCCTCGGCGTCGCCGCGCAGGGCCGCCGCGTCGGTCAGCACGACGCTCGCGACGAGCGTCGCCATCCAGTCGAAGGGCCGGTCGAGCAGCGCGCGGGCCCCGGCCACCGCCGCCTCCTGCTCGCCGCGCGCCAGAGCGACGTACAGCGCGGGCCCGGTCGCGAACCCGCCCGCCGCGGGCAGGAGTTCGGCGTCGGCGACGGCCGCTCGCGCGCACTCGTCCCAGCGGCCCAGCGTGTAGAGGAGCAGGGACTGCAGATAGCGCAGCTCCAGCGCGTACGGCGAGGAGAGGAGACCGCCGCGGCGGGCGCGGTCCAGGCCGTCACCGATCCAGGTCAGGCACTCGTCCAGGTCACCGGACTCGTAACAGCCGATGGCCAGGTTGAACAGGGCGCGCATCTCGACCGGCAGGTTCCCGGCGGCGCGGGCCAGCTCGCGGGCCCGGCACAGCCGCTCCCGGCCCCGCCCGGTCCGCCGGTTGTGCGCCTCCATGCCGACCAGCGAGATCATCAAGTCGGCCTGGGCATCGCCCAGCCGGAGCCGCTCGGCGATCTCCAGCGCCTGCCGGCCGACCCGCTCCGCGTCCTCGTCGCGCCCCACGTACCGCGCGGCCATGACATGGGTGGCCGCCGCCCACACCCAGGTGTACGAGGGCGGCTCGGCCGGGATCAGGGCGAGGGCCTCGCTGCTGTAGGTGAAGGCGTCCGCCAGGCTGTCGATCCGCATCAGGTTGCCCGCGAGGGTGTAGCGCACCCGCGCGGCGAGTTCGGAATCGGCGTCCGCGCCGGCCCGGGCGAGCGCGGAGCGGGTGAGCTGGACGGCGCGATGGGGTTCACCGGCGTGGGCGGCGGCGGCCGAGGCGCGCAGGGTGAGACCGACCGTGCCGCCGGCGGGGCGGGCGGAGGCGTCCACCACCGCCCACAGTTCGAGCGCGGCCTCCAGGTGGCGCAGCTCCTCGGCGGGCGCGCCCACGCGCTGGGCGTGGTCGGCGGCTTCCAGGGAGGCGGCCAGCGCGTCCGCCAGGTCGTGGCTCTCCCGCGAGTGGTGGGCGCGCTCCGCCGCACTGTCGCCCGAACGGCCGTCCGCGGCGAGGAGTCTGGCGAACACCCCGTGCAGCCGGACCCGCTCGCCGGGCAGCAGGTCCGCGTACACGGCCTCGCGGATGAGGGCGTGCCGGAACGAGTACGTCGCGTCGTCGCCCGGCAGCAGGAGCTGGCGTCCGACCGCCTCGCGCAGCGCCGACTCCAGCTCCTCCTCCGGCAGTTGTACGGCGTCACGCAGCAGGTCGTGCCCGACGCGGCGCCCCGCGACGGCCGCCGTGCGCAGCACCTGCTGGGCGGTCTCGGAGAGTTGCTCGATGCGGATGAGCAGGACGTCGGCGAGACCGCTGGGCATGGCGGGGGAGCCGTCCGCGTCGTCCCCGGGCAGGGCGGCGAGCAACTCCTCGGCGTAGAAGGCGTTTCCCTCCGCGCCGGCGACGATCCGGCGGACCGTGCTGTCGGAGACGGGGCCGGTGCGCAGCGCGCGCACCAGCCGGGCCACGTCCGCGTCGGCCAGCGGGCGCAGCTCCAGCCGGTCGACGGGGGGCAACCGGATCAGCTCGGCGAGCAGCGGGCGCAGCGGGTGGCGGCGGTGCAGGTCGTCCGCGCGGTACGAGGCGAAGACCGCGAGGCGGCGGGGCGGGCCGCCGGGGGAGGGGCGCTGGAGAACGCCCCGGCTGAGCAGGAAGCGCAGCAGGTCGCGGGAGGACTGGTCGGCCCAGTGCAGGTCTTCGAGGACGAGCAGCAGGGGGGTCAGGTCGGCGAGGTCGGCGAGGAGTCCGGCGATGCCCTCGAAGAGCTGGAGGCGGCTGCCGGCGTCCGGCGTGCTGCCGGCTCCGCCCGCCCGGCCGATCAGGCGGTCCACCGCCGGGTGCGCGGTGAAGGCGGGGGCGAGCCGCTCGTCGGCCGCGGCGGCGCCGAGGATCTCCGTGAACGGCAGGTACGGCAGGCCGACGTCACCGAGGTCCACGCAGTGGCCGGTCAGGACGGTCATGCCGGCGGCGGTGGCGTGCGCGGCGGCCTCCGTCAGGGTGCGGGTCTTGCCCACTCCGGCGTCCCCGGCGAGCAGCACGGCGCGCGGGTCGCCGGCCGTGGCCCGCTCCAGCACGCCGGTGAGCCGGGCGAGTTCGTCCTCCCGGCCGATGAACGGCGTACCGAATGTCTGCGTCACCCGACCATCCTGGCATGCCCCGCCGACAACGCCCGGCGAGTTTTCCTCGCCGCCCGGAGCGGGGGAGTACGACGACGCCGGGTGGGGCCGGAGGGGTCCGGCCCCACCCGGCGGAGGGGGCGTGCGGCGCCCGGCCCGGGCCCGGCACCGGACGCTCAGGCGGTCGCCTCTTCGGCGGCAGCTTCTCCGGCGCCCGTCGGGCGGGCTGCTGTCTCTCCGGCGCCCGTCGGGCGGGCTGCTGTCTCACCGGCCCTCGTCGGGCGGGCTGCTGTCTCACCGGCCCCCGCCGCACGCACCGCGACCCGGCGCAGGGTCGTCTCGGCGAGGAGAGCGGCGGCCAGCAGCAGTACCGCTCCCGCCACGGCCGCCGCCTGCATGCCGTGGGTGAAGGCCTCCCGCGCGGTGGAGGCGAGGGCCCGGCCCGCGTCGCCCGGCAGGTGTCCCGCGACGGCGAGTGCCCCGCCCAGCGTCTCGTGGGCCGCGGCCGGGGCGCCGGCCGGGATGTCGTGGCGGTAGACGGCGGTGCCGATGGAGCCGAGGACGGCCATGCCGAGGGCGCCGCCGAACTCGGCACCCGTCTCCAGCAGGGAGGCGGCGGAGCCGGAGTTGCCGACCGGGACGGTGCCGAGCGCCAGGTCCATCATCTGGGACATCACCGTGACGATCCCGGCGGCGAGGATGCCGGCGCCGGCCAGGACCAGCCAGAGCGAGTCGGTTCCGGCGAGGGCCAGCAGCGCGTATCCGCCGGCGGCGACGGCGAAGCCCCCGGCGACGACATGGGCACGGTGCACGCCCTTGTCGACCAGTTGGGCGGCGACCGGCGCGGCCACACCGACCAGGACGGTGGGCAGCAGCGACCACAGGGCGGCGGACATGGAGCTCTTGCCCAGTACCGACTGGAGGTACTGCGTGGTGAAGAACGCCGAGCCCATCATGCCGAACGAGGAGACCAGGTTGAGGACGACGGCGGGGGCGAATCCCCGGCCCCGGAAGAGCGCGGGGGAGATCAGCGGGGACCGCGCGGTGCGCTGACGGTGCACGAAGAGCGCGGCGAACAGCAGGCCGACGGTGACCGAGACGACGTACCGCACGTTCCATCCCTCGGAGGGGATCTCCTTGATGCCGTAGATCACCGGCAGGACGGCGGCCATCGACAGCGGCACGCTGAGCAGGTCGAAGCGGCCGGGCTCCGGGTTCCGCGACTCCGGCAGCAGGAACGGGCCGAGGGCCAGCAGCAGGACCATCGCGGGCAGGTTGACCAGGAAGACCGAGCCCCACCAGAAGTACTGGACGAGGACGCCGCTCATCACCGAGCCGAGCGCGATCCCGCCGGTCATGACGGCCGACCACAGGCCGATCGCCTTCGCGCGCTGCCCGGGGTCGGTGAACATCGTGCGGACGATCGCCATGGTGGACGGCATCAGGGTGGCGCCGCCGACCCCGAGGAGCGCGCGGGCGGCGATGAGGGTCCCGGCGCTGTCCGCGTAGGCGGCGAGGGCGGAGGCGGTGCCGAAGGCGGCGGCGCCGATCAGCAGCAGCCGGCGGCGCCCTATGCGGTCGCCCAGCGAGCCCATGGTCATCAGCAGGCCGGCCAGTACGAACGCGTAGATGTCGAAGATCCAGAGCTGCTGGGTGCCGCTCGGCCGCAGGTCCGCGCTGATCGCGGGGATCGCGAAGTACAGCACGGAGACGTCCATGGAGACCAGGAGCAGCGGAAGCATCAGCACGCCGAGGGCGGTCCACTCGCGGCGGCCGGCCCGGGCACCTGAGGCGCCGGGGGCGGGAGTCGTGCTCGTCGGGTTCGTCATGACAGGGACTGTACGGACGTCATAAACGCTTGTCTAGTACGGCTGTATAAAACGTTCGTCTGTGACGCCGGTATAGGACGGTTGTCTGAATCGCGGTAGGCTGGGTCGCATGGGACACCGTGAGGATCTGCTCGAAGGCGCGAAGCGCTGCCTGCTGGAGAAGGGCTTCGTGCGCACGACGGCGCGCGACATCGTCAAGGAGTCGGGGACGAACCTGGCGTCCATCGGCTACCACTACGGCTCGAAGGACGCGCTCCTCGCGACCGCGTACGTGGATCTCATCGCCAACATCGGGGACACGTTCGGGGCGTTCGCGAGGACCGACACGGCGAGCGCGCCCGGCTCCCTGGAGCGGTTCCAGGAGGCCTGGGAGAGCATCACCCGGTCCTTCGTCCGGGAGCGCCCCATCTGGCTGCTCACCTTCGAGGTGATCACCAACTCCGACCGGCTGCCCACGGTCCGCGAGCACCTGGCGAAGGCCTCGGACGAGGGCCGCCGCGGACTCGTCCCGCTGCTGGCCGGCGGCACGGAGGCCGACGTGGACGACACCACCCTGCGCACGCTCGGCGGCTTCTACCAGGTCCTGCTCAACGGCCTCAGCGTCCAATGGCTCTTCGACCCGGCCTCGGCGACGGACGCCACCCAGCTGACGGAGGGCCTGCGCCGGGTGATCGAGGGGGCGGCGAAGGCCGGGAGCTGAGGGCGTCCTACAGCCGCGCCCCCTTGAGGGTCATGTGGAGGAGGAGGCGGTCCTCGCCGTCGTCCAGGTCCAGGCCCGTGAGCTGTTCGACGCGGGACAGGCGGTAGTAGAGGGTCTGGCGGTGGATGCCCAACTCGGCTGCCGTGCGGCCCGCCTGGCCCGCGAGGTCGAGGAACGCCTCGGCGGTGCGGGCCAGTTCGCGGTGGGCCGGGGCCAACAGGGTGCGGACCACCGGGTCGTGGGCCGCCTCCGGGGGCAGCGCGGTGAGCAGCCGGTACGGTCCGATGGCCCCCCACTCGGCGACCGGCCCGAGCCTGGGTTCGGCCAGCACCGCCCGTGCCGCGGAGGCCGCCTCCAGCCAGGCCGCCCCCAGCTCGCCGAGCCCGGCCCGCGCCCCGGAGACCCCGGCCGCCGCCGGCCCGCCCGGGGAGGTCCCGGCCGCCGCAGGCCCGCCGGGGGAGTTCTTGGTGCCGCCTCCGCCGCCCGGTCCGGCGCCCGCCTCCCGTACGAAACGGGTGGCCGCCGTCAGCGCCGGGGCCAGGGCGTCCGCCGAGCGCAGCCGTACCAGCAGCGCGAGGCTCTGGGCGGTGGTGCCCCACGGGACGGTGCACAGGGCGGTCGCGCCGGGCACCGTACGCGCCGAGGGGGCGTCGTCCGGGTCGGCCGAGGGCCACGGCGCCACGCACACCACCGCGTGCAGGCCCTCCCCGCGCGGCCCCAGCGCCGTCCGCAGCTCCGCCACCGCCATGTCGCGCTGCCAGCCGCGCTCGGCGGTCAGCACCGCCCGCAGCTCCCGGGTGAGGTCCGCGCCCGCCTGCGCCTCGTCCGCGAGCAGGGCGCCGATCCGGGAGGTCACCTCCATGGCGGCGGCCAACTGGGTGTCCGTGGGGCCCGGGTCGTCGTCGAGCAGCCAGACATAGCCGAGGACGACACCCCGATGGCGTACCGGCAGACAGATCCGGCCCCGGTACACGCCCGCCTCCGGGGTCGGCGGGATGCGGACCGGCGCCGAGGCGCGGGTGATGCCGAAGCCCTCGAACCAGGTCCGGACCGCCGTGGTGGAACGCCGGGTCAGGATCGAGCGGGTGCGCACCGGGTCCAGCGCCGACGGATCGAGGTCGCCCTCGCTGTCGTACGCCCCGAAGGCGATCAGCTCGAAATCACGGTTCTCCAGCGTCGCGGGGACGCCGAGGAGTGCCGAGATCTCGTCGACCAGCTCCTGGTAGTCGCCTCTGTATTCACCGCTCACCCGGGCATTCTCCCGCATTTCAGCGAGCCCTTCATACATCTGTCTGAGATCCGGGGAACAGATGCGTGACAGGTGTCGATGGCCCAGGATCGAAGAGATCCCTAGGTTTCACGGTGGTTCTCCGTGCCGTACCCGAATCGTCGGGATTCGGCCTCCTGCTGGCCTTGTTGTGGAGGTGCCCCGTGCTGGGTCCCGTGATTCTCGCCGCCTCGCGCAGCGACAAGATGCGCCGTCTGATCTCGGCCGCCCCGGTGACCAAGCCGGTCGTGGACCGCTTCATCCCCGGTGAGACCGTCGACCAGGTCGTCCCGATCATCGAGGACCTGACGGCCAAGGGCCTGGAACTCACCATGGACGTCGTCGGTGAGGACATCACCACCCCCGAGCAGGCCGCCGCCGCCCGGGACGCCTACCTGGCGCTCATCGACCGCCTCAGGGAGCTGGACCTCGGCACCCGCGCCGAGATGTCCGTCAAGCTCTCCATGTTCGGCCAGGCGCTGGAGGGCGGCCACGAGCTGGCCCTCGCCAACGTCCGCCCGGTCGTCGAGGCCGCCGCCGCCATCGGCACCACCGTCACGCTGGACGCCGAGGACCACACCACCCTCGACTCGATGTTCGCCATCCACGAGGAGCTGCGGAAGGACTTCCCGCAGACCGGCTGTGTGATCCAGGCCTACCTGTTCCGCACCGAGGCCGACGCCCGCCGCCTCGCCGAGAACGGCAGCCGCGTCCGCCTGGTCAAGGGCGCCTACAAGGAGCCCGCCGAGGTCGCCTACCAGCAGAAGGCCGAGACCGACAAGGCGTACGTGCGGATCCTGAAGATCCTCATGGAGGGCGAGGGGTACCCGATGATCGGGTCCCACGACCCCCGGATCATCTCCATCGCCCAGGAGCTGGCCCGCCGGGCCGGGCGCAAACTGGACGAGTACGAGTTCCAGATGCTCTACGGCATCCGCGGCGACGAGCACCTGCGGCTCGCCGCCGAGGGCCACCGCATGCGCGTCTACACGGCGTACGGCACCGACTGGTACGGCTACTTCATGCGCCGCCTCGCGGAGAAGCCGGCCAACCTGCTCTTCTTCGCGCGCTCGATCCTCACCAAGGGCTGACCGATGGCCGCCGCACGGATCACCAAGGGCTGAGAACCGGCCTGAGCCCCACGGCTTGACATCCCGAAACACCCGCCCGACTCAAGGAGTTACGGAACCCATGGACGCTGTGACCCAGGTCCCCGCCCCCGTCAACGAGCCGGTGCACGGCTACGCCCCCGGCTCGCCCGAGCGCGCCCGTCTGGAGGCCAAGCTCAAGGAGCTGGCCGAGAACCCGATCGAGCTGTCGATGACCATCGGCGGCGAGAAGCGGCTCGGCGGCGGTGAGCGCTTCGAGGTCGTGCAGCCGCACAACCACAAGGCCGTCATCGGCACCGGCGCGCACGCCACCGCCCAGGACGCCCAGGACGCGATCGACGCCGCCCTCGCCGCCGCCCCGGCCTGGCGCGCCATGTCCTTCGACGACCGCGCCGCGATCATCCTGCGCGCCGCCGAGCTGCTGGCCGGCCCCTGGCGCGAGACGCTGGCCGCCTCCACCATGCTCGGCCAGTCGAAGACCGCCCAGCAGGCCGAGATCGACACCCCCTGCGAGCTGGTCGACTTCTGGCGCTTCAACGTCAAGTACGCCCGCGACCTGCTGGCCGAGCAGCCCCCGGCCAACTCGCCGGGCGTCTGGAACCGCCTCGACCACCGTCCGCTGGAGGGCTTCGTCTACGCGATCACGCCCTTCAACTTCACGGCCATCGCGGGCAACCTGCCCACCGCTCCGGCGCTCATGGGCAACGTCGTCGTCTGGAAGCCGTCCCCGACGCAGACCCACGCCGCCGTGCTGCTCATGCGGCTCCTGGAGGAGGCCGGCCTGCCCAAGGGCGTCATCAACCTCGTCACCGGTGACGGCGTCGCCGTCTCCGAGGTCGCCCTGGTCCACCGCGACCTCGCGGGCATCCACTTCACCGGCTCGACCAAGACCTTCCAGTACCTGTGGAAGACGGTCGGCAACAACATCGAGAAGTACCGCGCCTACCCGCGTCTCGTCGGCGAGACCGGCGGCAAGGACTTCCTCGTCGCCCACCCCTCGGCCGACCGCGCCGTCCTCAAGACCGCGCTGACCCGCGGTGCCTTCGAGTACCAGGGCCAGAAGTGCTCGGCGACCTCCCGCGCCTACATCCCGGCCTCCATCTGGAACTCCGGCTTCAAGGAGGAGTTCGCGGCCGAGGTCGACTACCTGACCATGGGTGACGTCACCGACCTGTCGAACTTCATGGGCGCGGTCATCGACGAGCGCGCGTTCGCCAAGAACAAGGCGGCCATCGACCGCGCCAAGTCCGACCCGGCCTGCACGATCGTCGCGGGCGGCTCCTACGACGACTCCGTCGGCTACTTCGTGCGCCCGACCGTGGTGGAGTGCTCCGACCCGGAGAACGAGGTCTTCAAGACCGAGTACTTCGGCCCCTTCCTCGCCGTCCACGTCTACGAGGACGACGCGTACGACGCGATGCTGACCCAGATGGAGTCCGCGTCCGACTACGCGCTCACCGGCTCGGTCATCGCGGGTGACCGCGCCGCCGCCGCGTACACGATGGACAAGCTCCGCTACGCCGCCGGCAACTTCTACATCAACGACAAGTCGACCGGCGCCGTCGTCGGCCAGCAGCCCTTCGGCGGCGGCCGGTCCTCCGGCACCAACGACAAGGCCGGCGCCCCGCAGAACCTGATGCGCTGGACGCTGACCCGCGCCATCAAGGAGACGCTGGTCCCGCCGACCGACTACGGCTACCCGCACATGGGCTGACACCCCGTCACCGACTCCGCCCCCGCCCACGGTCTCCCCCGTCCGTGGACGGGGGCGGTTCCATGCCCGGGCGTCGGAACGCGGCGGCACGGGCCGGCTGTGAACCCGGTGCCGTTGTGAACTATGTGGCAAGGGGGGGGCCGACGACCGCCGTCGTGTGAATACTGGCCGCATGGCCATCCGACTGCGGACCGCCCACACCGCGGACCTCGCCCCCGCCGAACTCAGCGCCGCCCGCACCCTCCTGGAGGACGCCTTCGACGGCGACTTCCGCGACGAGGACTGGGACCACGCGCTGGGCGGCCTGCACGTCCTCGTCCACGACGACCAGGGCCTCGCCGGACACGGCTCGGTGATCCAGCGCCGCGTCCTGCACGCCGGACGCTCGCTGCGCGTCGGCTACGTGGAGGCCGTCGGCGTCCGCGCCGACGCGCGCCGTACGGGCCTCGGCGGGCGCGTGATGGCCGAGGTGGAGCGGGTCATCGAGGGCGCCTACCCGCTCGGCGCGCTCTCCGCCAGCGAGGACGGCGCCGCCCTCTACACGGCGCGCGGCTGGCACCTGTGGCCCGGCCGTGTCTGCGCCCTCGCCCCGGACGGCGTGATCCGCCTCCCCGAGGAGGAGGGCACCACCTTCCTGCGCCCCACCCCCGCCCTCGGCACCCTCGACCCGGCGCACGAGCTGGTCTTCGACTGGCGCGACGGCGACGTGCTCTGACCGGCGCGGTCTCCTGGACGAGTGGGTCCCCCGGCGGGGGTGCCGCCGGTCAGGCGGGGCCGAACTCCGCCGCCAGCTGGGCGAAGGACCGCCGCAGCCACCGGTGCGCCGGGTCCGAGTCCAGCCGTACGTGCCACGCCTGCGCCGCCGTCACGCGCGGCAGGTCCAGCGGGATCTCCAGGACGGCGAGCGGCATCGTCCGGGCCGCCTCCGTCGCGACCTCGACCGGGACCAGCGCCAGCGCGTCGGTGCGCAGGGCGAAGAAGCAGGCCGCGCCGTAGGTGGGAGCGGTGGCCAGGACGTCGCGCTTCAGGCCGAGTTCGGCGAGCCGGTCGTCCACCACGCTGCGCGTGCGGCCACGCCGGGTGACGGTGATGTGGGGGAGCGACGCGAAGGACTCCGGCGTCAACGGGCCGCGCGCGAAAGGGGCGTCGGCGCGCGCGACGGCCACGTACCGGTGCACGTGCAGGATGGCGCTGCGCACGTCGTGCGGCAACGGCTCCGGCAACTCGCCCACGTCCAGGTCGACATGGGTGCGCAGGTCCGCCGGGTCCTCGTCGCCCTCCGGAAGCAGCCGCAGCCGTACGCCGGGTGCCTCGCGCGCCGCCAGCTCCAGCAGCGGGGCGCCCAGCGACATGGCGATCCCGTCGTTCGTACGGATCCGGAACTCCCGCTCCAGCGTGGCGAGTTCGACGTCCCGGGGCGGGTGCAGCGCGGCCACCGCCGCGGCGAGCGCCGCCTGTACCCCGGGCCGCATCGCGTGCGCCGCCGGGGTCAGGGTCAGACCCCGGCCGGACGGGACGAGAAGCGGATCGCCGACCACCCGGCGCAGCCGGCCCAGGGTGCGGCTCATCGCCGAGGGGGACACGCGCAGCTCGGCCGCCGCGCCCGCCACGCTGCCCGCCCGCAGCAGGGCGTCGAGCGCCGGGAGCAGGTTCATGTCCGGGAGGGGCGCCCGCTCGTCGGACGGAGGGGGCGCCGATCGCGATTGCTGCATGAGACGCAAGGCTAAGTGAAGCAATCGGACCTTGTGTGCAGCAATGGGCGCCCCGAGTCTGGACCCATGATGAATTCGCGTCAGCGCGGCACCGCGCTCCTGGTCGCGGGCTGCTTCTTCATGGAGATGCTGGACGGCACGATCGTGTCGACCGCCGCTCCCCGGATAGCGGGCGACCTGCACACCACCCCCGCCTCGGTCGGCCTGATCATCACGGCCTACCTCGTCACCCTCGCCGTCCTCGTCCCCCTCTCCGGCTGGCTCACCGCCCGCTTCGGCCCGCGCCGGGTCTTCCTCGCCGCGATCACCGTGTTCACCCTCGCCTCCCTCGGCTGCGCCGTGGCCCCGGGTCTCGGCGTCCTCGTGGCGACCCGGGTCCTCCAGGGCGCGGGCGGCGCGATGATGGTGCCGGTCGGCCGGCTCGTCGTCGTCTCCGGCATCGCCAAGCAGGACCTGCCGCGCGCCGTCGCCTACATCGTGTGGCCGGGCCTCGCCGCCCCGGTCGTCGCGCCGCTGCTCGGCGGAGTGATCACGACGTATGCCTCCTGGCACTGGATCTTCCTGCTGAACGTGCCGCTCGGGGTCGTCGCCCTGCTCGTCGCCCGCCGGCTCATCGCGCCCGGCACACCCGGCGGCGCGCCGCCGCTCGACGTGCCCGGCATGCTGCTCGCCGGCACCGGTCTCGCCGCCCTGACCTGGACCGCGCACCTCGTCGCCGAGACCGGCGCCGGTCCGGCCGGGGCCGCGGTGAGCGGCGCCGTGGCGGTCGTGGCCCTCGCGGCGGCCGTACGGCATCTGCTGCGCGCCCCGCGTCCGCTGGTCAACCTGCGCACCCTGGACGTGCCCTCCTTCCGGGTGGCGGCGCTCGACGGCGCCGTGAGCATGGCCGTCGTCTCCGCCGTCCCCTTCCTGCTGCCCCTGCTCTTCCAGGAGGTGTTCGGCTGGAGCGCGGTGAAGTCGGGCGCCGTGGTGCTGTTCGTGTTCGCCGGCAACATCGGCGTCAAGCCGGCCACCACCTATCTGATCAACCGGTTCGGGTTCCGGCCGCTGCTGCTCGTCTCCACCCTCGGCCTCGCGGTCACCACGGCGGCCTGCGCCCTGTTCACCGCCGCGACACCCGTCGCGGTCATCGCCGTCGTGGCGGCGGCCGGCGGTGTCGTCCGTTCGGTCGGGCTGAGCGGCTACGCGACCATCGCGTTCAGCGAGACCGGCGAGGAGCGGATGCGGGACGCCAACGCCCTCTTCGCGACCTCGCACCAACTGGCCGCCGGACTCGGCGTCGCCGTCGCCACCGTGGCGCTGCGCGGGGGAGCGGCCCTGACGGGCGGCGGCCGGCCGGCGTACGCCGTCGCCTTCGGGTTGCTCGGCGCGCTGTGCCTGCTGCCGGCCGCGGGCGCCCTGCGGCTGCACCCCTCGGCGGGGGACGCGGCACGCACACTCGCTCCCCGGACCGCGGCGGACACGGGCGCTCCCGGCGTGGCACGTGAGGCCGCTCCTGGCGTGGGGCGTGAGGCCGCTCCCGGCGAAGCGCGCGAGGCCGCTTCCGAAGCCGCGCCCGGGGCCGCGCCCGGCGAGGCGCGCGAGGCCGCTTCCGGAGCCGCTCCCGGCGAGGCGTCAACTGTCGTCCCTGGTGGGAGCGGTGTGACGCGGTCCACCGTCTCAGATAGTAGGAAGTCCGAGTAATTGTAGAGACAGAAGCCCGGTCCTCGCCTAGCTTGGTAGGAGCCGAACGTTTTCGCTCGACCCAGCGAATGGCGGTCGTGAGCCGGAGCCCCTGGCAGGCAACCCCTGCGGCACCGCTCCCCGCCCCTTCCGGCGTCTCGTAAAGACCTCACCGCTCTTCCGGCCGCCCCCGCGCGGGCGACGGAAGGTAAGGAGTCGCATCATCATGGCCGAGACGACCGTCCGCCGAGTCCGTCACCACTCCCGTTCGAGCAGCGAGTCCGACCGCAAGAACGCCGCCGCCGCGCTCCAGCGCTCCCTCGACCGCAGGGACAACGGCGGCGAGACGGGCCACTGAGGCCCGCCGCCCCTCGAACCCTCGAACCCGCGAACCCCTTCAGACCGGGAGCCGCCCGCGAAGGTGCGGCGCGAGGCCCACGCCCCGTGCCGCACCTCGGTCACGTCCTGCGCCGCGCCCCGCTCACGTCCTGCGCCGCGCCCCGGTCACGTTCTGCGCCACCCCCCGGTGTTCCATGCCGTGTGCCGCCCCGGCCGCCGGTGATGGGTGCCCCGCGCCCGCCCTGGCTCAACTGCCGCGCCGCACCACGAAGTGGTCGATCCGCTCGCCGTTCTGCGCCAGCGCCGACACCGTGAGCCGTGGCGCGGGACCGGCCTCCGCCTCCACCGAGAGGAAGGAGTAGCCGGTGTACCGCACCCGCGACCACTCGACCGTGTCCGGCTTCCGCTTCCCCGACTTCGTCCAGTGGAAGGTCTCCACGGACTCGCGGTCCAGCACCCTCCGCTCGTAGCTGTCCTTCACCCCGATGGGGAACCGGTACAGGCTCTTGCCCGCCCCGCCCGCCGTGACGTACACGATGCCGTCGCGGGTCGGGTCGGTCGTCGCGCCCACCGGCACCGCCCGGCCCACCGCGCCGCCCTTGATCGCGTCCGTCCGCTCGTACACGTGGTTGTGACCGTTGATCACGAGGTCCACCTGGTGCCGGGCGAACAGCGGCAGCCAGGCGTCGCGCACCCCGCCGTCGGAGGCGTGCGTCGACGTCGAGTACGCGCAGTGGTGGAAGAAGACCACGACGAAGTCGACCTGCCCGCGCAGCTCCTTGAGGCGCCGGTCGAGCCACGCGGTCTGCCGGCCGCCCGAGTAGCCCAGGTTGGCGGGGATCTCGTACGACACGTCGTTGGCGTCCAGCGCGACCACGCCGACGTTGCCGTAGGCGAACGAGTAGACGCCCGGCGCCCGTTTGGCGTCGAAGCCGTTGTCGGGGAGCGACCAGCGCGCCGACTGGCCGCCGTAGCCGTTCGGCGAGTACCAGGCCTCCATGTCGTGGTTGCCGGTCGTCACCATCCACGGCACCGAGCGCGCCACCGTCTCGGTCTGCTTCAGGAACAGGTCCCAGGCGGCCGGGTCGTAGATGTCCGACCGCTCGCCGTGGCCGATCCCGTCCGCGTAGCAGATGTCGCCCGCGTGCAGGTGGAACGCCGGGCCCCGGCCGAGCAGCACCTTGTCGTTGGCGAGCGCGTCCGGGGTGACCCCCTGGTCGCCGAAGGCGGTGAACACGAACTTCTCCGGCCGGGCCGGCGCCGTACGGAAGTGGCCGAGCGTCGCGTGACGCGCCTTGCCCGCCGGATCGAAGCCCTCGTGGCCGACGCCGTAGTAGTACGTCGTCCCCGGGCGCAGCCCGTCGAGCGCCGCGTGCAGGTAGTACTGGTCCAGCGCGAGCCGCTGCCCGGCCACGCCCGGGGTGTGCAGGTCGCGGACCTCGGCCTCGATGCGCCGGCTCAGCGACCAGGGCGTCAGGCCCACCCGGACGAACGGCTTGCGGACGGCGGAGGGGACCTGCCAGGAGATCCGCATCTGGGTCCTCGGGTCCGCGCCGAAGGCGAGATGGCGGCCGAACGGCGTGACGGCCGAGCCCGGCACCCGGCCGGTGGCCGGACGCGCCGCCGGTCCGGCCGCCCCCGGGCGGCTCCTGGGACCGGAACCCGCGCAGCCGGCCAGCAGCCCGCCGCCCGCGAAAGCGCTCGCCGACACCAGCGCCCGGCGCCGGGTCAGCTTCGCGCGCAGGTACTCGTACTGCTCCGCCATGCTCATGCTGTCCGCGAGCTGGCGCGGGATGCCGACGTCGGGGACGGGGGGCTCGGGGGGAGTCACCCGGGAAGGAGCGGTCATGTCTGGAAAGTTCCCAGCGCGCGCCAACAGCCGTCATACATACGGGTGAACACCGGTCGAAGGGTGGGCGTGCTCCGGGACTCGACTGTCCGGATGGCGGACATCGTGTGTCATCCCATGGGACAAGGAGTACGGTGCCGTCATGTCTCGCAGCATCGATCTCGCAGTGATCCCCGGTGACGGCATCGGCCAGGAAGTCGTGGCCCAGGGCCTCAAAGTCCTCTCCGCCGTCCTCCCGCAGGACGTGAAGCTGGAGACCAAGGACTTCGACTTCGGCGCCCGGCGCTACCACGCCACCGGTGAGACCCTCACCGACGCCGACCTCGAAGCGCTGAAGAAGCACGACGCCATCCTGCTCGGCGCGATCGGCGACCCCTCGGTCCCGTCCGGCGTCCTGGAGCGCGGCTTCCTGCTCAAGCTCCGCTTCGCCTTCGACCACCACGTGAACCTGCGTCCCTCGAAGCTGCTGCCGGGCGTGCAGACCCCGCTCGCCGGGCAGCCCGAGATCGACTTCGTCGTGGTCCGCGAGGGCACCGAGGGCCCGTACACCGGCAACGGCGGCACCATCCGCAAGGGCACCCCGCACGAGGTCGCCACCGAGGTCTCCGTCAACACCGCCTTCGGTGTCGAGCGGGTCGTCCGCGACGCCTTCGCCCGCGCCCAGGCCCGCCCCCGCAAGAAGCTCACGCTGGTCCACAAGAACAACGTGCTGACCTTCGCGGGCCACCTGTGGACGAACATCTTCAACCAGGTGGCCACGGAGTTCCCCGAGGTCACCACCGACTACATCCACGTCGACGCGGCGACGATCTACCTCGTCACCGACCCGGCCCGCTTCGACGTGATCGTCACCGACAACCTCTTCGGCGACATCATCACCGACCTCGCCGCGGCCGTCTCCGGCGGCATCGGCGTCGCCGCCTCGGGCAACATCAACCCGAGCGGCGAGTTCCCCTCGATGTTCGAGCCCGTGCACGGCTCGGCGCCCGACATCGCGGGCCAGGGCAAGGCCGACCCCAGCGCCACCGTCCTGTCCGTCGCCCTCCTGCTGCGCCACCTCGGCTACGAGACCGAGGCCGCCCGCATCGAGGACGCCGTCGCCGCCGACCTCGCCGAGCGCGTCGGCAAGCCGGCCCGCAGCACCGAGGAGATCGGCGACGCGCTGGCCGTACGCGTAGCCGGCTGACCCGCCGCACCGCCTACGTCACGTAGCAGCCGCCGGGTCGCATCCGCACCCGGCGGCTTTGCCCTGCCCTCGCCGGGTGCCACCATCAATCCCTGGGCCTCCCCGGGCCGCCATATCCGCCGTTTTCCCCCGCGGTCCTCCGCTGGGCGATAATCGAACGCGGAGCCGCGGAATGAGGGAATGCTCGGACGTCCTACCACTGGCCACTGGCAGTGCGGGCGTGAGCGCGGCCCGTCACATCCACACCGGTGAAGGACAAACCACTCATGACGCAGCCCACGATCGAGCTCAAGCCGTCCGCCGGCCCGCTCTCCGCCGCCGAGCGCGAGGCGATCCTGGCCAACCCGGGGTTCGGCCGCCACTTCACCGACCACATGGTGACGATCAAGTGGACGGAGGGCCGCGGCTGGCACGACGGGCAGCTCGTTCCCTACGGACCGCTCTCGCTCGACCCGGCGAACATGACCCTGCACTACGCGCAGGAGATCTTCGAGGGACTCAAGGCCTACCGCCAGCCCGACGGCTCCGTCGCCACGTTCCGCCCCGACAAGAACGCCCGCCGCTTCCAGGCCTCCGCCCGCCGGCTCGGCATGCCGGAGCTGCCGGTGGAGACCTTCATCGAGGCCTGTGACGTGCTGGTCCAGCAGGACCGCGACTGGGTCCCGGCGCACGGCGGCGAGGAGTCCCTCTACCTGCGCCCGTTCATGATCGCGACCGAGGTGGGCCTCGGCGTGAAGCCGGCCAACGAGTACCTCTTCCTCGTCATCGCCTCGCCCGCCGGCGCCTACTTCGCGGGCGGCGTGAAGCCCGTGTCCATCTGGCTCTCCGAGGACCGCGTCCGCGCCGTCCCCGGCGGCATGGGCGACGCGAAGACCGGCGGCAACTACGCGGCCTCGCTGCTCGCGCAGGCCGAGGCCGCCGCCAAGGGCTGCGACCAGGTCTGCTACCTCGACGCCGTCGAGCACAAGTGGATCGAGGAACTGGGCGGCATGAACCTGTACTTCGTGTACGGGGACCGGATCGTCACCCCCGCCCTCACCGGGTCGATCCTGGAGGGCGTCACCCGCGACTCCCTGCTGACCGTCGCCCGGGACCTCGGCTACACCGCCGAGGAGGGCCGCCTCTCCATCGACCAGTGGCAGACCGACGCCGAGAACGGCAGCCTCACCGAGGTCTTCGCCTGCGGCACCGCCGCCGTCATCACCCCGGTCGGCACGGTCAAGCGCGCCGGCGCCGAGTGGAAGCAGTCGGGCGGCGAGCCCGGCCCGGTCACCCTCAAGCTCCGCGAGGCCCTGCTCGACATCCAGCGCGGCGTCACCGAGGACACCCACGGCTGGATGCACCGCCTGGGCTGACCCCGCCGGCCCGGCCCCGTCCGGGCCGCCCGCGTCGGCCCCGAGTCCCCGCCAAGTCCCCGCGCGAGCGGACGACCGGGCGGGGACAGGCGTTTTCCGGCCCTCGCCCGGCCACCGGCGTTTCCCGGTCCTCGCCCGGCCACCGGCCCTCGCCCGGCCACCGGCCCTCGCCCGGCCACCGGAGCCGTCCGGTCACCGGGGCCCTCCGGCCCCCGCGCCGCCCCCTCCGCCGCGGACCCGGCGTCTTCCCGGCCGTCCCTCCATCCCCGTACAACCCTTCAGGCACATCGAAGGTCAACAACTCCGTGCCGTACGCATGTTCTGGAGGGAAACCCATGTCCCAGTACCGTCGTCATCGCTCCCGGCGTTCCGTCGCCCTGGCCGCCGGCGCCGTCGCGGCCGCCCTGGCGGGCGGTCTGCTGATCGCCCTGCCCGGCGCCGCGAGCGCCGCCCCCTCGGGCCTCGGGGACGACTTCAACGGCGACGGCTACCGGGATCTGGCGACCGGCGCCCCGGGCGCCGTCGCGGGCGGCAAGGCGAAGGCGGGCGCCGTGGTCGTCTCCTACGGCTCGGCGAGCGGCATCAGCGCCGCCCGGCACAAGACCACCTCGCAGAGTTCCTCCGGTGTGCCGGGCGCCTCGGAGACCTCCGACCGCTTCGGCACCGCACTCGCGCACGGCGACCTCAACCGCGACGGCTACGGCGATCTCGTGGTCGGCACCCCCCAGGAGGACGTCAGCGGCGACGTCGACGGCGGCTCCGTCACGATCCTGTGGGGCGGCGCCTCCGGGCTGTCGGGCGGAACGACGGTCAGCGACCCGAATCCCGCGGGCCACGACCGGTTCGGCCAGTCGCTCGCCGTCGGCGACTTCACCGGTGACGGCAAGGCCGATCTGGCGGTCGGTTCCACCGGCAAGGACGTGTGGATCTTCAAGGGCGGCTTCACCAAGTCAGGCGGCGCGGCCGGGAAGCTGCGCCTGGACGCGCGGATCGAGTCCGGCGCGTACCCGAAGGGCGCCGTCCGGCTCGCCGCGGGGGACTTCGACGGCGACGGGGCGGACGACGTGGTGGTGGGCTCCTCCGCCGGGAACTTCGTCTACCGGGGCGGCCCGGCCGGCCCGGTGTTCCAGACCGAGGCGGGCGGGGGGTACGCGGGGGCGCTCACGGCGGGCGACTTCGACCGCGACGGGCACGACGACCTGGTCGTCGGCACCGACTCTGTCCCCGTTCTGGACCCGACGGCGAAGGGCGGCTACGTCACCGTGTTCTACGGCGGTGCGGCGGGCGTCGACCCGGCGCGCACGGCCGTCTTCACCCAGGACACCCCGGGCGTGCCGGGAACGGACGAGTCCGACGACTCGTTCGGCGGCGCGCTCGCGGCGGGTGACGTCGACGGGGACCGCTACCCGGACCTCGCCGTCGGCGCGGCCTTCGAGAGCATCGGCTCCGCCACGCACGCGGGCAACGTCTGGGTGCTGCGCGGCGGCGCCTCCGGCCTGAAGGCGACCGGCGCCCAGTCCTTCAACCAGGGCACCGCGGGCGTCCCGGGCGCCAACGAGTCGTCGGACCTGTTCGGCGACGCCCTCCACCTCGCCGACCACGACAAGGACGGCCGGGCCGACCTGTCGGTGGGCGCGGGCGGCGAGAACAGCGACGACGGCGCCGTGTGGGTGCTGCGCGGTGCCGCCGGTGGCATCACGGCCACCGGCTCGGTGAGCTTCGGCGCGTCCTCCGTCGGCATCGGGAAGTCGGGCGACGACCCCATGTTCGGGGACGTCATGTCGGGCTCCTAGGGCGTGTCGTTTGGATCATGTGGCGGGTCGCGGGGCAGGGCACGCACTCCCCCAAGCTCTTCGAGCAGGGGGTACCCCCAGCGGCGTTGTCGTCGGTTGCCGACGCTCCGCGTCGTCGCCCTCCTCCGCCTTGCAGCTGCACGCACCCTGCCCCGCTCGGCCCAGCCGACAAGGCGCCGCACTCCGGCGCCACCTGATCCAAACGACACACCCTAGGTCCCGTCGTCGAATCCCCGTCGTTCGCCCGGCGGGCAGGCGGGGATTCGACGACAGGGCCTAGGCTCCGCTCTCCGCCGTGGCGAGTTCCTCCGCCGCGGTCGCGGGGGCCTGTGCCTGGCGGGCGGTGAGGGCGACATAGAGGAGGCCGCCCACCAGGCCCGACAGCAGGAAGCTGCAGTCCACCCCGCCGGTCAGCTTCAGCAGCGGGCCCTCGTACGAGGGGAGGGAGACCGCGAGCAGACCGGCGCAGGCGCCGACCGCCCAGGCCGCGGTGGCCTGCACGCTCCAGCCGGCCCGGTACCAGTAGACGCCGCCCTTCGAGCGCCGGTTGAAGACCTGGAGGGCGTCCGGGTCGTAGACACCCCGGCAGCGCGCGAAGCCGATCAGGGTGATGACCGCCCACGGGGTGCCGATCGCGGTGAGCAGCAGGACGAACGAGGTCATCGCGGACTGCGCGTTCCAGGCGTAGTGGCCGACGAAGACGCAGAGCATGGCGACGACGGCGACCGAGCAGGTGGCGCGGGCGCGGGAGGCGCGGGGCAGGATCGCGTCCAGGTCGAGGCCCATCGAGTAGAGCATCAGACCGGCGTTGCCGACCGAGCCGGCGGAGGCGGCCAGCAGCAGCGGCACCAGGTACCAGCCGGGGGAGGCGGCGACCAGCGGGCCCGCGTAGTCGAGCGCCGCGTGGGCCGCGTACGCCGTGAAGGTGCCGAAGAGCTGGGGGACCAGCAGGCCGGCAATCAGGCCGATCCAGGTGGCGTGCAGGACGGTGCGCGAGGAGTGGCGCTCGGGGGAGATGTAGCGGGTGTAGTCGCCGAGCAGCGTGATGAACGCGATCGGGCCCGACAGCCCCGCCGCCACCGCGGCCAGCAGCCAGGTGGGCCAGAACGAGCCGAGCAGATAGCCGCCGGTCTCCGGGATCGCGGCGGTGGTGAAGTGCGGGGCGTACGCGATCACGCCGACCACCAGCAGCGCGGTCATGCCGATCGCGAGGGCGCGGGACATGGTGAGCAGCACCCGGTAGCCGTAGACCGCGCCGGCGACGGTGGCCGCGGCGAGCACGACGTACACGACGGCGTACGCGGCGCCGCTCGGCGCGAGGCCGAAGAGCCGGCCGAGGACGCTCACCATCACGTCGCCGCCGATCCACACGGTCAGGGCGGTGTAGCCGAGGGCGAGGAGCAGTCCGACGACCGAGCCGACGAGCCGGCCCCGGACGCCGAACTGGGCGCCGGAGGAGGTGGAGAGGTTGGTGCCGGTGCGCAGCGAGACCAGGGCGAGCGGCGCGGTGAGCGCGGTGCCGACCACGGTGCCTGCCACGATCGAGCTGACCGAGGACCACCAGTCGAGCCCGAAGGAGGGCGGCAGCCAGCCGAAGATGATCACGCCGAGGCAGAGGTTGGAGCCGAGCAGGATCGACTTGAGGTCGCCAGGTCCGCTGGTGCGTTCCTCGTCGGGGATCGTGTCGACTCCGCGCTGTTCAATCGGCATGGCTGGTCTCCTTCGACGGCCGCCCGGGGCTGGTACCGCTCGCTTCACAAAGTTAGAGCGACGTTCAATGTGTCGTCTGGAACGCTCACCCGTCAATGTTTCCCTTCCATGAAATCCGCGTTTAGAGTGATGCTCTAAATGGAGGAAGGCGAGGAGGTGTCCTGGCGTGCGACTGACCCCCACGGAGCGTGACCGGCTGCTGCTGTTCTCGGCCGCCGAACTGGCCCGCGCCCGCAAGGCCCGCGGACTGCGGCTCAACGTGCCCGAGGCCACCGCGCTGATCGCGGACACCGTCTGCGAGAAGGCCCGCGACGGCGCCCGGCTGGCCGAGGCGATCGAGGCGGCCCGGTCCGTCCTCGGCCCCGACGACGTGCTGCCCGGCGTCGCCGACGTGGTCACCGAGGTGCACGTCGAGGCCGTCTTCGACGACGGCTCCCGGCTCGCGGTCGTCACCGGCCCCATCGGCGGCGGACTCGGCGAGGACGCCCCCGGCGCGCTGCTCCCGGCGCCCGCGCACACCGAGCCCCCGGCGGCGGTGCGGCTGACGGTCACCAACACCGCGGCCGTGCCCGTCTCCGTCACCTCCCACTTCCACTTCTTCGAGGCCAACCCCCGGCTCGACTTCGACCGCGCCGCCGCCTACGGCATGCGGCTCGCCGTCCCCGCCGGGTCCTCCGTCCGCTTCGGCCCCGGCGAGAGCGCCGAGGTCGGTCTCGTGCCGGTCGGCGGCGCCCGCGTCGCGATCGGCTTCGCCGGTCTGGTCGACGGCCCCCTCGACGCGCCCGGAGCGAAGGAAGAGGCCTTGCGCCGGGCCGCCGCCTGCGGCTACCTCGGCGTACCGGACACCCGCGAGAAGGAGGCCGGGCGATGAGCCGCCCCGGAGGACACCCCGCCGAGGCCCGCCGCCTCACCCCCCACGAGTACGCCGCCACGCACGGCCCCCGGGCCGGCGACCGGATCCGGCTCGGCGACTCCGGGCTGACCGTCCGCGTCGAGTCCGACGCCCAGCTCCCCGGCGACGAGTTCCTCGCCGGCTTCGGCAAGACCGCCCGCGACGGACTGCACCTGAAGGCCGCCGCCGTCCGCGACACCTGCGACGTCGTCATCAGCAACGTGGTGGTGATCGACGCCGCGCAGGGCGTCCGCAAGGTGTCCATCGGCATCCGCGAGGGCCGGATCTGCTCGATCGGCCGGGCCGGCAACCCCGACACCCTCGACGGCGTCGACGTGGTGGTCGGCACCGGCACCTCCATCGTCTCCGGCGAGGGACTCATCGCCACCGCCGGAGCCGTCGACACCCACGTGCACCTGCTCTCGCCGCGCATCATGGAGGCCTCGCTCGCCTCCGGCGTCACCACCGTCATCGGCCAGGAGTTCGGCCCCGTGTGGGGCGTCGGCGTCAACTCGCCCTGGGCGCTGCGCCACGCCTTCGGCGCCTTCGACGCCTGGCCCGTCAACATCGGCTTCCTCGGCCGGGGTTCGTCCTCCGACGGCGCCCCGCTGGTCGAGGCGCTCGCCGAGGGCGGCGCCTCCGGCTTCAAGGTCCACGAGGACATGGGCGCCCACACCCGCGCCCTGGACACCGCGCTGCGCGTCGCCGAGGAACACGACGTCCAGGTGGCCCTGCACAGCGACGGGCTGAACGAGTGCCTGTCCGTCGAGGACACCCTGAAGGTGCTGGACGGACGCACCATCCACGCCTTCCACATCGAGGGCTGCGGCGGCGGACACGTGCCCAACGTGCTGAAGATGGCGGGCGTCCCGAACGTCATCGGGTCCTCCACCAACCCGACCTTGCCCTTCGGCCGGGACGCGGTCGCCGAGCACTACGGCATGATCGTCTCCGTCCACGACCTGAAGACCGACCTGCCCGGCGACGCCGCCATGGCCCGCGACCGCATCCGCGCCGGGACGATGGGCGCCGAGGACGTGCTGCACGACCTGGGCGCGATCGGCATCACCTCCTCCGACGCCCAGGGCATGGGCCGGGCCGGCGAGACCGTCCGCCGCACCTTCGCCATGGCCGGCAAGATGAAGGCCCAGTTCGGGGCGCCCGAGGACCACGACAACGAACGCGTCCTGCGCTACATGGCCAAGCTGACCATCAACCCGGCCATCGCCCACGGCCTGGCCCACGAGGTCGGCTCCATCGAGACCGGCAAGCTCGCCGACATCGTGCTGTGGCGCCCCGAGTACTTCGGCGCCAAACCGCAGCTCGTCCTGAAGTCGGGCTTCCCCGCCTACGGTGTCGTCGGCGACCCCAACGCCGCCACCGACACCTGCGAACCCCTCGTCCTCGGGCCGCAGTTCGGCGCGCACGGCGCCACCCCCGCCGAGATCTCCGTGGCGTTCGTCGCACAGGCCGCGCTCGACCAGGGCCACGACACCATGCCGACCCGCCGCCGCCGCGTCGCCGTCCGCGGCACCCGCGGCATCGGCCCCGCCGACCTGCGCCTCAACTCCCGTACCGGAGCGGTCGATGTCGACCAGCGCACCGGCCTGGTCACCCTCGACGGTGACCCGCTGCGCTCCGAGCCCGCCGACTCGGTCTCCCTCAACCGCCTGTACTTCCTGTAACCGACCCCGCCACTAAGGAACACCATGTCTGCTGCCGCCGACGGCTTCCGTATGCCAGCCGAGTGGACCCCGCACGAGCGCACCTGGATGGCGTGGCCGGGCCCCAACCCCACCTTCGACAACCCCGAGGACCTCGCCGACTCGCGCGCCGCCTGGGCGGCCGTCGCCCGCGCCGTCCGCCGCTTCGAACCGGTCACCGTCGTCTGCGGCCCCGGCCAGTCCGAGGCCGCCGCCGCCCTCCTCGGCCCCGGTGTCGACACCGTCGAGCGGGAACTCGACGACGCCTGGATGCGCGACATCGGCCCCACCTTCCTCACCAACGGACAGGGCGAACTCGCCGCCGTCGACTGGACGTTCAACGGCTGGGGCGCCCAGGACTGGGCCCGCTGGGAGCACGACAGCCTGATCGGCGCCCAGGTCGCCGAACTGGCCGGCGCCAAGACGTACGCCTCCCGGCTCGTCAACGAGGGCGGCGCCATCCACGTCGACGGCGAGGGCACCGTGCTGCTCACCGAGACCGTGCAGCTCGGCCCCGAGCGCAACCCCGGCTGGAGCCGCGCGGAGGTCGAGGCGGAGATCCACGCCCAGCTCGGCACCCGCAAGGCGATCTGGCTGCCGCGCGGCCTGACCGGCGACTACCCCCCGCACGGCTTCGGCACCCTCGGCCACGTCGACATCGTCGCCGCCTTCGCCCGGCCGGGCGTGATCGTCGCGCACTCCCAGCAGGACCCGGCCCACCCCGACCACGAGGTCAGCCGGGAGGTCATCGGGCTCCTCAGGGGCCAGACCGACGCGCGGGGCCGCGCCATCGAGGTCGTCGAGGTGCCCGCCCCGACCGTCCTGGAGGCCGACGGGCACTGGGCCGACTACTCGTATATCAACCACTACCTCTGCAACGGCGGCGTCGTCCTGTGCGGCTTCGACGACCCGCGCGACGAGATCGCCGCGGGCGTCTTCCGCCGTCTCTTCCCGGAGCGGACGGTGACCCTGGTCGACGCACGTACGATCTTCGCGGGCGGCGGTGGCATCCACTGCATCACCCAGCAGCAGCCGAAGGTCTGAACACGGGAGTCACGGATGGCCGGTGCGCGCAGGAACGCGCCGCCGCGCGAGGAGGTCCTCGCCGCCGCCATGGAGATGATCGCCGATCGCGGTCTGGAGAAGCTCACCATGGCGGCGCTCGGCCGCGAGGTCGGCATGAGCAGCGGCCATCTCCTCTACTACTTCCGCACCAAGGACGAGCTGCTGCTGCGCACCCTGGAGTGGAGCGAGGGCCGGCTCGGCGCCGAGCGCGGCCGGCTGCTCGCCGCCCGCGGCACCGCCCGCGAGCGGCTCGACGCCTATGTCGACCTGTACGTCCCCGACGGCCACCGCGACCCGCACTGGACGCTCTGGCTGGAGGTCTGGAACCGCTCGCAGAACGCCGCCGAGGAGGCCCGGGACCGGCAGGTCGCCATCGAGGGCGCCTGGCACCGGGACCTGGTCGCGCTGCTCGCCGAGGGCATCTCGCGCGGCGAGTTCCGCGCCGTCGACCCGGACCGCTTCGCCGCCCGGCTGCGCGCCCTGCTCGACGGCTTCTCCATCCACGTGGCGATCGGCCTGCGCGGCACCGACCGCGAGCGGGTGCTCTCCCATGTGCGCGAGTTCCTCGACGAGTCACTGGGCTGACCCGCCCCGCGGCCCCGGAGCGCCCACCTCGCCAGGCCCGGAGCGCCCGCCTCGCCAGGCCCGGAGCCCCCGCCTCGCCAGGCCCGGAGCGCCCACCCCGCCAGGCCCGGCGCTCCCGCCCCGCCAAGCCCCGGAGCGCCCGCCTCCGCCGGACCCCGGGGCGCCCGCGCCGTCCGGAAGGGTGCTCGCATCCTGAGACACCCCGTGAGCGGGCCCGTGCTCTGTGCCAGACTGCCCCCGTGCTCTCGTTCGCCACGATTATTGGCAGCAGGCGCGCCGGTCCGCAGTGACCGCCTTGTACGACCAGGTACGGGCGGACACCGTCGTTCTCGACCCGCGCGCAGACCTCTCGCACCCGCGAGGGGTTTTTCGCTTTTCTGGCCCACCTTCAGCCGGGAGCGCCGCGCGCGGGATCATTGGGGGACGGTGGAGCCGGTCATTCCGGTAGACCGAGATTCAACACAGGAGCCTTGAGACCATGACGGAAACCAGCGAGCTGGACGACGCGTTCCACGTCTTCGACACGACACTGCGCGACGGCGCGCAGCGCGAGGGCATCAACCTCACCGTGGCGGACAAGCTGGCCATCGCACGGCACCTGGACGACTTCGGGGTCGGCTTCATCGAGGGCGGCTGGCCCGGCGCCAACCCCCGCGACACGGAGTTCTTCGCCCGCGCCCGGCAGGAGATCGACTTCCGGCACGCCCAGCTCGTGGCCTTCGGCGCGACCCGCCGGGCAGGCGGCAAGGCCTCCGAGGACCCGCAGGTCAAGGCACTCCTGGACTCCGGCGCCCCGGTGATCACCCTGGTCGCCAAGTCCCACGACCGGCACGTCGAGCTGGCGCTGCGCACCACCCTGGAAGAGAACCTGGAGATGGTCCGCGACACCGTCGCCCACCTGCGCTCCCAGGGCCGCCGCGTCTTCGTCGACTGCGAGCACTTCTTCGACGGCTACCGCGCGAACCCCGGCTACGCCAAGGCCGTCGTCCGCGCGGCGGCCGAGGCCGGCGCCGACGTCGTGGTCCTGTGCGACACCAACGGCGGGATGCTCCCCGCACAGGTCCAGGCCGTCGTCGCCACCGTCCTCGCCGACACCGGCGCCCGGCTCGGCATCCACGCCCAGGACGACACGGGCTGCGCCGTCGCCAACACCCTGGCCGCCGTCGACGCGGGCGCCACCCACGTCCAGTGCACGGCCAACGGCTACGGCGAGCGGGTCGGCAACTCCAACCTGTTCCCCGTCGTCGCCGCCCTGGAGCTGAAGTACGGCAAGAAGGTGCTGCCCGAGGGCGCCCTGCGGGAGATGACCCGGATCTCGCACGCCATCGCCGAGGTCGTCAACCTGACCCCCTCCACCCACCAGCCGTACGTGGGAGTCTCGGCCTTCGCCCACAAGGCGGGCCTGCACGCCTCCGCGATCAAGGTCGACCCCGACCTCTACCAGCACATCGACCCCGAGCAGGTCGGCAACACCATGCGGATGCTGGTCTCCGACATGGCGGGCCGCGCCTCCATCGAGCTGAAGGGCAAGGAACTCGGCGTCGACATCAGCGGAGACCGCGAACTGGTCGCCCGCGTCGTCGCCCGCGTCAAGGAGCGCGAACTGGAGGGCTACACGTACGAGGCGGCCGACGCCAGCTTCGAACTCCTGCTGCGCGCCGAGGCCGAGGGCCGGGCCCGCTCCTACTTCCAGGTCGAGTCCTGGCGCGCCATCGTCGAGGACCGCCCCGACGGCACCCACGCCAACGAGGCCACGGTCAAGCTCTTCGCGAAGGGCGAGCGCATCGTCGCCACCGCCGAGGGCAACGGCCCGGTCAACGCCCTCGACCGCGCCCTGCGGGTGGCCCTGGAGACGATCTACCCCCAGCTCGCCAAGCTGGAGCTGGTCGACTACAAGGTCCGCATCCTGGAGGGCAAGCACGGCACGTCCTCCACCACCCGCGTCCTGATCGCCACCTCCGACGGCACGGGGGAGTGGTCCACCGTCGGCGTGGCCGAGAACGTCATCGCCGCGTCCTGGCAGGCACTGGAGGACGCCTACACCTACGGCCTGCTGCGGGCCGGGGTGGAACCGGCGGCCTGACCGGCGAAGCGCCGGAGGAGCCCTCGCCCCTCCGGCGCTCATCCCTGTGGGGGGCTACTGGAGACGCCACTTCTGGTTGGCGGCGCCCGTGCAGGACCAGATCTGCGCCCGGGCCCCGTTCGCCGAGGAGTTGTCCGTCACGTCGAGGCACTTGCCCGCCGCCGTGTTCACCACGTCACCGGTCGAGGCGTTGTACGTCCAGCGCTGGGCGCCCGAGCCGTTGCAGTCGTAGAGCTGGACCTTCGCGCCGTTCGCCGTGGAGGCCGAGGTGACGTCGAGGCACTTGCCGAGCGAGCGCACCGAGCCGTCCGCCTGCACGCTCCAGGACTGGGCGGCCGTGCCGTTGCAGTCGTAGAGCTGCACCGCGCTCCCGTTGGCGCTCGAACCTCCCGCCACGTCAAGGCACTTGCCGGCCAGACCGACGAACGCGCCCGACTGCGCGCCCCCGCCCGACTGCGTGCCCGACCAGGTGAACGTCGCCGACGTCTTGCCCGGCAGCGAGTAAGTGGCGTGCTGGGAGCCCCAGTTGATCGTGACGGTCTTCGCGGCCGAGCCGTCGTTGTAGGCGATCAGGGCCTTGGAGCCGTCCGGGTTGCGCCAGGCGACGTTCGGGACCGCCGAGGACGCGGTGGAGGCGATCCGCTGCGCGCCGGGCCGGACGAACTTCGTCAGATGGCCCATCGTGTAGTACTCGACCGTGTAGTCGACGCTGCCGCTCGCCCCGTCGCCGTTGTGCACGGTGACCAGACCGGTGCAGGTGCCGCAACCGCCGTTGTGCGGGCCCATGTTCTGGTCCACGGCCAGCGACCACTTGGTCACCGACTTCGCCCAGTTGCGGGTGTAGTCGACGATGTTGAGCATGTCCTCGCGCTGCTGGTTGGCGATCCAGGTGCCGCCGGAGTGCTCGGTGCCGAAGGCGTCGAGGCCCGGGTACTGGTTGTGCACGCTCGTCTGCTTGGACACGTCACCGCCGTACCCGTGCCAGGCGATCCCGCCGAAGTTCGGGTGCGAGCGGACCGCCGCGTCGTCCACGGTCTGCGCCGCGTAGGAGTCGTAGACGTCCCAGTTCCAGTCGTGCGCCAGCACCTTGGTGGACAGCCCGGCCGCCTGGAGCTTGGGCAGCAGCTCGCTCTTGGTGAAGTAGGCGAGCCCCGAGGCGTTCCAGCTCATCGAGGGGTACCCCGAGCAGCAGGTCGGCTCGTTCTGCGCGGTGACGTAGGAGACGGGGACACCCTGGTCACGGTAGGCCTGGAGGTACTTCACGAAGTACGAGGCGTACGCGCCGTAGTCCTCGGCTTTCAGCCAGCCGCCGTTGAGCGACCCGCTGTCCTTCATCCAGGCCGGCGCCGTCCACGGCGAGGCCATCACGGTGAGGGACGGGTTGAGCTGGAGCGCCTGCCGGGTCAGCGGCACCACGTCGGCCAGGTCGTGCGCGATGGAGAACCTGGCCAGGTCCGGGTCGCTCTGCCCGGCCGGCACGTCGTCGTAGCTGTAGCCGAACCGGGCCAGGTCGGAGGCGCCCATCGGGTTGCGCAGGAAGGACAGGCCGATCCCGTCCGTCGGCGAGAAGAGCTTGCGCATGGTCGCGTCCCGGGTGCTCTGCGACAGCGCCCCGCTGCTGTTCATCAGCCAGGCCGCCGTGTCCGTGAACGAGGCGCCGCCACCGGTGAACGTCTGGTACCGGGTGTTCTCGTCGACGGTGATGTTCTCGCCGGAGCCGCCGCTGCCGGACTGGAAGGCGAAGGGTGCCTGGGCCTGGAGGCCGCGGACCACGTGCCGACCGCCGGAGTCGTCCGTGGTCGTCAGCCAGGCAGTGACCTGTTCGCCCGCGGCGTGCGCCGTGACCGGGGTGGCCGCCGTGAATCCCGCGGTGGTGAGCAGCCCGGCGACGATCAGCCGGACCGCCCGGGTGGACCTCCTGATGGATCTCCGCATGAGCGCCGCCCTTCTGGAGTGGGGGGTTGGGGAGGCGTGCGAGGCGTGAGTAAATGACGGCTTCCGACCCGCGTCAAGGGGTCGCGCGTTCACATTCTGAACGGACAACTCCCCTGATCCGGCCGGGACGTGAGTGTGTACCGGTTCTGACGTGAAGCCTTGACGGGTCTCCGGGACGTCAGTTAACTCACGCCGTGATCTAAGTCGTGAGAAGCCTGATCCACGCCGTGAGACGAACGTGAGAGTCGAGGGGAACCCATGACAGGGCTCGATCGGAACTCCGTACGAAGAACCGCACTGCTGGCCGGCGCCGCGCTGATCGCGGGACTGCTCCCGCTCGCGTCCGCGGGGACGGCCTCGGCCGCCGACCCCGATCCCGTCCCGGTCGACCGCTTCGAGGGCGAGGTGCCCTTCGCGAACCAGCCCGCCGAAGGCATCTTCACCTGGGGCGGCGACGCCGACGACCCGCCCCGGCTCGCCCTGACCGCGCGGTCCGACGCGCCCGAGGGCGACAAGGTCCTCACCGGCGAGTACGACATCAGCGGCTACGGCGGCTTCACCCACGACTACGCCGCCGACCGGCCGGGCCACGACTGGTCGGCGCACAAGGGCATCCGCTTCTGGTGGGACGGCCGCGACAACGGCCGGAAGATCGCCTTCGAGATCAAGGACGGCGGCGCGGGCGGCGAGGCCTCCGAGCTGTGGACGACCTCCTTCACGGACGACTTCACCGGCTGGAAACAGATCGAGATCCCCTTCACCGACTTCACCTATCGCACGGACTACCAGCCCGTCGGCGGCATCGACCAGGTGCTCGGACTGACCGACATGTGGGGCTACGCCGTCACCCTCCCGGTCGGCTCCCCGGGCGAGTTCGCCATGGACCACGTCGAGCTGTACGGCAAGGCCGACCAGTCCCTGCGCGCCTCCGTCACCACCGACTCCGCGGTCTACCCGGTGAAGGAGGGCGGCACGGCGAACGTGCGGGTCTCCGTCGCCACCACCGGGTCCGCCCCGCTCGACGAGCCCGTGACCGTCGCCTACGAGAGCACCGGCGGCACCGCCGAGTCCGGCAAGGACTACACCCCGGTCAAGGGGGAGTTCACCTTCCCCGCGGGCACGGCCTCCGGCGCGAGCCGCACGGTCCGCGTCCCCACCCTGCGCGACCGCTCCGCCGAACCGGCCGAGACGATCCCGCTCAAGCTCACGGTGACCGGCGCCAAGGCCCCCGCCGAGACCCCGCAGGTCGTCATCGACGCCCACGGACTGCCGTACCTGGACGCGAAGCTCCCCGTGAAGAAGCGGGTCGCCGACCTCCTCTCCCGGATGTCGCTCGCGGAGAAGGCCGGGCAGATGACCCAGGCGGAGCGCGGCGCGATCGGCGCGGGCGGTGACATCGCCGCGTACGACCTCGGCTCGCTGCTCTCCGGCGGCGGCTCCACCCCGACCCCCAACACCCCCGCCGCCTGGGCCAGGATGATCGACGGCTACCAGCTCCGGGCGCAGGCCACCCGCTTCCAGATCCCGCTGATCTACGGCGTGGACGCGGTGCACGGCCACAACAACCTGGCCGGCGCGACGGTCATGCCGCACAACATCGGCATCGGCGCCACCCGCGACCCCGCGCTCGCCGAGCGGACCGGCGCCGTCACCGCCGCCGAGGTCCGCGCCACCGGCGTCCCCTGGGACTTCGCGCCCTGCCTGTGCGTGACCCGCGACGAACGCTGGGGCCGCTCGTACGAGTCCTTCGGTGAGGACCCGGCCCTCGTCGAGTCCATGGAGACCGTCGTCCAGGGCCTCCAGGGCGACCGCGCCGGCAAGGACCTGAAGCGCGGCGACAAGGTCCTCGCCACCGCCAAGCACTTCGTCGGCGACGGCGGCACCGCCTACGGCTCCTCCACCACCGGCGGTTACACCGTCGACCAGGGCGTCACCAAGGTCAGCCGCCAGGAGCTGGAGGCCGTCCACCTCGCCCCGTTCCAGGAAGCGGTGGACCGCGGCGTCGGCACCGTCATGCCCTCGTACTCCTCGCTCGACATCCTCGGCGACGGCCTGGGCCCGGTGAAGATGCACGCCCGCGCCGACATGATCAACGGCGTGCTCAAGGACCGGATGGGCTTCGACGGCTTCGTCATCAGCGACTGGAACGCCATCGACCAGCTCCCCGGCGACTACGCCGCGCACGTCCGCACCTCGGTCAACGCCGGCGTCGACATGATGATGGTCCCCTACGGCTACAAGGAGTTCAGCGGGACGCTGATCGACGAGGCGAAGGCCGGCCGGGTCACCGAGCGGCGGATCGACGACGCGGTCGCCCGCATCCTCATCCAGAAGTTCCGCCTCGGCCTCTTCGAGAAGCCGTACGCGGACACCAGCGGCGCCTCCGCCATCGGCTCCACGGCCCACCGGGCGGTGGCCCGGCAGGCGGCGGCCGAGTCCCAGGTCCTGCTGAAGAACGCCGGCTCGGTCCTGCCGCTCAAGAAGTCCCAGAAGGTGTACGTCGCCGGGTCCAACGCCGACGACATCGGCAACCAGACCGGCGGCTGGACCATCACCTGGCAGGGCTCGTCCGGCGACATCACCCCGGGCACGACGATCCTCCAGGGCATGCGCAAGGCGGGCGGAAACGTCACCTACTCCCAGGACGCCTCGGCCCCGACCGCCGGATACGACGTCGGCGTGGTCGTCGTCGGCGAGACCCCGTACGCCGAGGGCGTCGGAGACGTCGGCAACGGCAACGACCTGGAGCTGACCGCCGCCGACAAGGCGGCCGTCGACAAGGTGTGCGCGGCCATGAAGTGCGCCGTGCTCATCGTCTCCGGCCGCCCGCAGCTCATCGGCGACCGCCTCGGCGACATCGACGCGCTCGTCGCCTCCTGGCTGCCGGGCACGGAGGGCGACGGCGTCGCGGACGTCCTCTACGGCAAGCGCGCCTTCACCGGACAGCTCCCGGTCACCTGGCCGAAGTCCGAGTCCCAGCTCCCGATCAACGTCGGTGACACGTCCTACGACCCGCAGTTCCCGTACGGCTGGGGCCTGACGACGCTCACCGGCGTGCCCGGCGGCGGCACCGCCACCCTCAAGGCGCTCGCCCTGGCCGCCTCGGTGGCGGAACGCGCCGGCGCCCACACGGTCGCCCGCGCGGCCGTGACCAAGGCCCGGCTGCTGGTCCAGCAGAAGATCGGCACGGCGGTCACCGCCGCCTTCGCCAAGCCCTTCGCGGACGCCGACCATCTGCTCCTGACCCGGCACTACGCGGCCGCGGTGGCCAAGCTGACGGAGGCCTACCGCGCCGGCTGACACCGGACGCGAAAGCGCCTGCCGGGGCGGCTGCTCAGCCCCGGCCGGCGCTTGCGGCCGTCCCGCGCTTTTCCGGCGGCGGGATCGGCGGAGAGGGCGGGGGAGAGCCGGTCGCCCGCCCGGTGCCCGGGTTCATGTGGAGCGCCGGTGCCCGCTTTCCCGCCGCCGGCCCGGTGCCCGGTTTCGCGGGGATTCAGGTAGCTTCGAAGATATGAGGGCCGCACGCACCCGAGGAATCCCGGGCCTGTTGGTCGCACTGGTATTCGCGGCCCTGGCCCTGCTGTCGTTCGCGCCCGGCGCGCAGGCGGCCACCAGCGTCTCCACCGTCGCCGCGGCGCTGCGCGAAAGCCCGGTCTACGTGGACCCGGCCGCCGCCGACCAGCTCTCCGCCGCGCAGGCCTCCGCGCTGGCCGAGAGGATCGAGAAGGCCGACAAGCCCGTCTTCGTCGCGGTGCTCCCCGCCGACTACCCCACCGAGGACCTCTTCCAGAAGCTGCGCACCGCCACCGGCGTCACCGGCCTGTACGCCATCCGGCTCGGCGACCGCTTCGACGCCCGCGCCGACTCCGCGGTGATGTCCCGCACCGCCGTGCGCAACCTCGTCACCAGCGTCCAGGGCGAGCGCGACGCGAACACCCAGCTCGGCGAGTTCACGGCAAGCGCGCTCGCCAACATCCGGGGCTCGGCGCCCTCGGGCTGGAGCGGTGGCGGGGACGGCGGCGGAGTCTCGGCGGGCGCGCTGATCACGGTCGGCGCGGTCGTGGTGGCGGGCGGCGCGGGCGCCTACACCGTCGCGCGGCGCAGCAGGCACCGCCGCGAGGAGGAGCAGCGGGCCGCGCTCGAACGGCTCCGCGTGGTCGTGGACGAGGACATCACCGCCTTCGGCGAGGAACTCGACCGGCTCGATTTCCACCCCGCCGAGGCGGGCGCCGACGACACCATGCGCGCGGACTACGAACGCGCCCTGGACGCCTACGAACAGGCCAAGTCCGCGATGGCCGCCGCCCGGCGCCCGGAGGACGTGCGGGCCGTGACCCAGGCACTGGAGGACGGCCGCTTCTCGCTCGCCGTGCTCGCCGCCCGCCGCGAGGGCCGGCCGCTCCCCGAGCGCCGGGCCCCCTGCTTCTTCGACCCCCGGCACGGCCCCTCGGTCGCCGACGCCGCCTGGACTCCCGCCGGGGGCACCCCGCGCGAGGTCCCGGTCTGCGCGGCGGACCAGGCCCGCCTCGCCGACGGCCTGGACCCGGCGGTCCGCGAGGTGGACACGGACCGGGGCCGCCGCCCGTACTGGGACGCGGGCCCGGCGTACGGCCCCTGGGCGGGCGGCTACTTCGGCGGCGGCCTGCTGCCCGGCCTGCTCGTCGGCACCGTCCTCGGCAACCTGATGGCCGGTCCCGCCTACGGGGCCGGATACGGCTCGGGCTACGGGGACTTCGGCGGCGGAGGGTACGGCGGCGGCGACGTCTCCGGAGCGGACTTCGACCCGGGCGACTTCGGCGGCGGCTTCGGCGGTGGCGGCGGGGACTTCGGGGGCGGCGGCGGAGGCGACTTCGGCGGAGGCTTCTGACCCACCGGGCCACCGGGACCGTCGGGACAGGCGGGGACGACCGGGACAGGCGGGACCACCGGGACAGGCGGCGACCACCGGGACCGTCGAAACCGTCAGAGCCGGCGGGACTGGCAAGACCGGCAGGGCACGGCGCCCGGCGAAGGCCCGGAACGCCGAAGCGCCCGCCCTCCGCCCGAGCTGGGCGGGGTGCGGGCGCGTTCGCGGCACCGGGACTCGTAGTACGGCGGAACTCGTCGTACGCCGGAACTCGCAGCACTCCGGTACTCGCGGTGCTGCCGACGCTCCTGGTGCTGCCGGTGCTGCCGGTCCTGCGAGGCCGGACGGCTCAGTCGCCCGCGCGGATCGCCGAGATGTCGAAGTTCAGCTTGATCTTGTCGGAGACGAGGACGCCACCGGTCTCCAGGGCCGCGTTCCAGGTGATGCCCCAGTCGGAGCGCAGGATCTCGGAGGTGCCCTCGAAGCCCACGCGCTCGTTGCCGAAGGGGTCCTTCGCGGCGCCGTTGAACTCCAGGTCGATGCTGATCTCCCTGGTGGTGCCGAGGATCGTCAGGTCACCGGTGATGCGGTAGTCGTCACCGCCCAGCGCCTCGGCCTTGGTGGAACGGAAGGTCATCGTCGGGAACTCGTCGATCTTGAAGAAGTCGGCGCTCTTCAGGTGACCGTCGCGGTCCGCGGACCCGGTGTCGATGCTGTCCATCTTGATGTCGAGGGAGGCCGTCGACTTGGCCGGGTCGCCGCCGTCCAGGTGGAGGGTGCCCTCGACGTCGTTGAACTTGCCCTTGACGTTGGTGACCATCGCGTGACGCGCGACGAAGCCGATCGTCGTGTGCGCGGGGTCGATCGTGTACTCGCCGGTCAGCGCGGTCAGTTCCGGGCTGACGGGAGCCGCGGCGGGGGCCGGCGACTCGGCGGCGTCGGTGGACTTGCGGCCGAAGATACCCATGACGTGCTCCTTGAGGGGACGGGCCACGGTTCGGGGCGGAGCCGTAGCGTTGTTCTGTTGAATCTTCAACGAGGTCAACACAGGGAACCGTAGACCCATTCCATTCAATGTTCAACATCATCCGCAATGTGTCTACGGCGTCACGTTATGTCATCTCCGCTCACCCCCTGGCGAACGCGCGTAGCGCTCGGGCACCATCTGCGTGCACCCCCTGCACAGCCGCCCCACAGGAAGCACGGCCGTATGCCGTACGGCCGCCGACGGTCCTCCGCAGGAAAGGTTCCCCCTCATGAAGTTCAGGTCCGCGCTGACCGCTCTCGCCCTCGTCGTCGCCCCCGGCGTCGCGGTGATCGGCACCTCCACCGACGCCTTCGCCGCCACCAAGATCAGCCACGCCACCGCGACCTCGATGTTCCGCCAGGTCGGCATCACTTGGTCCTCCTCCGGCGGTTGCTCCGACCGCAACAACTCCACCTGTACGTCCTTCGACCAGCTCAACCTCACCAGCGCTCAGGGCGCCCAGACCCTCAAGGGGGCCAGCGGCTGCGCCCTCAACATCACCGGCGGCACCGAGACCGGCCACGCGAGCGGCACCTACTCGCACTGGAACGGCTACAAGCTCGACTACGGCAAGAGCACCTGCGTCACCAACTACATCAAGAACAACTTCACCTACATCGGCCTGCGCGGTGACGGCGCTCCCCAGTACCAGTCCGGCTCCGGCAACATCTACGCCGACGAGGGCAACCACTGGGACGTCCTCTACTACAACTGTGGCGGCTGCTGAGCCGGCGCGCGAGGCGACGCGGACCCCCCTTCCGGGGTCCGCGTCACTCCACCGACGGCACGCGCCCCGAGGGAATGTGAGCTGTCTCTCGGCCGAGGGCTTTGTGCGACCCCTACAAGCAGAAGCCCCTCTGAGCAGTCCGATTGCCTGCATGGGGTGGCGGTTCTGTTCAGGGTTACCAGGAAAACGGGCCGGAGACTGTACAGAGTCGACGGGCCCCTTTCCTTGGTGGACTTCGTAAGGTCGCTACATGACCGTTTTGGACGAGGCCGGCTCCACGAGCGCCACAGGCGAACCGACGGACGCGCGCGGGCGGGTGGCGGAGCTGCACGCGATCCGTGCGGAGGCTCTGCGCGGCCCCAGCGAGAAGGCGACCGAGGCGCAGCACGCCAAGGGCAAGCTGACCGCCCGGGAGCGCATCGAGCTGCTGCTGGACGCGGGCTCGTTCCAGGAGGTCGAGCAGTTGCGCCGGCACCGGGCGACCGGTTTCGGCCTGGAGGCGAAGAAGCCGTACACCGACGGTGTCATCACCGGCTGGGGCACGGTCGAGGGCCGCACGGTCTTCGTGTACGCCCACGACTTCCGCATCTTCGGCGGCGCGCTCGGCGAGGCGCACGCCACCAAGATCCACAAGATCATGGACATGGCCATCGCGGCCGGTGCCCCGCTGGTCTCCCTGAACGACGGCGCCGGCGCCCGTATCCAGGAGGGCGTCTCCGCGCTCGCCGGCTACGGCGGCATCTTCCAGCGCAACACCAAGGCCTCCGGCGTCATCCCGCAGATCTCGGTGATGCTCGGCCCGTGCGCGGGCGGCGCGGCCTACAGCCCCGCCCTGACGGACTTCGTCTTCATGGTCCGCGAGACCTCGCAGATGTTCATCACCGGCCCCGACGTGGTCAAGGCGGTGACCGGCGAGGAGATCACCCAGAACGGCCTCGGCGGCGCCGACGTCCACGCCGAGACCAGCGGCGTCTGCCACTTCGCGTACGACGACGAGGAGACCTGCATCGCCGAGGTGCGCTACCTCCTGTCGATGCTCCCGCAGAACAACCGCGAGAACCCGCCGCGCGTCGCCTCGGACGACCCGGCCGACCGCCGCGGCGAGGTCCTGCTGGACCTGGTCCCGGCCGACGGCAACCGTCCGTACGACATGACCAAGGTCATCGAGGAACTCGTCGACGACGGCGACTACCTGGAGGTCCACGAGCGCTGGGCGCGCAACATCATCTGCGCGCTGGCCCGGCTCGACGGCCAGGTCGTCGGCATCGTGGCCAACCAGCCGCAGAGCCTCGCGGGCGTCCTCGACATCGAGGCCTCCGAGAAGGCCGCGCGCTTCGTCCAGATGTGCGACGCCTTCAACATCCCGATCATCACGCTGCTGGACGTCCCCGGCTTCCTCCCGGGCGTCGACCAGGAGCACGGCGGGATCATCCGGCACGGCGCCAAGCTGCTCTACGCGTACTGCAACGCGACGGTGCCCCGGATCTCCCTCATCCTGCGCAAGGCGTACGGCGGTGCCTACATCGTCATGGACAGCCAGTCCATCGGGGCCGACCTCACCTACGCCTGGCCCACCAACGAGATCGCGGTGATGGGCGCCGAGGGTGCCGCCAACGTCATCTTCCGCCGCCAGATCGCCGAGGCCGCCGACCCCGAGGCCATGCGGGTGCGCATGGTCAAGGAGTACAAGGCCGAGCTGATGCACCCGTACTACGCCGCCGAGCGCGGTCTGGTCGACGACGTCATCGACCCCGCCGAGACCCGCGAGGTCCTGATCAAGTCGCTCGCGATGCTGCAGACCAAGCACGCGGACCTGCCGTCCCGCAAGCACGGCAACCCCCCGCAGTAACCCCGCGGACCTTCCGCGGTACCCCCGCGGAAACCTCTCTCATGGAGACTGAGACCTATGAGCACTCCCGACATCCGCGTCGAGAAGGGCCACGCCGACGCCGAGGAGGTCGCCGCCATCACGGCGATCCTGCTGGCCCGCGCCGCCGCGGCTCCCGCCGACGCCGCTGTGGCCCACCGGCCCCGCCCGCGGGCCGGCTGGCGCCGCCTTGAGCGCGAGGGCGGCTTCCGCGCCCCGCACAGCTGGCGCTGACGCCCCCAGGCACCCTTACGGCCCCGTCCCTCCCCTCGGAGGGACGGGGCCGTCGGCATAGGGCGCCCACAGCTCGGCCGGTGGCGGAACGGGAAAGGCCCCCGTTCCTGCCTGTGAAGGAGGAACGGGGGCCCAGTCCGGTCAGGCCCTAGCGGAGGCGCGCCATCAGGGCGTGCTCCACGAGCGTGATCAGCGCCGACTTGGCGTCCGCGCGGTGGCGGGCGTCCGTCGTGATGATCGGGGTGTCCGGGCCGATCTGGAGGGCCTCGCGGACCTCGTCCGGGTTGTACGGCTGGTTGCCGTCGAAGCCGTTGAGGGCGATGACGAACGGCAGGCCGCTGTTCTCGAAGTAGTCGACCGCGGGGAAGCAGTCGGCGAGACGCCGGGTGTCGACCAGGACGATCGCGCCGATGGCGCCGCGGACCAGGTCGTCCCACATGAACCAGAAACGGTCCTGGCCGGGGGTGCCGAACAGGTACAGGATCAGATCCTGGTCCAGGGTGATACGTCCGAAGTCCATGGCGACGGTGGTCGTCGTCTTGTCTCCGGTGTGCGTGAGGTCGTCGATGCCCGCCGAAGCGGACGTCATGACGGCCTCGGTGCGCAGCGGGTTGATCTCCGAGACGGCGCCGACGAACGTGGTCTTGCCCACGCCGAAGCCGCCCGCCACCACGATCTTCGCGGACGTGGTGGAGCGGGAAGGCCCTCCGCTAGAGCTTGCGAAGTCCACTGAGCACCCTTTCGAGCAAAGTCACGTCTGGCTGGCCGCCGGCGTTCTCGTCGCCGCCGGGCTGATGGATGGCGACCAGGCCCGCCTCCGCCAAGTCGGCGACGAGGATCCTGGCGACACCGAGAGGGATCGTCAGCAGGGCCGAGATCTCGGCCACCGACTTGATCTCCCGGCAGAGGTTGCAGATCCGCTGATGCTCGGGCAACTGGCCCTGCATCTGGTGCGGCTGCGCGGTGGTGTGCACCAGCGCCTCGATGGCGAGCTGGTAGCGGGGCCTGGTGCGGCCGCCCGTCATGGCGTACGGACGCACCAGGGGGTTGGACGCCCCGGTGGGCGACGGCTCGGGTGAGCGCCGCTGCGGTTGGACGGGCTGGATGCGCGGCGCCGACGGCTGGTCGTACGGCGACGGCCCGGGGCCCTGTGGACCCTGGGGCGGGTACGGCTGCCGCCGGTGGCTGGGCGCGGAGGGAAAGTTGTACCGGTTCGGGTTCTGTGAACCGTCGCCCTGGCCGCCCTGCCCCTGGCCGGGGCCGTACGACCAGTTGCCCGAAGACGAACCGCCTGGGGGTGTTACCACTTTCTCCTCCTCCGACTGTGCCGGGCACCCATCACTGTGGGTCCGCGTCCCGAAACCTTACGGCTACAAGACGCCAATACGCACCGTCCGTCTGTTAGTTGAGAAGGCTGCCCTGGAGCTCCGCGCGGAGATCCGGGGTCAGGACCGTGCCCGCGCGGTCCACCAGAAGCGCCATCTCGTACCCAATGAGGCCGATGTCCGCCTCCGGGTGTGCAAGGACCGCGAGCGACGAACCATCGGAAACGGACATGATGAACAGGAATCCCCGCTCCATCTCCACAACCGTCTGGTTCACGTGGCCGCCCTCGAAGATGCGGGAGGCACCCGCGGTCAGCGAGGTCAGACCGGACGCGACAGCGGCCAGCTGGTCGGCGCGGTCACGGGGAAAGCCTTCGGACATGGCCAGAAGGAGTCCGTCGGCGGAGACCACCACCGTGTGCGACACCCCGGGGGTGTTGTCCACGAAATTGGTGATCAACCAGTTCAGGTTCTGTGCCGCCTGGCTCATCGGGCTCACACTAACGCTCCTGGTTGTAGGTGCTGTCAGAGCCGAAACCCTGACCGTTCGTGTCACTACCTGCATTGCGTCCCCGCTCGACACCCCGGCGCAGGTTGCTCAGCCTGCCCCGGACGTCCTCGGGAGCGCGGGAGACCTGGGGGCCGCCCTGGGGGGTCGATTCCGCGGTGCCCTCGACCAGGTTGGCCTTGGGAACCCGCCGGGGCAGACCGGATGAGGTGACCCCGCCCGCCTTCGGCTTCTTGAGCTGTTCGGCGCGCTGCCACCGGTCGTCGTTGGACGAGCGCCAGTCGCCGTCGGCCTTCCCGTCGGGAGCCGCCGGAGCCTGCTCCCCCGCGTGCTCCGCGGGAGTCCGGCCGGTGCCGTTGACGTTGCCGCCGGCGGTGGATCCGCGGCGGGGCAGTCCGGCATCGGTCAGCGCGTGGGCGGCCGAGGGGGCCGGTCCCGGACGACCGAAGCCTACGCGGTCGGGCTCACTCACGTCAGCGGCCTGCGATGATTCCGCTTCCGGAGCGTACTCGGGACGGTAACCGCCCTGGTACGCCTCCTGCTGCGGCCAGTCGTCCTGGTAGGACGGCTCTTCGAAGCCCGAATGCGTCTCCGGTGCGGAACCGCGCGCTCCGGCGTGCTCCTCCGGAACGGCTTCCGGATAGGCCGTCTCCGGGTAGCCGCCCGTGGACGGGAAGTACGCCTCGTCGTACGCGGCACGCTGCGGTTCCTCGTACGACGTCTGCTGGTCGTACGTGGTCTGCTGCTCCTCGCGCACACCCTGTCCGCCGTCGTACGCCGGAGCGCCGTCGAACGACTGCCGGCCGTTGTCGTAGGGCTGCCGGCCGTCGTCGAAGCCCTCGGTGTAGCCCTGCGCGCCCTCGATGGCGTCCATGCCCTGCGCCTGGGCCTCCAGGGCCGCCCGGCGCTCCTCGCGCATCAGCGAACGGCCCACCGGGTCGAGGTCGCGGATGTCGTCCGGGACCTCGTAGCGGCTGTCGTCGAAGCCGAGGTCCGCGGCGGTCAGGACCGGCTGCTGCTGGACGCCGAAGTCCTCGCCCGGGAACGACTGCTGCTCCGGGATGATCTGGGACACGGTGAACTCGTCGCGCAGCGGCTGCTCACCGCCGCCGCCGTGGGTGATGGCGTCGGGGAGCATGACCAGCGAGGTGGTGCCGGCCTGCTCGCCCGAGGGACGGAGCTGGACACGGATGCCGTGCCGGTCGGACAGCCGGCCGACCACGAACAGGCCCATGCGCTGGGAGATCGCGGCGTCCACGGTCGGCGGGTTGGCCAGCTTGTGATTGATGTCCGCGAAGTCCTCGGCGGTCAGGCCGATGCCCTTGTCGTGGATCTCGACCATGATGCGGCCGTCCGGCAGACGGGTCGCGGTGACGCGGACCTTGGTCTGCGGGGAGGAGAACGTGGTGGCGTTCTCCAGCAGCTCGGCGAGCAGGTGCACGAGGTCGGTCACGGCGCGGCCGTGGATCTCGGCCTCCGGCACACCGGAGAGTTCGATGCGCTCGTACTGCTCCACCTCGGAGGAGGCGGCGCGCAGCACGTCGACCAGCGGGACCGGCTGGTCCCAGCGGCGGCCGGGCTCCTCGCCGGCGAGGACCAGGAGGTTCTCGCCGTTGCGGCGCATACGGGTCGCGAGGTGGTCCAGGCGGAAGAGGTTCTCCAGCTGGTCCGGGTCGGCCTCGTTGTTCTCCAGGTCGGTGATCAGCGTGAGCTGGCCCTCGATGAGCGACTGGTTGCGGCGCGAGAGGTTGGTGAAGATCGCGTTGATGTTGCCGCGCAGCAGGGCCTGCTCGGCGGCCAGCCGGACCGCCTCGCGGTGGACCTGGTCGAAGGCGCGGGCGACCTCGCCGATCTCGTCCGTGGTGGTGATCGGGATGGGCTGCACCCGGGTGTCCACGCGGCCGGGGTCGGTGCGCGAGAGCTGGTCGACCAGCATCGGCAGCCGCTGCTCGGCGACGTTGAAGGCCGCGTTGCGGAGCTGGCGCATCGAGCGGCTCATCTGGCGGGCCACCATGCCGGCCAGGATGAACGCGGCGAGCAGGGCGATCACGACGGCGGCGCCGGTGATGAGGGCGTCGGTCTTGGCGCTGTCGGAGATGTCCGCGGCCTCGGCCACGGCCTTGTCGGCGAGGTCCGACTCGATCTGCCGGTAGGCGTTGTACTTGGCGGTGTTGATCGCCCACCAGTTCTGCGGGGTGATGCCCTTGGCGGCCAGGGCGACCCGGTCGCTCTCCTGCGGGGACTGGAGCCCGGCGAGGGTGGTGACCATCTCGGTCGGGTCGGACGGCGGCTTCACGTAGTTCGGGTCGGCCTCGGCGGCCTGCCTGCCCTGCTCGGTCAGCTCCGTCTTGATCTTCGCCTGGGCGGCCGTGAGCTTGTCGGCGTCGGCCTGGGTGCCACCGCCGATGTACTCCTCGATGGCGATGCCCTCGAGGTAGGCGTAGGAGGAGAGGGCGACGCGCTGGCTGGCGAGGCTGCTGACGCCCGGGCCGGGCTGGACCAGCATGTGCATACCGATCGACCGCTCCAGCGACAGAGCCGCCTTGGAGAGGGAGATCGCGTAGACGGTACGGCCGTAGCTGGTGATGTTTCCGGTGCCCAGACCGAGTTCGTTGGCGAACTCCATCAGCGGGTGCTGGATCTGGAGGTAGCCCTCCTCGGTCTTCACCCCGGGGAGCTTGGAGGTGTACGCGACCTTCCGCAGGGAGTCCAGACCGGGCTCGACCTTGCGGAAGACGGCGAGGCGCCGCTCCAGACCCGCCGTCTTCGGCATGTTCTGGGCGGCCGCGTCGAAGGCGTCGGCGGCGTTGTCGGTGTCCTTGCGGACGGCCGCGACGGTGGCCTTGTCCTTGGCGCTGGCCTGGCTGCCCTTGAGCAGCGGGGCCGCGCTCACGTCACGCTCGACGAACAGCTTGTCGCCGTAGTCGAGTGCCGCCCGCACCAGCCGCGCGGTCTTCTCGGCGTCCTGGGCCTGCTGCCAGGTGTCGATCGAGCTGCGCACCTGGAAGCCGCCCATGACGAGGCCGACGACCACGGGTATGAGCAGGATCGCGTTCAGCCTGGTCGGCACGCGCCAGTTGCGCGGGGAGAGACGGCCGCCGCTCGGTGCGGGCGCCGGGGTGGGCTCCGGGCCGGGCATGTGTGCGGGCGCCGCTCCGCGCGGCGGCGGGGTGAAGTTGCCCCGTGCCGACGGCTCGGGACCGTTCGTGCTTCGCCTCACTCGACCAACAACCTCTCGGCGTCGGCACCTACGTTGTGCCGCGGTATCTCCAGCGCCCGTGACTTGCTAATGGGCAGTTCAGCGCATTCCAGCACGTCAGGGAGCGCCCTTCCAAACACTCGGAACCAAGGATTCCGGGTGGCATCGGCCACAGATAAAACGGTCATAAAGAGCGAGCCCCGCCAAAAGGCGGGGCTTTCGTGAGCGCAGCGGTACCGGTCGACCGCGAACCGTGTCGGCGCCGGTGAAATTCTCTGTCGAAACGTTATGAACACTGTCGCCGACCGTGTCAAACGACACAGCCGGCTCCAGTCCGTCTACGACAACTTCCGTATGGAACTGTCGACTTGGCTGCTACCGCAGCCGGGCCATGAGCGCGTGCTCGACGAGCGTGATCAGCGCGCTCTTCGCGTCCGCGCGGTGCCGGGCGTCCGTCGTGATGATCGGGGCGTCCGGACCGATCTGCAGGGCCTCGCGTACTTCCTCGGGGTTGTACGGCTGGTGCCCGTCGAAGCCGTTGAGGGCGATGACGAACGGCAGGCCGCTGTTCTCGAAGTAGTCGACCGCGGGGAAGCAGTCGGCGAGACGCCGGGTGTCGACCAGCACCACCGCGCCGATGGCGCCGCGGACCAGGTCGTCCCACATGAACCAGAAACGGTCCTGGCCCGGCGTACCGAAGAGGTACAGGATCAGGTCCTGGTCGAGGGTGATACGGCCGAAGTCCATGGCCACCGTGGTGGTGGTCTTGTCCCCGGTGTGGGTGAGGTCGTCGATGCCCGCCGAGGCGGACGTCATGACGGCCTCGGTGCGCAGCGGGTTGATCTCCGAGACGGCACCCACGAACGTGGTCTTGCCGACACCGAAGCCACCCGCCACGACGATCTTCGCGGAGGTGGTCGCCCGGCCTCCGTCAGAGCTTGCGAAGTCCACTGAGCACCCTTTCGAGCAAAGTCACGTCCGGCGCGCCGCCGTTGTTCTCATCGCCGCCAGGCTGGTGAATGGCGACCAGTCCGGCCTCCGCGAGGTCCGCGACGAGGATCCTGGCCACACCGAGCGGCATGGACAGGAGGGCCGACACCTCGGCCACCGACTTCACTTCCCGGCACAGGTGGCAGATGCGCTGGTGTTCGGGGAGCAGGCCCATCAGTTGCGCCGGATCGGCCGTGGTGCTGATCAGCGCCTCGATGGCGAGTTGGTACCGCGGCCGGGTCCGGCCGCCGGTCATCGCGTACGGACGTACCAGCGGCTGGTCGCCCTCATCCCCGTACGGCTCTGCGTACGGATCATGAGAGGCGGTGGGCGGGGTCATGAATCCTCCGGGCGGGACAGCAAGTCGGTCAGTCGTGCCGTCTGTTGAGGCCGGTGGGGGGATTGTGGCGGCCGGACGGTGATTTCGTGCGGTGTCTGGATCCGGGGGCGGTCAGTGAAGCAGACTGCCTTGTAGTTCAGCGCGCAGGTCCGGCGTGAGGACGGCGCCCGCCCGGTCGACGAGCAGCGCCATCTCGTAGCCCACGAGGCCGATGTCGCACTCCGGGTGGGAGAGGACGGCGAGGGACGAGCCGTCCGAGATGGACATCAGGAAGAGGAAGCCGCGCTCCATCTCCACGACCGTCTGGGCCACCGTCCCGCCCTCGAAGATCCGGGACGCCCCGGCGGTCAGCGAGGTCAGTCCGGAGGCGACGGCCGCCAGTTGGTCCGCGCGGTCGCGGGGAAAGCCTTCGGACATGGCCAGAAGGAGTCCGTCGGCGGACACGACGACGGTGTGGGACACCCCGGGGGTGTTGTCCACGAAGTTGGTGATCAACCAGTTGAGGTTCTGTGCCGCCTGGCTCATCGGGCTCAACTAACGCTCCTGCTGGTGAGTGGGGCTGGGGAAGCTGCCGGTCTGGCTGCCTGGAGCGGCCTGTCGACCTTGCTGAATGCCCCTACGGAGGTTGGTCAGCCGGCCGCGTACGTCGTCAGGCGCACGGGAGACCTGCGGACCGCTTTGGTGCTGTTGCTGCTGTGCCGTGCCCGCGACGAGGTTGGCTCGCGGGACGCGGCGCGGCAGGCCGGAGGTGGTGACCCCGCCCGCCGACGGCTGACGGACGCGCTCTGCCTGCCGGACGAGGTCGTCGTTCGGAGAGCTGCGCCACGAGGCACTGGCCGGTGCGGCGGCCGGCCGGTGCGGCGGCGCCGAGGGGCCCTGCGGCTGCTGGGGGGCAGCCGGCGCGGAACCCTGGGAACCGTTGGTCTGGAGGTGCTGGCCGTTCTGCGCGGCGCCGTTCGCGCCGGTGCCGACGCCGTCCGACTGTCCGTTCGCCTGACCGTGGAACCAGTTGGTCTCCAGCGTGTCGAACAGCGGGGTGCGGCCGTCACCGGGACCGGTGGCCGGCGGCAGCGCCTCCGGCTCCTGCGGGCGCGCGGGCTGCTGCGGGACCGCCGGGCGCTCGAACTGGCCCGTGGACGAGGAGTCCTGCCGGTTGTCGTAGCCCGGTACCGCGAACTGCCCGGTGGACGAGGGGTCCTGGGCCGCTCCGTAGCCGGGGCGGGCGAACTGGCCGGTGGACGACGGGTCCTGGGAGGCGCCGTAGCCCTGGGGCGCGAACTGGCCGGTGGCGGCCGGGTTCTGTGCCGCCGGGACACTGCCCGGGCCGTACACGTCCGGACGCTGGAACTGTCCGGTGTGCTGACCGGTGTTGTGCTGGCCGCCGTTGCCCTGGCCGGTGTTGCTCTGACCGCCGTTGTGCAGGCCGCCGTTGTGCTGGCCGGTGTACTGCGGCGCTCCGGCGCCGGGGCGCGGGGCGTCGAAGTCGGGGCGGGCGAACTCCGAGGTGGAGGCCGGACCCTGGTGGTCCTCGATCCGCGGCATGCGCGAGGTGGCCTCGGGGTCCTCGTGACCGCGCGGGGCGTCGAGGGACGCGCGCGGCACGGGCGGCTGCGCGTTGTCGTCGCTCCAACTCGGCGTACGGGAACCGGTGTTGCCGCCGGGAAGCTCGGCGCGCGCGCCACCGCGGCCCGGCAGCTGCGGCCGGCGACGGCTGTTCTTGCCGGCCGGCGGCTGCGGGGCCTGCGGCGGCGTGGCGGCGGGGGCGTTGTCGCCGAAGCCGCCCTGCTGCCGGGCACCGGAGCCGGCGGGGGCGCCGAACGCGTTCTGCCGGCCACCGGAGGTGTCGCCGAAGGCGTTCGCCGAACCCGGTCCCTCACCGAAGCCCTGCGGGGAGCCGTTGCCGGCCTGGAGACCCTGGGCGCCCTGCGGGCTCTGCCCGAAGGCACCCGCGCCGGCACCGGCCGGAGCCGGCCTGCCCTGCTGTCCCGCACCGGGACCCTGCGGGCCGCGCGCACCGCCGGGAGCACCGGGGCGACCGCCCTGGTTGCTGCCGGGCAGCGCCGCCCGCGCACCCTGTCCGGCACCGACCTGGCCGCGCTGCGGCGGGGCGCCGAGGGAACCGCCGGCGGACGCCGAGGCGCCGGCGCCGAGCGAGGGACCGCCCTGCTGGCCGCTGCCGCGACGGGCCGCGGCCAGACCGGCCGAGGCCTGCGCGGCGGCCGGGCCGCCGCCCTGCGCGCCCTGGCCGGGCTTGCCCGGAACGGGCTTCTTGCCGCCCTGGGCGACATCGACGGGCAGCATGACCAGCGCGGTCGTACCACCGGAGTCGGACGGCCGGAGCTGGATGCGGATGCCGTGGCGCTGCGACAGACGGCCGACCACGAACAGACCCATGCGGCGGGAGACGGAGACGTCCACGGTGGGCGGCGAGGCGAGCCGCTCGTTGATCGCGGCGAGGTCCTCGGGGGAGAGGCCGATACCGGTGTCGTGGATCTCGATCAGCACCCGGCCGTCGGGCAGGGCGTGACCGGTGACCTTGACCTTGGTCTGCGGAGAGGAGAACGAGGTGGCGTTCTCCAGCAGCTCGGCGAGCAGGTGCACGAGGTCGTTGACCACGCGGCCGGCCACTTCGGTGGTCGGCACCGAGGCCAGTTCGATGCGCTCGTACTGCTCCACCTCGGAGGCGGCGGCGCGGAGCACGTCGACCAGCGGGACCGGGCGCGTCCAGCGGCGGCCGGGCTCCTCACCGGCGAGGACGAGGAGGTTCTCGCCGTTACGGCGCATGCGGGTCGCGAGGTGGTCGAGCTTGAACAGCGAGGAGAGCTGGTCGGGGTCGGCCTCGCGCGACTCCAGCTCGGATATGAGCGAGAGCTGGCGCTGGATGAGACCCTGCGAGCGGCGCGAGAGGTTGGTGAACATCGCGTTGACGTTGCCACGCAGGAGGGCCTGCTCGGCGGCGAGGCGGACGGCCTCGCGGTGCACGTCGTCGAAGGCCGCGGCCACCTGGCCGATCTCGTCCCGGGAGTGCACACCGACGGACTCGACGGAGGTGTCGACGTCCTGCGGGTCCGACTCCGAGAGCTGCTTGACCAGCTCGGGCAGCCGGTCCTGGGCGACCCGGGTCGCGGTGTCCTGGAGGCGCCGCAGCGAGCGGATCATGGACCGGGCCACGACGAAGGCGCCGACGAGCGAGACACCGAGCACGAGCAGGATCAGCGCACCGGAGAGGATCGCCTCGCTCTCCGACTCGTTGCGGAGCTGGCGGGCCTTCTGCTCCATCTGGCCGAGCAGCGTCGTCTCGATCGTCGACATCTTGTCGATCTTGTTCGAGTCGTCGTCGATCCAGTCCTTGTACGAGCGCTTGGGCTGGGTCTTCAGGCCGTTCGGGCTCAGCACACGGCGGGCGTACTTGTCCGCCTCCTGGATGATCGGGTTGGACCCCTCGATCGGCTTCATCAGCTCGGCGTAGCCGTTGCCGTAGATGTTCTTGAAGCCGCTGATCTCCGAGTCCTCGCTCTCCTGCGCGGAGGACGCGTAGAGGCGGTCGTTCTCGGAGAGCGTTCCGTAGGTCTTCGGCTGCTCGGGCAGCGCGGCGGCGATCACGGCCCGCTGGACGGAGGCGTACTCCTTGGCGGTGGAGAAGGCCGTCAGCGCACGGGTGCGCTGGATCATCTCCGGGTTGCTGGTCGCCTCGGCCATGTCCTGCGAGAGCGCGAGGAGCTGGCTGACGAGGCGGTGGTACGCCTCGACCGTCTGCATCGAGTTGCGCGGGTCGCTGTAGGCGCCGTCGCGGATGGTGTTGAGCTTGATCAGCTCGCTCGCGATGCCGACGAGGCTGTCGCGGACACCGGAGAGCTGACCCTTGCTGGTCGCGTCGTCGATGTCCTGCGTGCCTTCGAGGAAGTGCTTCTTCGCGATGTCCGTCGCGTCGCGCGCACCCTTGACCGTGTAGTCGCTGGACCGGGCGCCGTGCGCCAGCGGTCCGGCCGACAGGTCGCGCTCCTTCTGGAGCGCGGCGGCCAGCTCGGTCGCCTGCTTGGTCATCTCGGTCAGCAGCTTCATGTTGTCGAGCTGCTGGATGTTGTCCATCGACTCGTTGATGCGCAGTGCGCCCAGCGAGGTCGCGGCGACCACGGGGAGCGCGAGCAGCGAGACGAGTCGCGTCGAGATGCGCCAGTTCCGCAGGGCGACGCGCGGGCCGGGGCCCGGCGTGCTCGGCGGCGTGGCGGCCGGTGTGGTGGCGGGAGCCTTGGGCTTCGCGCCGGGGCGAGCGGACTCGCCGCCGCCGCCGACCTCTGCCGGTCCCGGGTTCTGGGCGTGCTGGGGCGAGGAACCGCGGTCGGTCCCGCCGCGCGGCTCCGGCTCCGCCGAAGCGCTGCCATCCCTCTTGAAACGTCCCTGCACTAGCGTCGCAACCTCTGGACCAGGCGCCCCTCCGCGTGAACGGCGGGACGGTGTCGGCGTCGTACAAAGGCGCAGATGCGCCTCATGGTGTGGTCGTGAGTGACCGGCGCAGGCTCCCCTTTCCCGCCGCCACTCGGCGCTGCGTTGCGCCCCTGCGCGCCGGTTCGTATCCCGCGGCGGTCCGTGGAATTCCAGCACAGTGCAGGATCTCCAACAAGGGCCGAGTACCAGGCTGTGACCTCCGTGACAGCACGTGAGGGGCGCGTCACGAGATGTGCAAAGTGATCTCGTACATACCGGGCGTATGCCTACGAGCCACTGGTGCGCACCCCCTGTCCCAGTCGCCATGATCAGGAGCGGAATGATTGCTTCAGTGGAGCAATGTCCGTTTGGTCGGCTGGAGTTGGGGGTCGGAATTGACCGCTTTGCCCCTGCGTGAGTGAGCAAACTCACACTACGATCATGGCGTCTTCACGTCTTCGCCCGGGAATTGCATGTTTAGCCTGACGCTTTACAGGGATGGCGAATCCGACAACCCGCGCCTATCCGGGGCTCTTCGCCCCCGGCGCCCAGGACGACAAGGTCGAGTACAACGGTGAAGACGACGATGATGTTCCGCAACATTGCCAACCCGCGACGCACCACGCTGGCGCACCTCGACGACGCCGGCGCCCTCGGGACCGCGGAGCAGCCGGAGCACTCCCTCGACCTTCCCGGCCAGACCGCCAACCCGCGCCGCACCATCCTCATGGAGGTCCCGGTCTCCGCGACCGCCGCGGAGTGAACCGGAGCGCCACCGGGTGGGCGCCGATGCGTGAGCGCCGCCGGGTGAGCGCGGGCGCCGCCGAGTGAACCGCCCGGCTTGCCGCGACCGCCCCGGCGGCCGTGCGCGAGGCCCGCACCCCTTGCCGCGTTAGCCTGGAGCGTCAGACTCCAGCCAGCTCAGTGAGGGGCGCAAGGATCCCGTGCGCATCGCCAGATTCTCCATCGACGGCAACGTCGCTTTCGGCGCGGTCGAGGGCGACAGGCCGGACGAGCTCGTCCTCGACATCATCAAGGGCATCCCGTTCGCGGACTTCGAGCTCTCCGGCACGAAGGTCCCGCTGAGCAAGGTGCGCCTGCTGCCGCCGGTGCTCCCGAACAAGGTCGTGGCCTTCGGCCGCAACTACGCGGAGCACGCCGAGGAGCTGGACAACGAGGTGCCCGACGCCCCGTTCGCCTTCTTCAAGCCGTCCACCTCGGTGATCGGCCCCGGCGACCCGGTCCAGTACCCCTCCTTCACCAGCGACCTGCACCACGAGGCGGAGCTGGCCGTGGTGATCGGCCGGATGTGCCGCGAGGTCCCCCGCGAGCGCGTCAAGGACGTCATCCTCGGCTACACCTGCGCCAACGACGTCACCGCGCGCGACGTCCAGAAGCGCGAGAAGCAGTGGGCCCGGGCCAAGGGCTTCGACAGCTCCTGCCCGCTCGGCCCCTGGGTGGAGACGGACCTCGACCCCGCCGACCTGACCATCCAGTGCACGGTCAACGGGCAGCAGCGCCAGCTCGGCCGCACCAGCGAGATGATCCACTCCGTCGAGGACCTGATCGTCAACATCACCGAGGCCATGACCCTGCTCCCGGGCGACGTCATCCTCACGGGCACCCCGGCCGGGGTCGGCCCCCTGAACGTCGGCGACGAGGTCGCCGTCGCCATCGAAGGCATCGGCACTCTCACCAACAAGGTGATCAAGCGTGGCTAACGCGATTTCCCCCCAGTCCTCGACTCCGCTCGGACAGGGGGTGCCCCCACGCGTACGTTTCTGTCCGTCCCCGACCGGCAACCCCCACGTGGGCCTGGTCCGCACCGCCCTGTTCAACTGGGCGTTCGCCCGGCACAACCAGGGCACCCTGGTCTTCCGCATCGAGGACACCGACGCGGCCCGCGACTCCGAGGAGTCGTACCAGCAGCTCCTCGACTCGATGCGCTGGCTGGGCTTCGACTGGGACGAGGGCCCCGAGATCGGCGGTCCGCACGCGCCCTACCGCCAGTCGCAGCGCATGGACATCTACCGTGACGTCGCCGCCAGGCTGCTGGAGGCCGGGCACGCCTACCCCTGCTACTGCTCCACCGAGGAACTGGACGCCCGCCGCGACGCCGCCCGCGCCGCCGGCAAGCCGTCCGGTTACGACGGCCACTGCCGCGACCTCTCCGCCGAGCGGAAGGCCGCCTACGAGGCCGAGGGCCGCACGCCGATCATCCGCTTCCGGATGCCCGACGAGCCGATCACCTTCGACGACCTGGTCCGCGGCGAGATCACCTACCTCCCGGAGAACGTGCCGGACTTCGGCATCGTCCGGGCGAACGGCGCCCCGCTGTACACGCTGGTCAACCCGGTCGACGACGCCCTGATGGAGATCACCCACGTCCTGCGCGGCGAGGACCTGCTCTCCTCCACCCCCCGGCAGATCGCCCTCTACAAGGCGCTCACCGAGCTGGGCATCGCCAAGAGCACCCCCGCCTTCGGACACCTCCCGTACGTCATGGGCGAGGGCAACAAGAAGCTCTCCAAGCGCGACCCGGAGTCCTCGCTCAACCTCTACCGCGAGCGCGGCTTCCTCCCCGAGGGCCTGCTGAACTACCTCTCCCTGCTCGGCTGGTCGCTCTCGGCGGACCGCGACATCTTCTCCGTGGAGGAGATGGTCGCCGCCTTCGACGTCACGGACGTCAACCCGAACCCGGCTCGCTTCGACCTCAAGAAGTGCGAGGCGATCAACGCCGACCACATCCGGCTGCTCGACGTCAAGGACTTCACCGAGCGCTGCGCCCCCTGGCTGCGCGCCCCCTTCGCCCCCTGGGCGCCGGAGGACTTCGACGAGGCCAAGTGGCAGGCGATCGCCCCGCACGCCCAGTCGCGGATGAAGGTCCTCTCCGAGATCACCGACAACGTCGACTTCCTGTTCCTGCCGGAGCCGGCCGTCGACGAGGCGTCCTGGACGAAGGCCATGAAGGAGGGCAGCGACGCCCTGCTCCGCACGGCCCGCGAGAAGCTCGACGCGGCCGACTGGTCCTCCCCGGAGTCCCTCAAGGAGGCCGTCCTGGCCGCCGGCGAGGAGCACGGCCTCAAGCTCGGCAAGGCCCAGGCGCCGGTCCGTGTCGCCGTGACCGGCCGCACGGTCGGCCTGCCGCTCTTCGAGTCCCTGGAGATCCTCGGCAAGGAGAAGACGCTGGCCCGCGTCGACGCGGCCCTGGAGCGCCTCGCCGCCGCCTAGGGCGTGTCGTTTGGATCATGTGGCGGGTCGCGGGGCAGGGCACGCACTCCCCCAAGCTCTTCGAGCAGGGGGTACCCCCAGCGGCGTTGTCGTCGGTTGCCGACGCTCCGCGTCGTCGCCCTCCTCCGCCTTGCAGCTGCACGCACCCTGCCCCGCTCGGCCCAGCCGACAAGGCGCCGCACTCCGGCGCCACCTGATCCAAACGACACGCCCTAGTCACCGGCTGTACGCGCGGTGGAGGGGCGGTGTCCAACCGGGCACCGCCCCTTTGCCGTACGCCGGCCAACCCCCGCGCCCGCCACCCCCGTCGGACACCCCCACGAGGAACCGCACCACGGCGACCGAAGGACAGCCGGCCGGTCACGGCGCTACGGTCGGGGCATGGGCATCGACGCCGTGGTCTGGGACATCGACGACACGCTCTTCGACTACACCGCCGCCGACCGGGCCGGCATGCGCGACCACCTGGCCGCCGAGGGCCTGCTCGACGGGCACGCCTCCGTCGAGCACGCCCTCGCCCGCTGGCGCGAGGTCACCGACGCGCAGTGGGCACGGTTCTCGGCGGGCGAGACGGACTGGCAGGGCCAGCGCCGGGACCGCGTCCGGGTCTTCCTGGGGGAGGAGCGGCTGAGCGACGCCGACGCCGACGCGTGGTTCGACCGCTACATCACCCACTACGAGACCGCCTGGGCGCTGTTCCCCGACGTCCTGCCGGTCCTCGACAGCCTCGTGACCAGCCACCGGCACGCGGTCCTGTCCAACTCCAGCCTGCTCGTACAGGACCGCAAGCTGCGCGTCCTCGGGGTGCGCGACCGCTTCGAGGCGATCCTGTGCGCCGCGGAACTCGGCGTCTCCAAGCCCGCCGCGGAGGCCTTCCACGCGGCCTGCGAGGCCCTTGGCCTGCCGCCGCACCGGGTCGCCTACGTGGGCGATCACCCGGAGATCGACGGCCGGGGCGCCGCCGAGGCGGGCCTGCTCTCCGTGTGGATCGACCGTGACGGCGCCCACAGCGCCGCCGGCGGTCCGCCGACCGGCCCGCACCGCATCGCCTCGCTGGCCGAACTCCCGGCGCTGCTCGGCGCCGATACCCGTTTTGGAGCGCCGTCCACCTTCGGGTAATGTTCTTCCTGCGCCGCCGAGAACGGGCCGAAAGGCCGGAGTTCGGAGGCGCTAGCTAAGACAAGATCCCGCAGGGGATTGCGTCTCAGTGGCCTATGGTGTAATTGGCAGCACGACGGTTTCTGGTTCCGTTAGTCTAGGTTCGAGTCCTGGTAGGCCAGCTCGCAGAGCTCATCTGCACACCGCGGAGACCAGCTCCGCAAAGCCCCCGTTGTGTAGCGGCCTAGCACGCTGCCCTCTCAAGGCAGTAGCGCCGGTTCGAATCCGGTCGGGGGTACAGATCCTTCCCAGGGGGACAGTCCGGGTCGCACCCACTGACTCCCATGCAGGATCGCTAGGGCCCCCGTTGTGTAGCGGCCTAGCACGCCGCCCTCTCAAGGCGGTAGCGCCGGTTCGAATCCGGTCGGGGGTACTGGTCTAAACCACCATGGGCTATGGTGTAATTGGCAACACTACGGTTTCTGGTACCGTCATTCTAGGTTCGAGTCCTGGTAGCCCAGCTCGGATCTGCGGAAACGCAAGATCCAAGGCCCCCGTTGTGTAGCGGCCTAGCACGCCGCCCTCTCAAGGCGGTAGCGCCGGTTCGAATCCGGTCGGGGGTACGTGTTCGAAAGGGTCTCCACTCCGGTGGGGGCCCTTTCGGCGTTCCCAAAGTCCTCTGTCACTCCCGGCCGTTCCCGTACGGGGCCGACGGTGTCGCCAACTCGGCGCGCGAAGAGGTGAGTTCGGTGCTCCGGGGCGGGCCTGCCGCGGCGTTGGGGCCGGCCCGTCCCGTGCGCGAGAACGTAAGACGAGGAATGTGAAGCGGGAGAGTGGGGGAGCGGGGGCGGTCAGCCCGTGCGGCGCAGGGCCTCGGAGAGGCGGCCCGCCGCGTCGATGACCGCCTGGGCGTGCATCCGGCCCGGGTGACGGGTCAGGCGCTCGATCGGCCCGGAGACCGAGACGGCGGCGACCACGCGGTTCGAGGGGCCGCGCACCGGCGCGGAGACCGAGGCCACACCCGGCTCGCGCTCGCCGATCGACTGGGCCCAGCCCCGGCGCCGCACCCCCGACAGGGCGGTCGCGGTGAAGCGGGCGCCCTGCAGACCGCGGTGCAGCCGCTCCGGCTCCTCCCACGCCATCAGGATCTGCGCGGACGAACCGGCCTTCATGGTGAGCGTGGAGCCCACCGGAACCGTGTCCCGCAGACCCGACAGGCGCTCGGCCGCGGCGACGCAGATCCGCATGTCTCCCTGCCGGCGGTAGAGCTGGGCGCTCTCGCCGGTGATGTCCCGCAGATGCGTGAGCACCGGCCCCGCCGTGGCGAGCAGGCGGTCCTCGCCGGCGGCCGCGGCCAGCTCGGCGAGGCGGGGGCCGAGGATGAACCGGCCCTGCATGTCACGCGCCACCATGCGGTGGTGTTCGAGTGCCACGGCGAGGCGATGTGCCGTGGGCCGTGCCAGTCCGGTCGCCGCGACCAGGCCCGCGAGGGTGGCCGGACCGGACTCCAGAGCGCTCAGGACAAGGGCTGCCTTGTCCAGAACGCCGACGCCGCTACTGTTGTCCATGAAACGATACTCGCGTCTCACTCTGTGAAACGCAAGTTCAATTTCCGGTGGAACGCGCCACCCTTGTAGACACAGCGGCCCGCCGACCAACGGGCCCGGCGGACGACGTCCGGACGAGGGGTACGAACGTCTGCCGCCTCGGAAATCTCTAGTTGGGCCGGCGCCACACAGGCCGGCCGGAGGGAAAGCGATGGGTAGGACACTCGCGGAGAAGGTCTGGGACGACCATGTCGTCCGGCGCGCCGAGGGCGAGCCCGACCTCCTCTTCATCGATCTGCACCTGCTGCACGAGGTGACCAGCCCGCAGGCCTTCGACGGTCTGCGCCAGGCCGGGCGCCCGGTGCGGCGGCTCGACCTCACCATCGCCACCGAGGACCACAACACCCCGACCCTCGACATCGACAAGCCCATCGCCGACCCGGTCTCCCGGGTCCAGCTCGAGACGCTGCGCAAGAACGCGGCCGAGTTCGGGGTGCGGCTGCACTCCCTGGGCGACGTCGAGCAGGGCGTGGTGCACGTGGTGGGCCCGCAGCTCGGCCTGACCCAGCCCGGCACCACCGTGGTCTGCGGCGACTCGCACACCTCCACGCACGGAGCCTTCGGCGCGCTCGCGTTCGGCATCGGCACCTCGCAGGTCGAGCACGTGCTGGCCACCCAGACGCTGCCGCTGGCCCGCCCGAAGACCATGGCCATCACGGTCGACGGCGAACTGCCCGACGGCGTCACCGCCAAGGACCTCATCCTCGCGATCATCGCCCGGATCGGCACCGGCGGCGGCCAGGGCTACATCCTGGAATACCGCGGCTCCGCCATCGAGAAGCTCTCGATGGAAGCCCGCATGACCATCTGCAACATGTCGATCGAGGCCGGCGCCCGCGCGGGCATGATCGCCCCCGACGAGACCACCTTCGCCTACCTCAAAGGCCGTGCGCACGCCCCCGAGGGCGAGGACTGGGACGCCGCCGTCGCGTACTGGAAGACCCTCAAGTCCGACGACGACGCCACCTTCGACGCGGAGGTCGTCATCGACGCCGCCGCGCTGGCGCCGTTCGTCACCTGGGGCACCAACCCCGGCCAGGGCGCGCCCCTTTCGGCCCAGGTCCCCGACCCGGCTTCGTACGAAGACGCTTCGGAGCGCCTGGCCGCCGAAAAGGCCCTGGAATACATGGGGTTGACCGCCGGGCAGCCGCTGCGCGACATCAAGGTCGACACCGTCTTCGTAGGTTCGTGCACCAACGGCCGTATCGAGGACCTGCGCGCCGCCGCCTCGATCGTCGAGGGCCGCAAAGTCGCCGACGGCGTACGGATGCTGGTCGTCCCCGGCTCCGCGCGGGTCGGTCTGCAGGCCGTCTCCGAGGGCCTGGACGTGGTCTTCAAGGAGGCCGGCGCCGAATGGCGGCACGCGGGCTGCTCGATGTGTCTGGGCATGAACCCCGACCAGCTCGCCCCCGGTGAGCGCTCCGCGTCCACCTCGAACCGCAACTTCGAGGGCAGGCAGGGCAAGGGCGGCCGTACGCACCTCGTATCGCCGCAGGTGGCGGCCGCGACCGCGGTCCTCGGCCACCTGGCCTCGCCGGCCGATCTGTCCGACGCCCCCGTGCCCGCTGGAGTCTGAGAGCCATGGAAGCATTCACCACGCACACCGGCCGGGCCGTCCCGCTGCGCCGCAGCAACGTGGACACCGACCAGATCATCCCCGCCCACTGGCTCAAGAAGGTGACCAGGGACGGCTTCGAGGACGGTCTCTTCGAGGCCTGGCGCAAGGACCCGTCCTTCGTCCTCAACCAGCCCGAGCGCGCGGGCGCCACGGTCCTGGTGGCGGGCCCCGACTTCGGCACCGGCTCCTCCCGCGAGCACGCCGTGTGGGCCTTGCAGAACTACGGCTTCAAGGCCGTGATCTCCTCCCGCTTCGCGGACATCTTCCGGGGCAACTCGCTCAAGAACGGCCTGCTCACGGTGGTTCTGGAGCAGAAGACCGTGGACGCGCTCCAGGAGCTGACCGAGCGGGACCCGCAGGCCGAGATCACCGTCGACCTGGAGTCCCGCGAGGTGCGCGCCGAGGGCATCACCGCCGCCTTCGACCTCGACGAGAACGCCCGCTGGCGGCTGCTGAACGGGCTGGACGACATCTCCATCACCCTGCAGAACGAGGGCGACATCGCCGCCTACGAGGCCAAGCGGCCCTCGCACAAGCCGAAGACGCTCCAGGTCTGACCCGACAGCCGCTTCGGGCCGGACCCGGCTCCGGCCGCGAGAGCACCTTCGCGATCTGAGCAAGGCTGATTTCGGCCACCCGCAACACCCCTCTGTACCCCCAATCGTGGACGGTTGGGGGTACGGCTGTTTCCGCCCCCGAAGGCCCCCGCGCACCCCCGTGACACCTGTCAACTCCCCTGGTTACAAGGGAATTTGAGGGGGTACGCGCAGAGTGCCACAGCATCCGGCCGACGTCGCCAGGAGGCCCTCGGGAGGCGGCAGTTACCCCCTGCGCAGGCGACAACTCGCCCCAGATGGCACAATCTGTGCATGGAACACGACGGCCAACTCCAGCTCTACTCGGCAGTCGCGGCCCAACTCAAGGAAGCGCACACAACAGTGCGCGCACTGCAAGTCCCGGAGGGCGTACGGATGGCGCTGACCCGGAAGCTGCTGGTCATTACGGCCGTGGCCAAGCACGATCTCGCCGACGCGACAAGGCGGCTGGAGCGGTTCACCAAGGACCTCGACGAGGGCCGATTCCTCGAAGGGGAACGCTGAGGAACTCCGCTGCGGCCCGAGTTCGTTGCGGCACAAGGGTGATTAGCCCGTTTCGTGTTTGATTTGCGGTATATATCTGCCTAACGTGCGAAAAAGCTTGAACGCATTCGTTCGGGCAATGTCTCCGAAGGGGAAGACGTGAACAAGGCGCAGCTCGTAGAAGCGATTGCCGACAAGGTCGGTGGCCGTCAGCAGGCCGCCGACGCGGTCGACGCGGTACTGGACGCGGTCGTCCGTGCGGTCGTCGGCGGGGACCGGGTCTCGGTCACCGGCTTCGGTTCCTTCGAGAAGGTCGACCGTCCGGCTCGTTACGCCCGCAACCCGCAGACGGGTGAGCGGGTCCGGGTCAAGAAGACCTCCGTGCCGCGCTTCCGCGCGGGCCAGGGCTTCAAGGACCTCGTGAGCGGCTCGAAGAAGCTCCCGAAGAACGACGTCGCGGTCAAGAAGGCCCCGAAGGGCAGCCTGTCCGGCGGCGCTTCGGCGACGGTGAAGAAGGCCGCGGCCAAGAAGGCCACGACGGCCAAGAAGGCGACGGCCCGCAAGGCCACCACCGCCAAGAAGGCGACCGCGAAGAAGACCACCGCGGCGGCCGCGAAGAAGACCACGGCGACGGCGAAGAAGACGACCGCCAAGAAGACCACGGCCACCGCCAAGAAGGCCGCGGCGAAGAAGACCACCGCCAAGAAGGCGACCGCCAAGAAGGCCCCGGCGAAGAAGGCGACGGCCAAGAAGGCCCCCGCCAAGAAGTCGGCGGCCCGCAAGACCACCACCGCCAAGAAGGCCACCGCCCGCTAGAAGCAGGGCGCCGGGGTACCTCACGCGCCGGGCCGGGCTCCCCTCGGGAGCCCGGCCCGCGGCGTGTTCAAAGCCCGGGCGGACGGGCTGTCCGGAGCCCCGGCGGACGGGCTGTCCGGAGCCCCGGCGGACGGCGTGTTCGGAGGCCCGGCGGACGGTCTGTTCAAGGCCTGTGCGGACGCGTGGTCAGAACGTCTGCAGGGTGATCAGCGTGATCCGGCGGTCCGCGCCCTCGCCCTCGGTCTCGATCCGCACCCGCTGTCCCGGCCGCAGCAGCCGCAGACCGCCGGCGTCGAACGCCGCCCCGTCGAAGGGCACCGGAGTGCCGTCGTCGAGCAGCACCTGTCCGCTGCGGGTCTCGGGGTCGTACGTGTACGAGGTCGCCTGCATGACGGCAGCCTAGTGACCCCGGCCCGCCCCGCACGGCCCCGGACGGCCTAGGCCTCCGGAATCAGCAGCCGGGCCGCCGCCGTGAGTGTCCGGGGCCCCACCCCGAGCGTCAGCGCCGCCCGCAGATCGTCCCCGGTGTCCACGTCCTGCCGAACGGAATCCACCGCGTCGAGCCCGAGTTCCGCGGCGCCCGAGGCGCGATGCCGGGCCCGGGAATCCGTACCGAAAGCCGGGAGCAATTCGGCGCCGGGAGAAGCGGCCAGGAGTGTGGTGCCGATTGCGGCCGCGTCGGGCAGAAAAGCGCGGGGGAATTCGGCGGCCGCGCGCAGAACCCGGGCCAATTCAGCGGGGCGCAAGGCGGGCAGATCGGCGTTCAGGGCCGCGACGGCGCTTCCGGGTTCCCGGGACCGTACGACGTCCGCGCCGTGCGCCAGTGCCGCGTTCAGACCGCCTCCCGGCTCGTCCGCGACGATGCGCGCGCCCAGCGCGGCCAGCTCGCGTCCGGCCAGCGGATCGCCCGTGACGACCGCCACATCCCCGACCGCCTCGCAGGCCAGCGCCGCCGCCACGGTGTCCTGCGCGAACGCCAGCGCGAGAGCCGGGCGCAGTCCCGCGGAGGCGGTGTCCGCGAGCCTGCTCTTGGCCCGCGCCAGGGGCTTGAGGGGAATGACCACAGTCCACCGCACGACGGCTCCGCCCTTACTCGTCACGCCTTATTGTGACCCGCCAGCCCTGGCGGTCCGGACGCCGGGGCGTACGGTGTTCTCGACAGACAGGCGGCCTGGGGCGACACTTGTGCGGCCCCCCAGGCCTTAGAGGAAGGTGTCCGCGTGCCCCGCCGCAGAATCGGCTTCTGGTACCGCTTGGCCGCGGTTCTCTGCAAACCGCCGCTGGTGGTTCTGATCAAGCGGGACTGGCGCGGAATGGAGAACATTCCGGCCGAGGGCGGATTTATCACCGCGGTGAACCACAATTCGCATGTGGACCCGTTCGCGTACGCGCACTATCAGTACAACACCGGGCGTGTTCCGCGGTTCCTGGCGAAGGCCGGCCTTTTCCGGAAGGGATTCGTCGGCGCCGCGATGCGCGGCACCGGACAGATCCCCGTCTACCGCGAGAGCACCGACGCGCTGAGCGCCTTCCGCGCCGCCATCGACGCCGTGGACCGCGGTGAGTGCGTCGCCTTCTATCCCGAGGGCACCCTCACCCGTGACCCCGACGGCTGGCCGATGACCGGCAAGACCGGTGCGGCCCGGGTCGCCCTGCAGACCAAGTGCCCGGTGATCCCGGTCGCCCAGTGGGGCGCCAACGAACTGCTGCCGCCCTACGCCAAGAAGCCCAACATCCTTCCGCGCAAGACCCACCACGTGCTCGCGGGCCCGCCGGTGGACCTCTCGCGCTTCTACGACAAGGAGATGAGCCCGGACCTCCTCAAGGAGGCCACCGAGGTCATCATGGCCGCCATCACCGCGCAGCTCGAGCTGATCCGCGGCGAGAAGGCGCCCGAGAAGGTGTACGACCCGCGCGAGGTGCGTATCGCGCAGCGCCGCAGGGCCGCGGCTCGGGCGAAAGCACAGCAGGAAGAGGGGCAGGGCACGTGAGCAACCCGGTCAGGGCGGCCGTCTTCGGGACCGGATCGTGGGGCACGGCCTTCGGGATGGTGCTGGCCGACGCAGGGTGCGACGTCACCCTGTGGGCCCGCCGCCCCGAACTCGCCGAAGCGGTCAACTCCACGCGGATGAACCCGGACTACCTCCCGGGCATCGAACTCCCGGAGAACCTGCGGGCCACCGCCGACCCGGCCGAGGCGGCGCGCGGCGCCGACTTCACCGTGCTCGCCGTGCCGTCCCAGACCCTGCGCGCCAACCTCGCCGAGTGGGTGCCGCTGCTCGCCCCCGGCACCGTGCTCGTCTCCCTGATGAAGGGCGTCGAACTCGGCACGGTGAAGCGGATGAGCGAGGTCATCGAGGAGGTCGCCAAGGTCTCCCCGGACCGGGTCGCCGTCGTCTCCGGACCCAACCTCGCCAAGGAGATCGCCCAGCGCATGCCCGCCGCGGCGGTCGTCGCCTGCCGTGACGAGTCGGTCGCCCGCAGGCTCCAGGCCGCCTGCCACACCCCGTACTTCCGCCCCTACACGATCACCGACGTCGTGGGGTGCGAACTCGGCGGCGCGGTGAAGAACGTGATCGGCCTCGCGGTCGGTATCGCCGACGGCATGGGACTCGGTGACAACGCCAAGGGCTCGCTCATCACCCGCGGTCTCGCCGAGACGACCCGCCTCGGACTCGTCATGGGCGCCGACCCGATGACGTTCTCCGGCCTCGCCGGCCTCGGCGACCTCGCCGCGACCTGCTCCTCGCCGCTCTCCCGCAACCACACCTTCGGCCTCAACCTCGGCCGGGGGATGACCTTGCAGGAGAGCATCGCGGTCACCCGGCAGACCGCCGAGGGCGTCAAGTCCTGTGAGTCCGTGCTGGATCTGGCGCGCCGGCACGGCGTCGACATGCCCATCACGGAGACCGTCGTCGGCATCGTCCACGAGGGCAAGCCGCCGGTGGTCGCCCTCAAGGAGCTGATGTCGCGCAGCGCCAAGCCCGAACGGCGCTGAACGGACCCCGCCGTACCGCCGGGCGGGCGACGCTCCGCGACGGCCGGTACGACGCTGAGCAACGGCCGCCGTGGGGCGCTGACTCACCGCCCTACCACCGGGTACTCTCAACGCGATATGAGCACCGAGAACCTCCCCCAGAGCCCTGAGCAGCCGCAGCGCAAGCCGCGCGTGGCTGTCGTCTTCGGCGGCCGCAGCTCCGAACACGGGATCTCCGTGGTCACGGCCGGCGCCGTCCTCAGCGCCATCGACCGGACCAAGTACGACGTCCTGCCGATCGGCATCACCCAGGACGGCCGGTGGGCGCTCACCGCTGACGACCCGGCGCGCATGGCGATCGTCGACCGCGAGCAGCCGAGCGTCGAGCAGATCGCCGAGTCCACGGAGGGCGGCGTGGTGCTCCCCGTCGACCCCTCCAGCCGCGAGGTCGTCTACACCGAACCCGGCTCGGTCCCCAAGGCGCTCGGCGAGGTCGACGTCGTCTTCCCGGTGCTGCACGGCCCGTACGGCGAGGACGGCACCCTGCAAGGACTCCTGGAGCTGTCCGGCGTCCCCTACGTCGGCTCGGGTGTGCTGGCCTCGGCCGTCGGCCAGGACAAGGACTACATGAAGCGGGTGTTCACCTCGTTCGGCCTCAAGGTGGGCCCCTACGTGGTGATCCGGCCCCGCGAGTGGGAGCAGGACGAGTCCGCCGCCCGCAAGAAGATCGTCGACTTCGCGGGTGAGCACGGCTGGCCGCTGTTCGTGAAGCCCGCGCGCGCGGGTTCCTCGTTCGGCATCACCAAGGTCGACGACCTCGCCGGGCTCGACGAGGCGATCGCGGAAGCCCAGCGGCACGACCCGAAGATCATCGTGGAGGCGCTGCTGACCGGCCGCGAGATCGAGTGCGGGGTGCTGGAGTTCGAGGACGGGCCGCGCGCCTCGGTGCCCGCCGAGATCCCGCCCGTGCAGTCGCACGCCTTCTACGACTTCGAGGCCAAGTACATCGACTCGGCCGACGGGATCGTGCCCGCGCCGCTCACCGAGGAGCAGACCGCCGAGGTCCGCCGGCTCGCCGTCGAGGCCTTCGAGGCCGCCTCCTGCGAGGGCCTGGTCCGCGCGGACTTCTTCCTCACCGATGACGGCGAGTTCGTGATCAACGAGATCAACACCATGCCGGGCTTCACGCCGATCTCCATGTACCCGCGGATGTGGCGGGAGACGGGCGTGAGCTACGCGGAGCTGGTCGACCGGCTCGTCCAGGCGGCGCTGCGCCGCTCGACGGGTCTGCGCTGAGCCTTCCGCCGCGCCGGGGGGCCTGCCAGGGAACCGCTGTGTCAGCCGTTGTCAGTCGGCGATCCCTTTGGGGATCGCCTTCTTGACGCCGGCCGCGAGCCCGACCAGGACGCCGGAGACGTCGTCGCCCTCCGGGACCGTGACCTCGACGTACGCCTCGCGCAGGGCGGTGGTGAGGCGGGTGGACCCGTCGTCCTGTTTCTCCATCAGCCAGTCCACGCCGTTCACGCCGCCGCCGACCGCCTTCGGGTCGTCGCCCGCGGCCACCTTCGGATCGGTCATCTTCGCAGGCCGTTCGACCCCGCAGCGCAGTATGATCGCCGTCGCCGGGCTTCCCCAGGCCGCGGTCAGCGCGGACCGGGGCTCCGGGTCCTCACGGCGGTGGCCGTCCAGTGTCCGCGGCAGCACCGTCTCCAGCTTCCGGCACAGCTCGGCGGCTTTCGCCCCCGGGTTCGGAACCGCGACGGACGTGCTGTCGTCGCTTGAGAAGCAGCCCGTGACCGCGGTCAGAACCGCGATGACGGGCAGCCCGAGGAGAGCGGCGTGCCGGGGACGGAAGAAGGTCACCGGCCAAGGGTAGACGGGGGCTACAGGTGCACGACCGGGCAGGTCAGGGTGCGGGTGATGCCGTCCACTTGCTGGACCTTGGCGACCACCATGCGGCCGAGTTCGTCCACGGTGTCGGCCTGGGCCCGCACGATCACGTCGTACGGTCCTGTCACGTCCTCGGCCTGGATCACCCCCGGGATCTTGCCGATCGTCTCGGCGACGGTCGACGCTTTGCCGACCTCCGTCTGGATCAGGATGTACGCCTGTACCACGGAACCTCCAGGGCGGCCACGAGGATCATGTGGGGAAAAGGAACGCCACGGTATCGCGTCGTCGCTCGCCGCGGGGAGACCCGCGGTGACTGGGGCCCCCGCGCCGGGGAGCGGGGACGGCACAGGTTGACGGTCCATTCGACCGTACCGACTACGGACACCGCTCGCGACCGGGCACGAGCAGCGACAGAGGGAGCACGACGATCATGAAGGGCACCGTGGGCGAGTTGGGGGAGTTCGGGCTCATCCGAGAGCTCACCTCGCGTCTCACCACCACCCCGGCGGTCCGGGTCGGCCCCGGCGACGACGCCGCGGTGGTGGCAGCGCCGGACCGCAGGGTCGTGGCGAGCACCGACATCCTCCTGGAGGGACGGCACTTCCGCCGCGACTGGTCCACGGCCTACGACGTCGGCCGCAAGGCCGCCGCGCAGAACCTCGCGGACATCGCCGCGATGGGCGCCGTGCCGACCGCGCTGCTGCTCGGCCTGGTCGTGCCCGCCGAACTCCCGGCCACCTGGCCGTCCGAGCTGATGGACGGCCTGCGCGACGAGTGCCAGGTGGCGGGCGCGGCCGTGGTCGGCGGCGATGTCGTACGGGGCGACACCATCACCGTGGCGATCACCGCGCTCGGCGATCTGCGCAACCACGAGCCGGTCACCCGGGCCGGCGCCCAGCCCGGTGACGTGGTGGCGGTGACGGGCTGGCTCGGCTGGTCGGCGGCCGGCTTCGCGGTGCTCTCCCGGGGCTTCCGTTCGCCGCGCGCGTTCGTCGAGGCCCACCGCCGCCCCGAACCGCCGTACCACGCGGGTCCCGCGGCGGCCGGGCTCGGCGCGACCTCGATGACGGACGTGAGCGACGGGCTGATCGCGGACCTCGGGCACATCGCCGAGGCGAGCAAGGTGCGCATCGACGTCCGCTCCGGGGACATCGACGTGCCGTCCCAGATGAACGACATCGGGCAGGCCGTCGGCGTCGATCCCATGCAGTGGGTGCTGAGCGGCGGCGAGGACCACGCGATCGTCGCCACGTTCCCGCCGGACGTGAAGCTGCCCGCCCGCTGGAAGGTGATCGGCGAGGTCCTCAACCCGTCGGCGCTGCCCCAGGTCACCGTGGACGGCGCCCCCTGGACGAACAAGGGCGGCTGGGACCACTTCGGGGACATCGAGTCCTGAGGGCGCGGAACGCGCCGCGGTGGACGTCCTCGGACGCGCACCGCGGCGCGTTCCGCGCTTCCCGGGCAGCAAAAAACCCGCCCACCGTGAGGTGGACGGGCTCAGTGCAAGCGAACCAGCAGTGGCCGCGCGCTAGCGGTTGTCAGCGCGAGACCTTGCCGGCCTTGATGCACGAGGTGCAAGCGTTCACGCGCTTCGGCGTCCCGCCCACCACGGTACGGACGCGCTGGATGTTGGGGTTCCAGCGACGGGGCGTACGGCGGTGCGAGTGCGAGATGTTGTTGCCGAAGCCCGGCCCCTTGCCGCAGACGTCGCAGTTGGCAGCCACGGGTCACTCCAAAGACTTCAGATGCACTTACGGTTGATCCCGGCATGCCGAGATCAGGATCCAGGATCTGAGTGGCGGTGCCAGGGGGATGGCCCGAGTGGATCGGGCAACTGGAGCAGCATACAACGACTGCGTCCGGAGAACGAAACTACCATGGCTCGGCCGACCCCCCGCCCGCGTCCCGCCGGGCCCCCTACCGGCAGTAACCCTTGCTGGGTCTACGCTGCGTCCCACGTCCAGCAGCTCAAGGAGGCACAGGTGCCGCAGGGACCGCGGACATTCGATGCCCTCGCGGTACGCACCTGGTGCGGGCTCGCGCTCCAGGCCCTCGGCCGCGCGCGCGAGGAGATCGACGCGATCAACGTCTACCCGGTGGCCGACGGGGACACCGGCACCAACCTGTATCTGACCGTGGAGTCGGCCGCCGCCGCCGTCGAGGCGGTGTTCGCGGGCCACGCGATGGCCGCCGCCTCCGCGCCGCCGTCCCTCGCCGACGCCGTACGGGCCATGGCGCACGGCGCGCTGATCGGCGCCCGGGGCAACTCCGGGACGATCCTCGCGCAACTGCTGCGGGGCATGGCGCAGGTCCTCGCCGCCGACGGTGAGACGGCCCACACCGACGGCCCGGGGCTGCGGCTGGCCCTCCGGCACGCGGCCGAGTCCGCCCGCCGGGCCGTCGCCCACCCCGTGGAGGGCACCGTCCTGACCGTCGCGACGGCCGCCGCCGAGGCGGCCCGCGATGTCGAGGGGGACTGCGGCAGCGTCGCGCGGGCGGCCTACGAGGGGGCGCGCGTCGCGCTCACCGCGACGACCGGGCAGCTCGCCGTCCTGGAGCGGGCCAAAGTGGTCGACGCGGGCGGCCGGGGACTGGTCGCGGTCCTCGGGGCGCTGGTGCAGACGTTCACCGGGGAGGTCCCGAAGCAGGACAGCGGGAGCGCAGCCCCTGCCCGCTCGCACGCGGAGCAGCCTCCGCGCCCTGTACTGGATGGGGCACCGCTCGCCCCTGCCCGCTCGCACGCGGAGCAGCCGGCGGACGGGCCGGAGACCCCCGCCGGCGCCGAGGGGGCGGACGCGGCCGAGGGGGCGGACGCGGCCGATCCGGAGGCCGCCTGCGGTGACGGGGCTCCCGGCGAGAGCGGCCCCGCCTTCGAGGTGATCTACCTCCTGGAGGCGGAGGACGCCGCCGTGGACCGGCTGCGCGAGCGGCTCGACGGGCTCGGCGACTCCCTTGTGGTGGTCGGCGGCGACGGGCTGTGGAACGTCCATGTGCACGTCGACGACGCCGGTGCCGCCGTCGAGGCGGGCGTCGAGGCCGGCCGGCCGCACCGTATCCGCATCACCCACTTCGGGCTCGGCGACGTGCACGCCGGGGGAGCGGGACGGCCGCCCCGGGAACGGGCCCAGCGCGCCGTCGTGGCCGTCGTACCCGGTGAGGGGCTGGCCGGGCTGTACACGGAGGCCGGGGCGACCACCGTGCTCGCCCGGCCCGGGGAGCCGCCCGCCAGCGGTGAACTCGTCCAGGCGGTACGGCGGGCCCACGCGCGCGAGGTGGTGCTGCTGCCCAACGACGCCGATCTGCGCCACACCGCCGCCGCTGCCGCCGAACAGGCCCGCGCCGAAGGGGTCAGGGTCGCGCTGATCCCGACCCGCTCCGCCGTGCAGGGCATCGCCGCGCTCGCCGTGCACGAACCGGAACGCCGCTTCGACGAGGACGTCGTCGCCATGACGTCGGCCGCGGGCGCCACCCGCTACGCCGAAGTCGCCGTCGCCGAACGGCAGTCCTGGACCATGGCGGGCATCTGCCAGGCCGGGGACGTGCTCGGGCTCATCGACGGTGACGTCGCCGTCATCGGGGCGGACGTGACGACCACGGCCGAGACCGTCCTCGACCGCATGCTGGCGGCCGGCGGCGAACTGGTCACCCTGGTCCTCGGCGACGAGACCCCCGACGATGTCGCCGGGCGCCTCGAAGCCCGGGTGCGGGAGGCGTACCTGGCCGTGGACACCGTGGTGTACCGGGGCGGTCGGCAGGGGGCGTTGCTGCTCATCGGGGTCGAATAGGCGGGCGGGGAGGCGCTGTTGCGGGGCCGGTGGGGGAGTGGTGGGGCGGGTTGCGCGAGCCGCGGGACGGTCGGGCGGGGTGTAGGGCCGGTCAGGCGGCCGTCCGTTCTGCCGGTTCCTTCGGGGGGTCCTCGGGTTCCCTGGGTTCGTTCAATTCCTTCGGTTCGTTCGGTTCCGGCTGTTCCGGCTGTTCCGGCTGTTCCGGCTGTTCCGGCTGTTCCGGCGTACCGGGGCGGGGGGTGGGCGCGGGTGTTCCGGTCCGGGAGGCGCGTTCCACGGCCTGCCCCCAGTAGGTGCCGGTGACCATCAGTACGGCCCCGAGCGCGGTGAGCGCGGTGAGGTGTTCGCCGCCCAGGGAGATGCCGACGGCGACGGCCCACACCGGTTCCGTGCCCAGCAGCAGACTGGCCCGGCTCGCCGAGCCGCGCTGCACCGCCCAGGTCTGGGCGAGGAACGCGAACACGCTGCAGAACAGGGCGAGATAGAGAAGCTGCGCCCACCCCGCCGCGTCGACTGCGCCGAGCCTCGGCAGGCTGCCCGCGACGGGCACCAAGAACAGGGCGGTGCCGACGACCGTCTGAACCGCCGTGATCTGCAAGGGCCTTACCGTCCGGCGCGAGGTGAGCCGCCCCACGAGGGCCACGTGCCCGGCGCGGACCAGGGCCGCCGCGAGCATCAACAGGTCGCCCCCGCGCGGCTCGTGGAAACCATTGCCCGACACCAGGAGCCCGACGGCCAGCAGACACACGCCCGTCGCGGCGAAGTAGCGCGGGGGCAGTCCGGTCCCGCCCGCCGAGCGGTCGAGGAACGGGGTGAGCACCACGGTGAGGCTGATGATCAGGCCCGCGTTGGCCGCGCTGGTGTGGGCGACGCCGTACGTCTCCAGGACCAGGATCGCGGCCTGCGTGACCCCGAGCACCGACCCGATCCGCAGCTCGTCACGGGTGGGACGGCCGTCCCGTCTCCGGGCGGCGACCACCAGGAGACAGGCGGCGGCCGAGATGCCGTAACGCGCGAACAGGACGAGCAGGACGGGGAGCGCCGATGTGGCGGTCTTCGCGGCCAGATAGCTGGAACCCCAGACGGCGGCGACAAGGAGGAGCACTGCGTCAGTGCTGCGGACTCGGGACACGCCCTCACGCTCCCGCAGCGCGACCCTGAAGCCCAGAGCCACCTTCTTCAAGGACCTTGAAGCATCACTACATAAATGTGCCTACACTGCGCGGATGAACGAGCGGCAGCTACGGATCTTGCGGGAACTCGGGGAACTGGGCAGCGTCACCGCCGTGGCCGAGGCGCTGCTGATGACGCCCTCGGCGATCTCCCAGCACCTGCGGCTGCTGCAACGCACGATCCCGGTCCCGCTCACCGAGCGCGACGGGCGGCGGCTGGTGCTCACGGACGCGGGGCGCGCGCTGGCCGGCGCGGCGATCGAGGTCGAGACCGCGCTCGCCCGGGCCCGGCACGCCGTCGACGACTTCGTGGACGAACCGGCGGGGCAGGTGTCGGTGGCGGCCTTCCACAGCGCGGGCTCCGCCTTCTTCCCCGTGCTGCTGCGCGGGCGGGCCGCGGAGGCGCCACGGCTCTCGTTCGCCGACGAGGACGTGGAGCAGGACCAGTTCCCCCGGCTCACCCGCGACTACGACCTCGTCCTCGCCCACCATCTCGGGCAGACGCCGCCCTGGCCGCGTACGGTCACCGCGACCACGCTGCTGCGCGAACCGCTCGACGTCGCCCTGCCGGCCGACGATCCGCTGGCCCGCCGGGAGCATCTGACCCCGCAGGACGTCGCGGGGCGCCCCTGGATCACCGTGCACGACGGCTTTCCGCTGATGGCGACCATCGAGGCCATCGCGACCGCCGCGAACCGGCGGCTCGACATCGTGCACCGCGTCAACGAGTTCGCGGTCGTCGCGGAGACGGTAGCCGCGGGCGGCGGCCTCGCGCTGATGCCCCGCTGGACCAGCCGCCCGCACCCCGCCCTGGTCCTGCGCCCGCTGAGCGGCGTCCACGCGATCCGCCGGATCGACGTCCTCCACCGCCCCGAACGCGCGGCCCGCAAGGCGGTCCGCACGGTACTCGCCGAACTGCGGGACGCGGCGAAGACGATCCGTGAGGGTGATGGCTCGGACGGGGGGCGGGAGGACTGAGGGCGGGGGACTGACGGGAGGACGGGGGGCGGGGGACTGAGGGGAGTGCCCAGGGGCCGGCTGGCTTGGGGGCCGTCCAGGGGCGGGCGGTACCAGGGCGCGCCCCGAGCCCCCGCGAGTGGTTGGGGGAGGGGGCCGGCTCGCGCTGTGGGCGTGACCGCTGAGGGGCGCGACCGCTGACGGGGGTGGCCGTTGCCGGGCGTGCCCGGTGAGGGCGAGGGCCTGTCTCCCGGCGCTGTTCCGACCGGGGGTGTGGGCTCTCGGCGCGCTCTGGGTGCGCTGGGGTGCGCTTACGTCCCGGTCGGGACCGGCATTCGGACGGGGGCGGGACCGGGTCCCGAGCCAGGCCTGACCGTGGCCCGCCAGGTCCGGATCACGGCCGGGCCCGGGTCAGGCTGGGCAGGCCCGGATCAGGCAGGGCCCCTGGATCAGGCCGGCCCGGATCACGCCGGACAGGCTCGCATCAGGCAGCATCCGATCAGGCCGGCCCGGGTCACGCCAGGCAGGCCGGGATCAGGCCGGGGAGGCTCGGATCACGGGCCGGCCCGAGTGAGACTGGGCAGGCCCGGATCAGGCAGGCCCCCGGATCAGGCCCTCGGAGCAGGCCGGCCCGGATCACGGCCAGGCAGGGCCGGGATCGCGCCGGCCGGGCCCGGGGCAGGCCCGGATCACGCCGGGCAGGGCCCGGGTCATACCCGGCAGGCCCGGATCACGTCAGCCAGGTCCGGATCACCCCGGTCAGGCCCGGCGCAGGACCCGGATCAGGTCCTCCCCGGGCCCTCCATCAGTTCCCGCAACCGTTCCGCCTCCGTGCGGCGGGCCTCGGCCGTCTCTCCGGGCAGGCGGGGGCAGGCGTCGAGGACCGCGGCGGCGCGCGCCGCCGCCGCCTCGCGTCGGCCGAGGTCCGCCTCCAGCCGGCCGGCGGCCAGTTCGGCTCCGGTGCGGGCGTCGAGGAAGTCGTCCCCGAGCGAGGTGAACGCGGCGACGGCGTGGCCGAGTTGGCCGAGGGCCTCCTCGAACGCGGCCCGCGCGGAGGCCTCTTCCGCGTCGTCCCGCACCGAACGGGCGATCAGGTCCCCGAACTGCCGGTGCGTGTGCCCGAGTTCGGCGACCATCCGGCGCCACGCGTCCTCCGCGTCCTCCGCGTCCTCCGCCTCCCGCGCCTCCTCGGCGTCCGCTCCGGCCGAGGAAGGCCCGGCACCCGGCGAGCCGGGAGCGTCCGCCGGGTGCTCGACCGCGGCGGCGCACTCCCTTAGCGCCGCCTCCATCAACTCCCGTGCCTCGGCGAGCCCTTCGCCCCGGTGGGCCGCCGACCACGCACGTGCCCGGAGCGACCGGACCAGCCCGTGCACATTGCCCAGCTCGCGCCACAGATCGCCGGCCCGGGCGTACGCCTGGTCCGCCTCGGCGGTCAGCCCGGCGCGGCCGAGCGCCTCGGCGGCGAGATGCGCGAGCATCGCGTGATCCCGCTGCCCGGGCCAGTGCCGGGCGATGTCCGCCGCCCGCAGCCAGTGCTCGGCCGCCGCCCGGTGTTCGCCCAGCTCGGTCAGACAGTCACCGAGCCACCAGCGCGTCTGCACGATCGCGCCGTCGCCGTGCGTCTCGCCCGTGAGGTCGGGCAGCGCCGACTCCAGGATCTCGGCGGCCTCCGCCCACCGCCCCTGCCGGAGCAGGAAGCCGCCGAGCTGATGCCGCGCCCAGGCCCCGAGCGTGCCGGCCTCGCCCGCCTCGTCGGCCCAGTGCGCCGCCTCCAGCGCGTGGTCCGAGGCGGCACCCGCCTGCCCGGTGGCCGCCAGGATCTCGGCCAGCCGCAGATGGAGCTGGGCCTGACCGGTCGGCTCCAGATGGCCCGCGCCGTGCTCCAGGGCGGCCCGCGCCGACCGTTCGGCCAGCTCCGCGTCGCCCAGGTGCAGGGCGATCCCGGCCAGCCGGGAGTCGTACTCCACCGCGAACCACGGCAGCCCCGCCGCCACGAACCCGTCGACGGCCAGCGTGAGCGACGCGACCGCCGCCGCCCCGTCCCCGGCGCGCGCCGCCAGCTCCCCGAGCATCGCGTGCGCCTCCGCGCCCCGCGAGGCCACGGCCACGTCGTCGGCGATATACGGCTCCACCAGGGCCGACAGCTCCCGGGCCGCCCCTTCCGCGGCGCCCAGGACGTCGTCCTCCGGACCCGGACCTGGACCTGGACCCGGACCCGGACCGGCGGCCGGAGCGCCCGCCTCCGACTCCGCGGACGACGACTCCGCGGACGCCGACTCCGCCGCGGCTTCCGCCTCCTCCACCCGGTACATCAGCGTCCGCGCCCGGCCGACCAGCACCGACGCCGTCTGCGACACCCCGGTGCCGCCCCGCGCGTACAGGGCGAGCGCCTCCTCGCGCAGCTCGTCGCCGGTCGCCAGCGCCGCCGCCGTGTCGCCGGTCAGCGCGCGTACGAACGCGGCACGGGAACGCGCCGCTAGTGCCTCACCGGGGTCGCCCGCCTCCGCGTACAGTTCCGCCGCCCGCAGGAACAGGCCGGCGCCCTCCGGGCCGCGCTCCATCGCCGCGTGATCGGCGATCTCCGCGCGGTCGCGGACGTCCAGCTCGTGCCCCTCGGCGGCGCGCGCGACCGCCGCCCACGCCTCCATCGCCTCCGGGCTGCGGCGCGCGGACAGCCGCCGGGCCTCGGTGAGCAGCGCCTCCAGACCGGCCGCCGCGCTCCCGCCGGGCGCGGGGTCACCGGTCTCGCCGTGCCCGGAGGCCCCGGCGCCGGGCTGCGCGGGAGTTGCCGGGGCGGCCTGCGGGCGCTGCGCGGCGCCGGCCGGCCGGGTGGACCGTACGCCCAGCGGCAGCCGGTCCACCAGGGCCGGCTGGTCCATCCGGGCGCGGGCCCGCTCGCTCACGTACGACGTGCCGTTGCGCGCGTCGAACAGGGCGGCCAGCGCGAGCGCCTCCCCGCGCGCGTGGACGGCGAGTCCGGCCGCCGTCCACTCCCGGCCGGCCGGGCCGGGCACCGTCTGCTCCCCGAACCCCAGAGCGGTCAGGCGGTCCATGAGGAGCGCCACCACCGCCATGAAGTCCAGCTTGCTGCGCGGCTCCCCGGAGTCCGTGAAGTAGGCCGGCCGCTCCGCGAGGAGTTCCAGGGCACGCGCCTCGTTGCCGGTGACCGCGCAGAACTCCACGTGGTCCGCGTAGGCGCCCCGCATGCTCTCCATGGCCCGCACCAGCCGGAAGCCCCGCAGGTGATGGGCGCGCGCCTCCTCGGCCCGCCCGAGCCGCAGCAACGGCAGCAGCGATGAGGCGAGCACCGTGTGCGGCTCGTGGGCGCAGCCGAACTCGCCCTCCAGCACCGGCGCCCACAGCTCCAGCGCCTCGGCGTCCGCGCCGCACCGCGACCGCCACCACCCCTGCCCGTGCAGCTCGCACGCGTGACAGTCGGCCATCGTGTCGCGGTCCGCGGCGAGCCAGGCACCGTACGCCCGCTCGGCCCGCTCCATGTCGCCCAGATGCGCGGCGACACTGAACTCGGCGCTGCGCACGGCCCGTTCGGAGTGGCCGGCGAGGCGGTAGCGGTGCTCCATCTCGCCGAGCCACTTCTCTATGGAGGCGAGCGGGACGTGCGGCTGGCCGAGCATGCCCGCCGACACCCACTTGAAGACCCAGTGCAGGGAGTGGATCTCGTACTCGTCGAAGTCCTCGGGCCGTTCGTCCCACATGCGCAGCAGGCGCGCGAAGGGCACGAACATCTTGTCCTTCTCGGAGCTGTAGTTGTAGACCTTCAACTGGTGCCCGAGCGCCTCGATCACGGCGAGCGGGATGCCCAGTTTCTCGGCCTCCAGCAGGAGTTGCTCCGCGCGCGCGTTGCGGGCGGGACCCTCCGGCTGCCCGTAGTTGTCCGCCATCGCCTGGCGCAGCGTGTCGAAGTCCATGCCGGCCGGGCTCATCGGCGGTCGTCCTTTCCGGGGTCGGTGTGCGTGGCCCACTCCAGCAGGCCGATGAAGGCGCGGTTCAGCAGCGCGGAGTCCGCCGGCCGCAGCGGGCGCTGGGCCATCAGCAGGGCCTGCCCGTAGAGGGACTCGGTGGCGGTGCCGATCAGGTCCGGGTCGTCGAGCGAACCGATGCGCCGGATCAGCGGGTTGAGATGGTTCAGCACCAGCCGCGCGCGCGGGGCGCTGCCCCGCAGCGAGCCCAGGATGCCCGCCCACAGGTCGTCGGCCTGCTCCTCGGCCTCCGCGCGGGCCTGCTCGTGCCGGGCCGCCCGGTCGTCCAGATGCAGGGCGGGCACCGACAGCGGATGGAAGGCCCGCAGGACGACATCGCAGCCCAGCGGGTCGAGCCGGGCCCGCGCGGCGGCCAGGAACGCCGACAGGGCCAGCTCCTCGGCCGGGTCCACCAGGTCCAGATGGGCGGTCACGGTGTCCGCGTCCAGCTCCGAGACGACCGTGCCGGGACGCACCGAGGGCAGCGCCTCGACCAGCTCGCTGTCGTACGTGTAACCGCCGTTGACGACACCGACGCCCTGCGCGGACGCGATCGGCGCGACCTGCCGGTACTCCTCCACCGTCCGCGTGAAGTGCACCACCGGGTGCCGCTGCGCGAACTCCTCCAGGGACAGCCGTCCGTCGGTCGTCTCGAACGGCAGCCACGGCAGCATCGTGCGCAGCATCTCCGGGTCGTGCCGCGCCAGCGACTTCACCCCGAGGTGGTGCACCGACAAGAACGCCGCCAGCCGCTCCGGGTCACCCGCCGCGAGCCCGGTCAGCCAGGACCGGATGCGCTCGCCCAGCGCCTCCCGTACGGCCGCGAGCGTGTCGTCCTCGTACAGCGACTCGCGGGACGCGGTGGGCCGCAGACTGTCCGTGTCCAGGACGCAGCGCACGAAGAACGCCCAGTCGGGCAGGAGCTGTTCGGCCCGCTCGGTGAGCAGCATGCCCTTCAGGTGCACCCGGTGACTCGCCCGCTGCGCGGGACTGACCGCCGACGGCAGCACATAGGCCACCCCCCGGACCCCGGCCAGCGGCACGTCCAGGTCGATCGAGTCCAGCGGAGTGAACCCGAACAGCTCGTGACAGTGCCGGGCCAGCGCCACCCGGCGGGTCGCCGGACTCGGATAGGCGCGGTCCCAGGGCGCCGGAAGATCCGCGATCGGCTCGTCGCCCACCCGCACGTCGTACGGCAGCAGCGCCCCGAACTCCCGCGCGAGGGACCGGACCCGCTCGGCGCCCAGCCACTCGCCGGCGCCGGCGCGCGCCTCCAGGTGCACGGTGGTGCCCGGTTCGGGGCGCGCCGAGTGCGGCAGCGTGCGCACGGTGTACGAACCGTCGTCGGCCGCCGTCCACTCGACCGGCGGCGCGTCGGGCGTCCGCGCGCTGCGGCTGACCACCCGGATGCGCTCGGCGACGACGAAACACGCCAGCAACCCGATGCCGAACTGGCCGAGGAAGTCCGAACGGGCCGCCTCCAGACCGTCGTCGCGCTTGGAGCTGCGGCCGATCGTCGCGAGCAGACCGTGCACATCGGACTCGGTGAGCCCGATGCCGGAGTCCTCCACGTGCAGCGTGCCGCCCTCGGCACGCAGCCGCACCGTGGCGGGCGCGCCCGGCTGCTCGGCGCGGCGCGCGGTGATCGCGTCCACGGCGTTCTGCAGCAGCTCGCGCAGGTAGACCTTGGGGCTGGAGTACAGATGACGGGAGAGCAGGTCGACCAGACCGCGCAGGTCCACCTGGAACGTGTGAGGAGACGGGGAGGCCGGAGAAGGCTGAGAAGTCTGGGAGTCCATCGTCGCTGCGCCGGTGGGGGGACGTGCGACGGCGCGGGGTCGGGCGGTCCCGGGGGAGGGTGACCGCGAAGAGGGCCGGAGCGCGTCATCCTAGGCCCGGAACGAGCCGTCTGACCAGCGGATTTCCGGTACGTATACGGCAATGTCAGTGGCGTGGTGTGCAATGGATCTCGTGCCCGTGCTCGATGAACCACTGAAGAAGGCGCTCGGTGCCGCCACCGCGAAGGTGATGGCCGAGCACCTCGGCCTGCACACCGTCGGCGATCTGCTGCACCACTACCCGCGCAGATACGAGGAGCGCGGGCAGCTCACCCACCTCGCCGACCTGCCGATGGACGAACACGTGACCGTGGTCGCCCAGGTCGCCGACGCGCGCCTGCACACCTTCGCCTCCTCCAAGGCGCCCCGCGGCAAGGGCCAGCGCCTCGAAGTCACCATCACGGACGGCAGCGGCCGCCTCCAGCTCGTCTTCTTCGGCAACGGCGTGCACAAGCCCCACAAGGAGCTGCTGCCCGGCACCCGCGCGATGTTCTCCGGCAAGGTCTCCGTCTTCAACCGCCGCCTCCAGCTCGCCCACCCGGCGTACGCGCTGCTGGGCGGTGACGGCGACGAGGCGGCGGAGAGCGTCGACAGCTGGGCCGGCACCCTCATCCCGATCTACCCGGCCACCGCCAAGCTGGAGTCCTGGAAGATCGCCAAGTCGGTGCAGACCGTCCTGCCGAGCGCCCAGGAAGCCGTCGACCCCCTCCCGGACGCCCTGCGGGACGGCCGCGGCCTGGTCACCCTCCCCGAGGCCCTCCTCAAGATCCACCGCCCGCGCACCAACACGGACGTCGCCGAAGCGCGCGCCCGCCTCAAGTGGGACGAGGCGTTCGTCCTCCAGGTCGCCCTGGCCCGCCGCCGCCACGCGGACGCCCAACTCCCCGCCGTGGCCCGCGTCCCCGCCCCCGACGGCCTGCTCACCGCCTTCGACGCCAAGCTCCCCTTCACCCTCACCGACGGCCAGCGAAAGGTCTCCCAGGAGATCTTCGACGGCCTCGCCACCGAACACCCCATGCACCGGCTCCTCCAGGGAGAGGTGGGAAGCGGGAAGACCTTGGTGGCCCTGCGCGCCATGCTCGCCGTGGTCGATGCCGGGGGACAGGCCGCGATGCTCGCGCCCACCGAGGTGCTCGCCCAGCAGCACCACCGGTCGGTCACCGAGATGATGGGCGAGCTGGCCGAGGGCGGCATGCTCGGCGGGGCCGAGCACTCCACGAAGGTCGTGCTGCTCACCGGCTCCATGGGAGCGGCGGGCCGCCGGCAGGCGCTGCTCGATCTGGTCACCGGCGAGGCCGGGATCGTCATCGGCACGCACGCGCTGATCGAGGACAAGGTCCAGTTCCACGACCTGGGCCTGGTCGTGGTGGACGAACAGCACCGCTTCGGCGTCGAGCAGCGCGACGCCCTGCGCGGCAAGGGCAAGCAGCCCCCGCACCTGCTGGTCATGACCGCCACCCCCATCCCGCGCACGGTCGCGATGACGGTCTTCGGCGACCTGGAGACCTCCGTCCTCGACCAGCTGCCCGCCGGCCGCTCCCCGATCGCCAGCCATGTCGTCCCCGCCGCCGACAAGCCGCACTTCCTCGCCCGCGCGTGGGAGCGCGTGCGCGAAGAGGTGGAGAACGGCCATCAGGCCTACGTGGTCTGCCCCCGCATCGGCGACGAGGAGGACGACCCGAAGAAGGCCAGGAAGAAGCCGTCCCCCGAGGACGACGCGGAGAAGCGTCCGCCGCTGGCCGTCCTGGACGTCGCCGCCCAGCTCGCCAAGGGCCCCCTCCAGGGCCTCCGGATCGAGGTCCTGCACGGCAGGATGCACCCGGACGACAAGGACGCCGTGATGCGCCGCTTCGCCGCCGGCGAGACGGACGTCCTGGTCGCGACGACGGTCATCGAGGTCGGGGTGAACGTACCGAACGCCACCGCCATGGTGATCATGGACGCCGACCGGTTCGGCGTCTCCCAGCTCCACCAGTTGCGCGGCCGGGTCGGCCGCGGCTCGGCGGCCGGGCTCTGCCTGCTGGTCTCCGAGATGCCCGAGGCGAGCCCGGCCCGCCAGCGGCTGAACGCGGTGGCGGCCACGCTCGACGGCTTCGAACTCTCCCGTATCGACCTCGAACAGCGCCGGGAGGGCGATGTGCTCGGCCAGGCCCAGTCCGGCGTCCGTTCCTCCCTGCGGATGCTCGCCGTCATCGAGGACGAGGAGATCATCGCGGAGGCCCGCGAGGAGGCCACCGCGGTCGTCGCCGCGGACCCGGAGCTGACCGGCCTCCCCGGCCTGCGCACCGCCCTGGACGCCCTGCTGGACGAGGAGCGCGAGCGGTACCTGGACAAGGGCTGAGCGGCGGGGAGCCCCCGCCGGCAGACGGGCCAGGGGTGGGCCGCCGCCGGCAGACGGGCCAAGGGTGAGCCCCCGCCGGCAGACGGGCCAAGGAACGCTGACCTGCCCCCGGCCGGGACGGTGAGCGGCGGTGAGCCGGTCCTGGCTGAGAGACTGGGGGCGTCCGAATCACCCCCAGCGCAAAGGACCCTCATGACCCGCGTGATCGCCGGCCGGGCCGGCGGACGCCGTCTGGCCGTCCCGCCGGGCACCGGCACCCGCCCCACCTCCGACCGGGCGCGCGAGGGCCTCTTCTCCACCTGGCAGTCCCTGCTCGGCGGCCCGCTGGACGGCGAGCGCGTCCTCGACCTGTACGCCGGGTCCGGCGCCGTCGGCCTGGAAGCGCTCAGCCGCGGCGCCGGACACACCCTCCTCGTCGAGGCGGACGCCCGCGCGGCCCGGATCATCCGGGAGAACGTGAAGACACTGGGCCTGCCCGGCGCCGAGGTCAGAGCGGGCAAAGCGGAACAGATCGTCCGCACCGCCCCGCCGACTGAACCGTACGACCTGGTCTTTCTCGACCCCCCGTACGCCGTCTCGGACGACGATCTTCGCGAGATCCTGCTCACACTCCGGACGGGGGGCTGGCTCGCGGAGGACACCCTCGTCACCGTGGAGCGCAGCACCAGAGGCGGCGAATTCGCGTGGCCGGACGGTTTCGAGGCCCTGAGGGCCCGTCGATACGGCGAGGGCACGTTTTGGTACGGTCGCGCCGCCTCTACGTGCGAAGACGCACGATGACCGGACCGGAGAGCGAGGGACCACTGTTGCGCCGCGCCGTCTGTCCGGGGTCATTCGACCCCATCACCAACGGACACCTCGACATCATCGCCCGCGCCTCCCGGCTGTACGACGTCGTCCACGTCGTGGTGATGATCAACCAGTCGAAGAAGGGCCTGTTCACGGTCGACGAGCGGATCGAGCTGATCCGCGAGGTCACCTCCGAGTACGCGAACGTCCAGGTCGAGGCCTACCACGGCCTCCTCGTCGACTACTGCAAGCAGCGCGACATCCCGGCCATCGTGAAGGGCCTGCGCGCGGTCAGCGACTTCGACTACGAACTCCAGATGGCCCAGATGAACAACGGCCTCTCCGGTGTCGAGACCCTCTTCATCCCCACCAGCCCCACCTACAGCTTCCTGTCCTCCTCGCTGGTCAAGGAGGTCGCGCAGTGGGGCGGCGACATCAGCCACCTCGTGCCGCCGGTGGTCCTGGAGCAGCTCACCGAGCGGCTCGGCAAGCAGTGAGCGCCTGACAGTGCGTCACCCGGTGTCGTCCGGGGCGGGAGTGGTCGTACAGTCGACCCGTCCGTCTCCATCACAGCTTTAGAGAGTGGCGAGCACACGGTGGACGTGCAGAAGAAGCTCGATGAGATCGTCGCGGCGGTCAGCGGCGCCCGGTCCATGCCCATGTCGGCCTCGTGCGTGGTCAACCGCGCCGAGCTGCTCTCGATGCTCGAAGAGGTACGCCAGGCCCTGCCCGGCTCACTCGCCCAGGCGCAGGAGCTGATCGGCGGCCGGGAGCAGATGGTCGAGCAGGCCCGTCAGGAGGCCGAGCGGATCATCGAGAGCGCGCACGCCGAGCGCGGCTCCCTGATCTCCGACACCGAGGTCGCCCGCCGCTCGCAGAACGAGGCGGACCGCATCCTCGCCGAGTCCCGCAAGGAGGCCGAGGAGATCCGCGCCGAGGCCGACGACTACGTCGACTCCAAGCTCGCCAACTTCGAGGTCGTCCTCACCAAGACCCTCGGCTCCGTCGGCCGGGGCCGCGAGAAGCTCCTCGGCACCGGCCCGGGCGTCGACGACCAGGGATACGAGGACGAGGACGCCCCCGAGCGCAGCCACGACCCCGAGACCCTGCGCCGCAACGCCGACGAATACGTCGACATCAAGCTCGGCGCCTTCGAGGCCGTCCTCGCCAAGACCCTGGAGGCCGTCGGCCGCGGCCGGCAGAAGCTGCACGGCCGGATCGCCAGCGACGACCTCGGCGACCTGACCCCGTTCGGCGACGACGGCACGCCGGGCCTGCACACCAGCGACTCCGACTACCTGGCCGGCCTCGCCGAGCTGGCCGAGGCCCCCGAGCAGCCCGCGCCGGCCGCCGAGCCCCCGGCCCAGCAGCCGTCGTACGGCCGGCAGCAGGAGGCGTACGCCTACCAGCACCAGCAGGACGATCCGTACGGCTACCAGCAGCAGTACGCCCAGCAGCCCGACCCCTACGGCTACCAGCAGGCCGACCCGTACGCCGCGTACCAGCAGCAGGGCTACGACCAGCAGCCCGCGTACGACCAGAACCAGCAGCAGGGCTACGTCCAGCCCGGGCACGTCCCGGAACAGCAGGGGCTGGACGAGACGAGCCTCTTCGACACCAGCATGATCAGCGCCGAGCAGCTCAGGGCCTACGAACAGGGGCGCGGCGGCCACTGACGGCCGCACCCGCGACGGCGCGCGCCGGCGCCCGGAGCGGAGACCGCGCACCGGATTGGGCCGTGAGCGAAAGGTCCAGTATCCTGGCTCTTCGGTCGCGTGTACGTCCGCGATCAGCGCTGCCCGCGAAGCACCAAGGGGGCAGCGTCCCCATGAGCTCGAAGATCGAAAGCAGGAATGGCCCTGAACGCCCGCCTCGACCACCGCAACCCGCTCGTGTTCGACACACACGAGCTGGGCCGGCGTCCTGGCGCGCTCCAGCGCCTGAACCGCACGATCGACGCACCCCCGGATCTCGGGATCCAGGATGTCATCGGAGTGCCGGAAGGCGCCCCGGTGGAGCTCGACCTCCGCCTGGAGTCGGTCATGGAAGGGGTGCTTGTCACAGGCACCGCCCGTGCATCGGCCAAGGGGGAGTGCGTAAGGTGTCTGGAGCCGCTTGAGCAGGTGCTCGAAGCGGACTTCCAGGAGATGTTCTCGTACCCTGACGCCGACGACCGGGGCCGCCCCAAGGCGGAGCCGGCCGACGACGCCGAGGACGACGAGGACACGCTCTTTCTTGAGGACGGCCTGTTCGACCTCGAACCCGTGCTGCGTGATGCGGTGGTGCTCGCACTGCCGATGCAGCCGGTGTGCCAGGACGACTGCCCGGGCCTGTGCTCCGAATGCGGAGCCCGGCTGGCGGACGACCCGGAGCACCACCATGACGCCGTCGACATCCGTTGGGCGGCACTGCAGGGACTCGCCGGTTCACTCGAAGATGGCGAGAAGGACGAGTTGAGCGGCGCCGAACCTGGCGTCGACGAGAAGCAGGAGAAGTAGCCGTGGCTGTTCCGAAGCGGAAGATGTCGCGCAGCAACACGCGCCACCGCCGGTCGCAGTGGAAGGCTGCGGTCCCCACCCTGGTTGCGTGCGAGCGCTGCCACGAGCCCAAGCTGCAGCACATCGCGTGCCCGGCTTGCGGCACCTACAACAAGCGCCAGGTCCTCGAGGTCTGAGCGGCCGGTGAGAGGTCTGATGTCTGACGCCAAGAAGCGCTCTCTCCGCGCAAGCGGAGGTGCCCCGGCGGACAACACAGCCTCGTCCCACACGCTTCTGGAAGGGCGGCTCGGCTACAAGCTCGAGTCCGCCCTTCTGGTGCGTGCGCTGACCCACCGTTCCTACGCGTACGAGAACGGCGGTCTGCCGACCAACGAGCGCCTGGAGTTCCTCGGGGACTCCGTGCTGGGGCTCGTGGTCACGGACACGCTGTACCGCACCCACCCCGACCTGCCCGAGGGCCAACTGGCCAAGCTGCGGGCCGCGGTGGTCAATTCTCGTGCGCTGGCGGAGGTGGGCCGCGGCCTCGAACTCGGCTCCTTCATCCGGCTCGGCCGGGGCGAGGAAGGCACGGGAGGCCGGGACAAGGCGTCCATCCTCGCCGACACCCTCGAAGCGGTGATCGGCGCTGTCTATCTCGACCAGGGTCTGGAAGCGGCGGGCGAACTCGTCCACCGGCTCTTCGACCCGCTGATCGAGAAGTCCTCGAACCTCGGTGCCGGCCTGGACTGGAAGACCAGCCTCCAGGAGCTCACCGCGACCGAGGGGCTCGGCGTTCCCGAGTACCTGGTCTCGGAGACCGGCCCCGACCACGAGAAGACCTTTACTGCTGCCGCCCGCGTCGGAGGCGTCTCGTACGGCACCGGCACCGGCCGCAGCAAGAAGGAGGCGGAGCAGCAGGCCGCGGAGTCCGCGTGGCGTGCCATCCGCTCCGCCGCGGACGAACGCGCGAAGTCGGCCCAGGCCGCGGAGCAGGCGGCTGACGCCGCCCACCTCGCGGCCCAGGACGCCGAGGGGACCGCCGACACCCCCTCGACGCCGAGCACCGACACGGCCACGGCCTGATCCTTCACCCGAAGCACCGCACCACCGCATCGCCGCACCACCGGACCCCGCCGCAGCGCGCCAGCGCCGCGGCGGGGTCCGCGCGTGTGCGGGGGTGGTGATGCGCAGGCGCAGGCGCGTGTGCGGCGTGCGGGGGTGTCCCGGCCCGCTCGCGGGGCCCCCAACTCCTCGTCGGCGGCGCCCGCCTGCCGCGATGTACGCTTCCGGCATCACCCTCAGCCCGCCCCTCCGGAGGAGTCCCGTGCCCGAGTTGCCCGAGGTCGAAGTCGTGCGGCGGGGCTTGGAGCGCTGGGTGTCCGGGCGGCTCGTCAAGAGCGTCGAGGTACGTCATCCCCGCGCCGTACGGCGGCACTTGGCAGGACCGGACGGCTTCGCGAAGTCCCTCGCGGGGCAGCGGATCGGCGCGGCGATGCGCCGGGGCAAGTACCTGTGGCTGCCGCTGGACGACTCCCCGTACTCCGTGCTCGCGCACCTCGGGATGAGCGGCCAGCTCCTCGTGCAGCCCGAGGCGGCCGTGGAGGAGAAGCACCTGCGCATCCGGGTCCGCTTCGAGGACGACCTCGGCACCGAGCTGCGCTTCGTCGACCAGCGGACCTTCGGCGGGCTGTCGCTGCACGAGAACACCGCGGACGGGCTGCCCGACGTCATCGCGCACATCGCCCGCGATCCGCTGGACCCGCTCTTCGACGACGCCGCGTTCCACCTCGCGCTGCGCGCCCGCCGCACCACGATCAAGCGCGCGCTGCTCGACCAGTCGCTGATCAGCGGTGTCGGCAACATCTACGCGGACGAGGCGCTGTGGCGCTCCAGGCTGCACTACGAACGTCCGACGGGGACCATGACCCGGCCGCGCACCACCGAACTCCTCGGCCACGTCCGCGAGGTCATGAACGACGCCCTCGCCGCCGGCGGCACCAGTTTCGACAGCCTGTACGTCAACGTGAACGGCGAGTCGGGCTACTTCGACCGCTCGCTCGACGCGTACGGGCGCGAGGGCGAGCCCTGCCGCCGCTGCGGGACGCCGATGCGCCGCCGGGCGTGGATGAACCGCTCCAGCTACTTCTGCCCGCGCTGCCAGCGCCCGCCGCGCACCGCCTTCTAGGCTTTCTCGGCTCCGCGCGTCTCGTCGTAACGCCGTCGGGACTCCAGGACCTCGTCCATGGCGCCCTCCACGAACGTGATGAGGGTCAGCAGACGCTCGGCGACCTGGCGGCCCAGCGGCGTGAGGCTGTAGTCGACGCGCGGCGGGTTCGTGGGCTGAGCGTCCCGGTGCACCAGGCCGTCGCGCTCCAGGGCGTGCAGGGTCTGGGAGAGCATCTTCTCGCTGACGCCGTCGACCCGGCGGCGCAGTTCGTTGAAACGGAACGTGCCCTCGTGCAGCGCCCCCAGCGTGAGCGCGCCCCAGCGGCCGGTGACATGCTCCAGCGTGCCGCGCGACGGACACCCCCGCGCGAACACGTTGTACGCGAGATCCTCACAGCCGGGACGCTCAAAGGCCGCGCTGACGCTTTCCATACCCGGAGCATACGCAGCCACAGCGCTTCCGAAAAGGTCGCACTAACCAGAAGTTAGCGACCGCCGCCTCGCCCGAGCCCGGCGCCCTGGAACGAGACACATCTGCCCAGGCCACGGCCAATGCCCTCGCCGGACCCACGCGAAGACCCAGAACACCGCCCCCTGGGGCCGACCCCGGTCCCGCCCCCGAGGGAGCCGCCGGGACGGCCGCGCGCGTACGCAGGCGGGCGGGCGCCGCCGGGTGCTGGGCCCTACGGTCGGCTCAGTAGCCGAAGTCCTGGGTCCACCACGGGCCGCCCGTGCCGAAGTGGGCTCCGACGCCGAGGGTCTTGAAGTCGCAGTTCAGTATGTTCGCGCGGTGGCCGGGGCTGTTCATCCAGGCTTCCATCACCGCTTCCGCGGTGGACTGGCCGCGGGCTATGTTCTCGCCGCCGAGGCTGGTGATGCCGGCCTTCGCCGCGCGGTCCCAGGGGCTGAGGCCGCTCGGGTCGGTGTGGTCGAAGAAGTCGCGGGCCGCCATGTCCTCGCTGAAGGCCTGCGCCAGGTCCGACAGCGCGCTGTTCGCGGACACCGGGCTGCAGCCCACCTTGGCGCGCTCGTCGTTGACGAGCTTGAGCACCTCGGCCTCGGCCGCCGTCTGGGCGGACACGGTCACCGGGGCCTCGGGCGCCGGAGCCTTGGTCGCCGTCTTCGAGGGCTTCGGGGCGGCCTCGGGGGCCTTCGACTCCTTGGTCGGCTCCGCGCTCGGCTTCTTCGAGGGCGTCTTCGTGGGAGCGGCCGACGGGGCGGAGGACGAGGGGGCGGCCGAGGGGGTCGCCGCGCGGTGGGCGTCACGGCTCGTCGCCGTGTCGTCGTCGTGCGCCTCCGCGCTGCCCGAGGTGCCGCCCTGCTGGGTCTCCAGGCCGGACGGGGAACTGGCGGCCTGCACGTTGTCCGCGTTGCCGCCCCCGCCGAGCGCGTAGTTGTCGCTGCCGGGCAGCACGCCGGCCGCGACGGCGACCGTGCCGAGGGCCACGGCCGCGGAGACACCGAGCAGACCGGTGCGTACCGGGGTCGCGCCCTTCTTCTTGCGGTGCGAGCGGGCGGACGACGTGGACGGGAGATCGGCGACGGCCGCGTAGCCGTACAGGTTCTCCGGACCGTAGTTCTCCGTGTGGGCCCCGTGCTGGTCGGTGGCGCGGCCTGTGGCGGCGCGGCCGGCGGCGTGGCGTCGGTGGCGTCCCATCTCCTGGGCCTTCCTCGATCTTGCGTCAGGCGATCCTCAAACGAACCCCACTCGAAAGAGTGAGTTTCCAATGAGACTCATTGGGTGGGGACGGTACCCCATGGCGCAAGGGGAGGAAGTGCTCCGCGGGACATTGTCCGGTTAGCGTGCACCCATGAACGAGGTTGTACGGCTGGTCGTCTGGGTGCGCGGACGCGTCCAAGGTGTGGGTTTCCGCTGGTTCACGCGTGCCCGGGCCCTGGAGATCGGCGGGCTGAGTGGTTTTGCTCTCAATCTGGACGACGGACGCGTCCAAGTGGTCGCGGAGGGCCCCCGCGACGGCTGTCAGGATCTGCTCGACTGGCTCCAGGGCGACGACACGCCCGGCCGGGTGGACGGAGTCACTGAGATCTGGGACACGCCCCGGGGGATCTACGACGGCTTCGCCATCCGCTGACGAACTCGGCCCCGACGCCTCCCCGGCAGGCACCCGCGCATGCCCCGGGCACCTGCCCGAAGCGGAAACCACCAGGTGGTTGCCAAGACGGCCGCGAAGTGGCAGGCTCGCGAGGTAACGATGATCTCCACGCCCTGAGGTCCCGCAGGAGTCGCAGCGCAGCCGGTTGAGAGCCGCGCGACAGCGGGTTGCCCACCAATACGGGGCGTGATCGTGTTGACCGTCAAACTTTTTGGTGAGACTCTGAAAGCCCCGCGCACCTTAGCTGTTTGGCATGTGGAACGGCAGCAAAACATCAGCAGTGCCAAGCATCGCGGGTGCGATCCCTCACGACCCACACCGCTTCGGTCGGTCACTCATTGTGGAGGACCATCCATCATGGCAAAGGCGCTTCTCGGTTACGTCGGCGGTTCCGACCCGCGGCTCATCGCCGAGATGCGACGGCTCCAGCAGCGCGTACAGGACCTCGAATCCGAGCTTGTACGGATTCAGGCCGAGAACGACGCGCTCGCGGCTGCCGCTTCTCACGACTCGCTTCTCGAAAGCATCGACGTACCCCAGGCGGAGCCTGCGCTCACCTGATCGCTGCACGGCACCACGACGACAGCAGTGGTCGGGCGGCCCGAATGAACCGCTGACCCGGATCAACCGCTAAGTTGTCAGATTTGCAAGGGACGCCTCTTCGGCGTCCCTTCTTTCTTGCCCGGCCCCCGCCTCCGGCCCCCGCTCTCGCGAGCCCCCGTCCCCTCTCTTTAACGTGTGGTCTGCCCTCCGCGCTAAAGAGTGAAACCGCGCGTTCATGGAGTGAGACGCGGCCCGAAAGGTAGAGTCCGGCGGCGTGCACCTCAAGGCCCTGACCCTGCGCGGGTTCAAATCGTTCGCCTCGGCGACCACGCTGCGGTTCGAGCCGGGCATCACCTGTGTCGTGGGCCCCAACGGCTCGGGCAAGTCCAACGTCGTGGACGCGCTGAGCTGGGTCATGGGCGAGCAGGGCGCCAAGTCGCTGCGCGGCGGCAAGATGGAAGACGTCATCTTCGCCGGCACCACAGGCCGCCCGCCGCTCGGCCGCGCCGAGGTCTCCCTCACCATCGACAACTCCGACGGCGCCCTGCCGATCGAGTACGCCGAGGTCACCATCACGCGGATCATGTTCCGCAACGGCGGCAGCGAGTACCAGATCAACGGCGACACCTGCCGCCTGCTGGACATCCAGGAACTGCTGTCCGACTCCGGCATCGGCCGCGAGATGCACGTCATCGTCGGCCAGGGCCAGCTCGACTCCGTACTGCACGCCGACCCGATGGGCCGCCGCGCCTTCATCGAGGAGGCCGCCGGCGTCCTCAAGCACCGCAAGCGCAAGGAGAAGGCGCTGCGGAAGCTGGACGCGATGAAGGCGAACCTCGCCCGCGTCCAGGACCTCACGGACGAACTGCGCCGCCAGCTCAAGCCGCTCGGCCGGCAGGCCGCCGTCGCCCGCCGCGCCGCCGTCATCCAGGCCGACCTGCGCGACGCCCGGCTGCGCCTGCTCGCCGACGACCTCGTCCGGCTGCGCGGGGCGCTCCAGTCCGAGATCGCCGACGAGGCCGCCCTCAAGGAACGCAAGGAGTCCGCCGAGGCCGAGCTGAAGAAGGCGCTCCAGCGCGAGGCCCTGCTGGAGGACGAGGTCCGCCGGCTCACCCCGCGCCTGCAACGCGCCCAGCAGACCTGGTACGAACTCTCCCAGCTCGCCGAGCGGGTCCGCGGCACGATCTCGCTGGCCGACGCGCGCGTGAAGAGCGCCACCTCCGCGCCCCCCGAGGAGCGGCGCGGACGCGACCCCGAGGACATGGAGCGCGAGGCCGCCCGGATCCGTGAACAGGAGGCCGAACTCGAAGCGGCCCTGGAAGCGGCGGAGCGGGCCCTGGAGGACACGGTCGCGCACCGCGCCGAGCTGGAGCGCGACCTCATGGTCGAGGAACGCCGCCTCAAGGACGTGGCCCGCGCCATCGCCGACCGCCGCGAGGGGCTCGCCCGCCTCAACGGGCAGGTCAACGCCGCCCGTTCACGCGCCGCGTCCGCGCAGGCCGAGATCGACCGGCTCGCCGCCGCACGGGACGAGGCACAGGAACGCGCGTTCGCCGCCCAGGAGGAGTACGAGCAGCTCAAGGCCGAGGTCGAGGGCCTCGACGCGGGTGACGCCGACCTCACCGACCAGCACGAGGCCGCCAAGCGGGCGCTGGCGGACGCCGAGGCCGGCCTGAGCGCCGCCCGTGAGGCGGTCACCACGGCCGAACGGCGGCGGGCCGCGACCCAGGCCCGCCACGAGGCCCTCGCGCTCGGGCTGCGGCGCAAGGACGGCACGGGCGCGCTGCTCGGCGCCCGCGACCGGCTGACCGGCCTGCTCGGCCCCGCCGCCGAACTGCTCTCGGTCACCCCCGGCTTCGAGGTCCCGCTCGCCGCCGCGTTCGGCGTGGCCGCCGACGCCATCGCCGTCAGCACCCCCGCCTCCGCCGCCGAGGCCATCCGCCTGCTGCGCAAACAGGACGCCGGCCGGGCCGCCCTCCTGCTCGCCGGCGCCCCCGACGATCCCGACGACCCGTACGACGGCGACACGGAGGGTGCGACGGACGCGGAGGGTGCGACGGACACGGAACGGGCGGGGGCCCCGAGGGGTACGGGACCCGACGCCGCAGCCGTGTATGAACCCGCCCGCGGGTATGGACCCGGGCCCACGAACGAGGCCGGCCACATCAACGCCCCCGGCGGTGTGGACCACCTGCTCGCCCCCGACGGCATCCGGCGCGCCGCCGACCTCGTACGCGGCCCCGCCGAACTCATGCCCGCCGTACGCCGGCTGCTGCGCGGGATCGTCGTCGTCGGCACCCTGGAGGACGCCGAGGACCTCGTCTACGCGCGCCCCGGACTCACCGCCGTGACCGCCGAGGGCGACCTGCTCGGGGCGCACTTCGCGCACGGCGGGTCCGCGGGCGCGCCCAGCCTTCTCGAAGTACAGGCCTCCGTGGACGAGGCGGCGGCCGAGCTGGAGGAGCTGGCCGTGCGCTGCGAGGAGCTGACCGAGGCACAGCGCCGCGCCGCCGAGCTGCGCAGCGGGCGGGCCGCCCTCGTCGAGGAGCTGGGGGAGCGGCGGCGGGCCGCCGAGCGGGAGAAGTCCTCGGTCGCCCAGCAGCTCGGCCGGCTGGCCGGGCAGGCGCGGGGCGCGGCGGGCGAGGCCGAGCGGAGCACCGCTGCCGCCGCCCGCGCGCAGGACGCCCTCGACCGGGCCCTGGAGGAGGCCGGGGAACTGGCCGAACGGCTCGCGGTGGCCGAGGAGATGCCCGTCGAGGAGGAACCCGACACCTCGGCCCGGGACCGGCTCGCCGCGGACGGCGCCAACGCCCGGCAGACCGAGATGGAGGCCCGGCTCCAGGTACGTACGCACGAGGAGCGGGTCAAGGGCCTCGCCGGACGGGCCGACTCGCTCGACCGGGCCGCCCGCGCCGAACGCGAGGCACGCGCGCGTGCCGAGCAGCGCCGGGCCCGGCTGCGCCACGAGGCGGCCGTCGCCGAGGCCGTCGCCTCCGGAGCGCGGCAACTGCTCGCGCACGTCGAGGTCTCGCTCGCCCGCGCCGACGAGGAGCGCACCGCCGCCGACGGCGCCAAGGCGCGGCGCGAGCAGGAACTCGTCGCCGCGCGCGGCCAGGGCCGCGACCTCAAGGCGGAGCTGGACAAGCTCACCGACTCGGTGCACCGCGGTGAGGTGCTGGGCGCCGAGAAGCGGCTGCGCATAGAGCAACTGGAGGCGAAGGCGCTGGACGAGCTGGGCGTCGAGCCGGCGGGACTCGTCGCGGACTACGGCCCAGACCAGCTCGTACCGCCGTCGCTGCCCGCCGAGGGCGAGGAGCTGCCCGAGGACCCGGAGCACCCGCGCAACCAGCCCCGGCGCTTCCACCGCGCCGAGCAGGAGAAGCGGCTCAAGTCGGCCGAACGCGCCTACCAGCAGCTCGGCAAGATCAATCCGCTCGCCCTGGAGGAGTTCGCCGCGCTGGAGGAGCGCCACAAGTTCCTCAGTGAGCAGTTGGAGGACCTCAAGAAGACGCGGGCCGACCTCCTCCAGGTGATCAAGGAGGTCGACGAGCGGGTCGAGCAGGTGTTCACCGAGGCGTACCGGGACACCGCCCGGGAGTTCGAAGGGGTCTTCAGCCGGCTGTTCCCCGGCGGCGACGGGCGGCTGATCCTGACCGACCCGGACAACATGCTCACCACCGGCGTCGACGTCGAGGCCCGGCCGCCCGGCAAGAAGGTGAAGCGGCTCAGCCTGCTCTCCGGCGGCGAACGGTCGCTGACCGCCGTCGCGCTGCTGGTGTCGATCTTCAAGGCGCGACCCAGTCCGTTCTACGTGATGGACGAGGTGGAGGCGGCGCTCGACGACACCAACCTCCAGCGGCTGATCCGCATCATGCAGGAGCTGCAGGAGGCCTCGCAGCTCATCGTGATCACGCACCAGAAGCGCACGATGGAGGTCGCCGACGCGCTGTACGGCGTCTCCATGCAGGGCGACGGCGTCTCGAAGGTCATCAGCCAGCGCCTGCGCTGACCCCGGAAGGACATCAGCGCCTGCGCCGCCCCCCGGACGGACGCACAGGGGCCCCGGCTTCGCCGTGTTCCGCGCATCACATCCGTGTATCTCCCACGGAGTTACTTCCGAGGCTTCGGGGGCACAAGGCCCTGTGTTCAGCCGTTCGAGGGTCAATCATTCAACTCTTGAACACAGTCGCACTCGTTCGGGCGCACAAACTCACAGCAGGCCAACTATTGACTTCGAAACTTGAAGGCATAGTCTCTGCAACGTTGCTTTTACCTTCAGGTGGTGGGTGACGTGAAGTTGTGCGCCACTGGTACCACCATCGAAGGGTTTCGCCCCCCACCCCCGGCAGCGAGGCCGGTGGCCCGAGGAGTTTTACGTGACCAGCGCAGCGCAGGCACCTCAACCGGTAGCCAAGTCGGCTCATCCCGAACATCTCGGGCATGTCATCTTCATCGCGGCCGCCGCCGCGATGGGCGGTTTCCTGTTCGGTTACGACAGCGCCGTCATCAACGGAGCCGTCGAGGCCATCCGCAGCCGCTACGACATCGGCTCCGCGGCCCTGGCCCAGGTCATCGCCATCGCCCTGATCGGCTGCGCCATCGGCGCCGCGACCGCCGGCCGCATGGCCGACCGCATCGGCCGTATCCGCTGCATGCAGATCTCCGCGGTCCTGTTCACCATCAGCGCCGTCGGCTCGGCCCTGCCCTTCGCGCTGTGGGACCTCGCCTTCTGGCGCATCATCGGCGGATTCGCCATCGGCATGGCCTCCGTCATCGGCCCGGCCTACATCGCCGAGGTCTCCCCGGCGGCCTACCGCGGCCGGCTCGGCTCCTTCCAGCAGGCCGCGATCGTCGTCGGCATCGCCATCTCCCAGCTCGTCAACTGGGGCATCCTGAACGCCGCCGACGGCGACCAGCGCGGCAAGCTGCTGGGCCTCGAGGCCTGGCAGGTCATGCTCGGCGTCATGGTCATCCCGGCCGTCCTCTACGGCCTGCTGTCCTTCGCGATCCCCGAGTCGCCGCGCTTCCTGCTGTCCGTCGGCCGGCGCGACCGCGCCCGTGAGGTGCTCAGCGAGGTCGAGGGCGACGGCGTCGACCTGGACGCCCGCGTCGACGAGATCGAGCACGCCATGAAGAGCGAGCACAAGTCGAGCTTCAAGGACCTGCTCGGCGGCACCTTCTTCTTCAAGCCGATCGTCTGGATCGGCATCGGCCTCTCGGTCTTCCAGCAGTTCGTCGGCATCAACGTCGCGTTCTACTACTCCTCGACGCTGTGGCAGTCGGTCGGCGTCGACCCCTCGGACTCGTTCTTCTACTCGTTCACCACGTCGATCATCAACATCGTCGGCACCGTGATCGCCATGATCTTCGTGGACCGGATCGGCCGTAAGCCGCTCGCCCTCATCGGCTCGGTGGGCATGGTCATCGGCCTCGGCCTGGAGGCCTGGGCCTTCTCCTACGACCTGGTCGACGGCAAGCTGCCCGCCACCCAGGGCTGGGTCGCCCTGATCGCCGCCCACATCTTCGTCCTCTTCTTCGCCCTCTCCTGGGGTGTCGTGGTCTGGGTGTTCCTCGGCGAGATGTTCCCGAACCGGATCCGCGCCGCCGCCCTCGGTGTCGCCGCCTCCGCGCAGTGGATCGCCAACTGGGCCATCACCGCGAGCTTCCCGTCGCTGGCCGACTGGAACCTCTCGGGGACCTACGTCATCTACACGATCTTCGCCGCGCTCTCCATCCCGTTCGTGCTCAAGTTCGTCAAGGAGACGAAGGGCAAGGCCCTGGAGGAGATGGGCTAGCCCCTCCCGCGCCACCGGCCGACCCCGCGCGGGCGCCGGTGGCCCCCGGAACTCGGGGAGGAGGGCCAAGTCCCCGCTGCCCCTCTCCTCGTACTCGTGAGAGACGTACCGCCCCGGTTCGGACCGTCAGGTCAGTCGAGCCGGGGCAGTACGTCGTCGCAGAAGAGCCGCAGACCGCGCCACCCCTCCTCCAGCGGCATCCCGCCGGCCAGCGGGTGCAGGACCAGGTTGTCCAGACCCGCCGCCACACACTGGTCGGGCGTCAGGACGCGGTAGACGCCCTCGGCGCGCAGCTCCCCGACCGTCGTGGCCGCCGACCGTACCGCCGAGCGGATCTCCCCGGACTGCCAGGAGGCGTACGTCCGTGCCTCGTGCAGGAAGTGCCGGCCGTACTCGGCCCAGGCGCGGTCCGGGTCCTGCGAGATGTGCAGCAGCGGGGTCTCGGCGCCGGGCATCATGGTCCAGCCCTCCGTGCCGTACTCGCCCAGGCACTCCTTGTAGTACGCCTCCAGCTCGGGCAGGTGCGCGCTCGGGAAGAACGGCAGCCCCAGCCGGGCCGCGCGCCGGGCCGCCGCCCGGGAGGAGCCCCCGACCAGCAGCAGGGGGTGCGGATCGGAGAACGGGCGCGGGGTGACCCGTACCGTCCGGCCCCGGTAGTCGAACTCCTCGCCCGTCCAGGCCTTGAGGAGCGTCTCCAGCAGCTCGTCCTGGAGCCTGCCGCGCCGCTTCCAGTCGACGCCGAACTGGGCGTACTCCTCGGGCCGGTAGCCGATGCCCGCCACGGTCACCAGGCGCCCGCCGCTGAGCAGGTCCAGCACGGCGATGTCCTCGGCCAGCCGCAGCGGGTCGTGCAGCGGCCCGATGACCGCCGAGACCGTGACCGCCACGTTCCGGGTCGCCCCGAACACCGCGCCCGCGAACGCGAACGGCGAGGGCAGCCAGTTGTTGCCGACCCCGTGGTGCTCCTCGGTCTGCACCGTGGTGATCCCGCGGTCGTCGGCGTACCGGGCCATCTCGACGGCCGCCCGGTAGCGCGCGCTCAGCGAGGCGGGTGTGGCACCGGGTTCCACGAGGTTGAAGCGCACGACCGACACGGGCATGGGAGCCCCCCTTCGTGTGGGATGGGGGAGGTTAGCTGACGGTGCGTCAGGTATCCAGGGCCGTGACGCCCCGCGCCGGCTCCTCGTACGAAACGACAAGACTTCTCGCGCGCGGGGGAAAATCCCTCCCGGGCGGGCCATGGCTGATACTGGGGGACGTTATGGAAACCGTCATCCTTGCTGTAGTCATCGCCGTGGTCGTGATCGGCGCGCTCGGCGGGCTCGTCGTCGGCAGTCGCAAGCGCAAGCAACTGCCCCCGCCGCCCCCGTCCGCCCCCGACATCACCGCCCCGCCGGCCGAACCGCACGTCGGCGACGAGGCCGAGACGCCGTCCGACGAATCGCGCCGCACGATAGAGGAAGTGGATCTCCCCGACCGCTCGGCCGAAGCGCCGGTCGTCGTGGAGGAGCCGCCGGCCGCCCCCGGCATCGAGATCCCGGAACCGACCGCCGGCCGCCTGGTGCGCCTGCGCAGCCGGCTCTCCCGCTCGCAGAACGCGCTCGGCAAGGGGCTGCTCACGCTCCTGTCCCGCGAGCACCTGGACGACGACACCTGGGAGGAGATCGAGGACACCCTGCTGACCGCCGACGTCGGCGTGCAGCCCACCCAGGAACTGGTCGACCGGCTCCGTGAGCGCGTCCGGGTGCTCGGCACGCGCACCCCCGAGGAGCTGCGCGCCCTGCTGCGCGAGGAGCTGCTCCAGCTTCTCGTCCCCGAGTTCGACCGCGAGGTGAAGACCGACTCCAACCTCGACACCCCGGGCATCGTGATGGTCGTCGGGGTCAACGGCACCGGCAAGACCACCACCACCGGCAAGCTCGCGCGCGTGCTCGTCGCCGACGGCAAGAACGTCGTGCTCGGCGCCGCCGACACCTTCCGCGCCGCCGCGGCCGACCAGCTCCAGACCTGGGGCGAGCGCGTCGGTGCCCGGACCGTCCGCGGTCCCGAGGGCGGCGACCCCGCCTCGATCGCGTTCGACGCGGTCAAGGAGGGCATCGAGGAGGGCGCGGACGTCGTCCTCATCGACACCGCGGGCCGGCTGCACACCAAGACCGGCCTGATGGACGAGCTGGGCAAGGTCAAGCGCGTGGTCGAGAAGCACGCCCCGCTGGACGAGGTGCTGCTCGTCCTCGACGCCACCACCGGCCAGAACGGTCTGATCCAGGCCCGGGTGTTCGCCGAGGTCGTGGACATCACCGGCATCGTGCTGACCAAGCTCGACGGCACGGCCAAGGGCGGCATCGTCATCGCGGTCCAGCGCGAGCTGGGCGTGCCCGTCAAGCTGGTGGGGCTCGGCGAGGGCGCGGACGACCTGGCGCCGTTCGAGCCGGAGGCGTTCGTTGACGCCCTTATCGGAGAGTGACCACCCGCGCGACCGCGTAGGTGCCCGAAGAAGCGCCCGCCTCCCGAGACGTACTCGGGGGCCGGGCGCTTCGGCGTACGGGGCGGGGACGGCTCCCGTCGGACGCAGGGAGGTCGGAACGGGGTGCCCGGTCGAAACGGGGTGCCCGGTCGGAACGCGGGCCCCGGTCGGAACGCGGGCCCCGGTCGGAGGGCTGGCTTCGGGCGGTCAGGCGCGTGAGCGGTGGGCCACGTAGGCGAGGGTGCCGAGCAGCAGCCGGGCCTGGGGCGGGTTGGTCGCCGAGTCGAGCGCGGGGGAGCGCAGCCAGCGGACCGGGCCGAGGCCCGCGCGGTCGGAGGGCGGGGCGGTGAGGAACGTGCCCGGACCGAGGCCGTGCAGGTCGAGGGAGGCGTCGTCCCAGCCCATCCGGTACAGCAGTCGGGGGAGGTCGGCGGCCGAGCCGGGGGAGACGAAGAAGTGGGCGCGGCCGTCCGGAGTCGCCGCGACCGGACCGAGCGGGAGGCCCATGCGCTCAAGGCGGACGAGCGCCCGGCGCCCGGCGGCCTCGGCGACCTCGATCACGTCGAACGCGCGGCCGACCGGGAGCATCACCGCGGCGCCCGGGAAGCGGGCCCACGCGTCGGTCACCTCGTCCAGCGTCGCCCCGGCCCGGATCACCGGGGCGAAGTCCAGGGGGTGCGCTCCGGGCGCCGGACAGCCGGTCCCGCCGCACGAGCACGCGCCGGCCGCGGCCCGGGCGCCCGGGACCACGTCCCAGCCCCACAGTCCGGTGTACTCGGCGACGGCCGTGCACTCCGACGAGCGGCCGCGGCGCCGCGTGGCGGTCCGGATGTCGCGCATCGTCCGACTGCTGCCGATCGTGAAGCCCATGCCCCCTCCAACGGGTCCGAGGCACCACTGGTTACGTGACGGAGCCGGAATGTCACGCTCTGCTCTCGGCTGCCCACTGCCGCGGCATCCAGACGGCGCACTGTCGCGTAGGGGGTGGTGCGGTCGGCGTCGCGCGCCCCGGCGTACACCGTGCCGCCCATCCCCGGTGATGCTGTGTCAAGTGAATCGCGATCAGGGGACTCGGAGTTCATTCGAAGGGGTGGCGAATGGTGGCGTTTCACGGATCGCCATGGCTGGAGCGGTGATCGTAGGATTACTTTGAGTGCACGAGTCCTGGGGACGTCGCACTCGTGGGTATGCCAAGGGCAACTCGGCTTCCCGTTCGAAGGGTGAGAAGAGGCGGACGGGCGGCCGTATTTACCGGCATTCTGATAGGGCTTGGCGCACAGCGGCGGCAAGTGGTTCCAGGGATGGGGGCGTTCCAGTGGGCGGCAACGGCGGAGGCGGGGCGAGCGCGGAGAAGCGCCCCAACGAACTGCTCGGCTCGTGGTTCGTGCGCAGCGGCTGGTCCAAGGGCGAGCTGGCGCGTCAAGTCAACCGCCGGGCACGCCAGTTGGGGGCCAACCACATCTCCACGGACACCTCCCGGGTGCGCCGCTGGCTGGACGGGGAGAACCCCCGCGAACCGATCCCGCGCATCCTGTCCGAGCTGTTCTCCGAGCGCTTCGGCTGTGTCGTCGCCGTCGAGGACCTCGGGCTGCGCGCCGTCCACCAGGCACCCTCCGTATCGGGTGTCGACCTGCCCTGGACCGGACCCCAGACCGTCGCGCTGATCAGTGAGTACTCACGCAGCGACCTGATGCTGGCGCGGCGCGGCTTCCTCGGCAGCTCGCTCGCGCTCGCCGCCGGCCCCGCCCTCGTCGAGCCCATGCAGCGCTGGCTGGTACCCACCTCGCTGGCCCAGCAGGAGCCCGAGCCGCCCGCCCCGACCCGCCGCGGCGGGCGCCTGTCCGAACCGGAGCTGGACCTCCTGGAGTCCACCACGGTGATGTTCCGCCAGTGGGACGCCCAGTGCGGCGGCGGCCTGCGCCGCAAGGCCGTCGTCGGCCAGCTCCACGAGGTGACCGACCTGCTCCAGGAGCCGCAGCCCGCCGCCACCAGCAAGCGCCTGTTCAAGGTCGCCGCCGAACTCGCCGAGCTGGCGGGCTGGATGAGCTACGACGTGGGTCTCCAGCCCACCGCCCAGAAGTACTTCGTGCTCGCCCTGCACGCCTCCAAGGAGGCCGGTGACAAGCCCCTCGGCTCGTACATCCTCTCCAGCATGAGCCGCCAGATGATCCATCTCGGGCGCCCCGACGACGCGTTGGAGCTGATCCACCTCGCGCAGTACGGCAGCCGCGACTGCGCGAGCCCGCGTACCCAGTCGATGCTGTATGCGATGGAGGCCCGCGCCTACGCCAACATGGGCCAGCCCGGCAAGTGCAAGCGGGCCGTGCGGATGGCCGAGGACACCTTCGCCGACGTGCACGAGTGGGACGAGCCCGACCCCGACTGGATCCGCTTCTTCTCCAAGGCCGAGCTGTACGGCGAGAACTCGCACTCCTACCGCGACCTCGCCTATGTCGCCGGCCGCAGCCCCACCTACGCCTCCATGGCCGAGCCGCTCATGCAGGAGGCGGTCGACCGCTTCGGCGAGGACTCCGAGCACCAGCGCTCGTACGCGCTCAACCTCATCGGCATGGCCACCGTGCACCTGCTCAAGCGCGAGCCCGAGCGAAGCGCCGAACTGGCCCTCGAAGCCCTCAGGATCGGCAAGAAGGTGCGCTCCGAGCGCGTCAACACTCGTATCCGAAAGACCGTCGACACCGCCGTGCGCGACTTCGGGGAGCTGGCCGAAGTCGTCGATCTCACCGAACAGTTGGCCGTCGACCTGCCCGAGACCGCCGAAGCCGTCTGACCCCGGGCCGCCGACGCGGCCCCACCCCCGTGCCCCGGCCGCGGCCGGCCGTCCCGAAACGCCCGACTCGGCTCCCCCATGCCAGGTCATCGGACGGCCCACCGCGGCCGGTTCCATGCTCCGCCGTGCCCGGCGGTTCGCCCGCCGCAAGGCCTCGCGGGGCGCTTGCCGGACGCCGTCACAGCGGGTCGCGCGGGCCACCGCCGAAGATTGCGTCACGATAACGATCGACGCGAACACAATCCGGCAGTTCATGAACGCGTAACACGCCGTGCGCCTTCGTCACTGGTGCGAAACATCGAGGGCCGTCGACGGAAACCGCGCTGCGCCAATCTCATGGCGCATAACCGGCCCACCCCTCACGCCCACTCAGGCTTCGCCCGCACGGGGCCGTACCAACGACGAGGAGACGCCGATGGCACCAGCCATCACCCTTGCCGCAGAGGCGCCAAAGCTGTCTGCCGCCAACACAGGGTTCATGCTCATCTGTTCCGCCCTGGTGCTGATCATGACCCCGGGCCTCGCCTTCTTCTACGGAGGCATGGTCCGCGTCAAGAGCACCCTCAACATGCTGATGATGAGCTTCATCAGCATGGGGATCATCACCATCCTGTGGGTGCTGTACGGCTTCTCCCTGGCCTTCGGAACGGACAAGGGTTCGTTCTTCGGCTGGAACTCGGACTGGGTCGGCCTCAGCAACATCGGACTCACGGAGCTGTGGCCGGGCTACACCATCCCGGTCTTCGTGTTCCTGGTCTTCCAGCTCATGTTCGCGATCATCACCCCGGCGCTGATAAGCGGGGCGCTCGCCGACCGCGTGAAGTTCACCGCGTGGTCGCTGTTCATCGCCCTGTGGGCGACGGTCGTGTACTTCCCGGTCGCCCACTGGGTCTGGGGTGACGGCGGCTGGGCCTTCGACCTGGGCGTGATCGACTTCGCCGGTGGTACGGCGGTCCACATCAACGCCGGTGCCGCCGCGCTCGGCGTGATCCTCGTCATCGGCAAGCGCGTCGGCTTCAAGAAGGACCCGATGCGTCCGCACAGCCTCCCGCTGGTGATGCTCGGCTCCGGCCTGCTGTGGTTCGGCTGGTTCGGATTCAACGCCGGCTCCTGGCTCGGCAACGACGACGGCGTGGGCGCGCTGATGTTCGTCAACACCCAGGTCGCCACCGCCGCCGCCATGCTGGCCTGGCTCGCCTACGAGAAGATCCGGCACGGCGCGTTCACCACGCTGGGCGCCGCCTCCGGCGCGGTCGCCGGCCTGGTCGCCATCACCCCGTCCGGCGGCGCGATCTCCCCGCTCGGCGCCATCGCGATCGGCGCCATCGCCGGTGTCCTGTGCGCCATGGCCGTCGGCCTGAAGTACCGCTTCGGCTACGACGACTCGCTCGACGTCGTCGGCGTCCACCTCGTCGGCGGTGTCATCGGCTCCCTGCTCATCGGCTTCTTCGCCACCGGCCACGGCCAGTCCACCGTCGAGGGCCTCTTCTACGGCGGCGGCCTCAGCCAGTTCTGGAAGCAGTGCGCCGGCGTCTTCGCCGTCCTCGGCTACTCTCTGGTCGCCTCGGCCATCCTCGCCCTCCTCATCGACAAGACCCTCGGCATGCGGGTCAGCGAGGACGAGGAGATCGCCGGCATCGACCAGGCCGAGCACGCCGAGACCGCATACGACTTCAGTGGCGCCGGCGGCGGCGCCGCTGCCCGGACCGCCGTGCCCGCCCCGGCCGACACGGACGCCAAGAAGGTGGACGCATGAAGCTCATCACCGCCGTCGTGAAGCCTCACCGGCTCGACGAGATCAAGGAGGCCCTCCAGGCCTTCGGGGTTCACGGACTGACGGTCACCGAAGCCAGCGGCTACGGTCGGCAGCGGGGACACACCGAGGTCTACCGCGGCGCCGAGTACACCGTGGACCTCGTCCCCAAGATCCGCATCGAGGTGCTGGCCGAGGACGACGACGCCGAACAGCTCATCGACGTCGTGGTGAAGGCCGCCCGCACCGGAAAGATCGGCGACGGCAAGGTGTGGTCCGTCCCGGTCGAGTCGGCGGTCCGGGTCCGGACCGGGGAGCGCGGCCCGGACGCGCTCTGACCGGCCGAACACCGACCGGCACGACAGAGGAAGAAAGACAGGAGTCGCTGGGTGACGAGTACCGAGACACGTACGGAAGCAGAGGACTCGGGACCCAGCGGCTACGCGGCGGCCCGGCTGCGACTCCTCCAGGAGGGGGCGCGGTCCGGGCCGCCGCGCCGTGCGGCCCTCGCCGAACTCACCGACGACTGGCTCACCGGCCTGTTCACCGCCGGCTCCACGGGCCTGCGCGGGGTCTCCCTCGTCGCCGTCGGCGGCTACGGACGCGGTGAACTCTCCCCGCGCAGCGACCTCGACCTGCTGCTCCTGCACGACGGCGGGGACTCCCGCGCCGTCGCCGCCCTCGCCGACCGCATCTGGTACCCCGTCTGGGACCTCGGCCTCGCCCTCGACCACTCCGTCCGCACCCCGGCCGAGGCCCGCAAGACCGCCGGCGAGGACCTCAAGGTCCAGCTCGGCCTGCTCGACGCCCGCCACCTCGCCGGCGACCTCGGCCTCACCGCCGGACTGCGCACCGCGATCCTCGCCGACTGGCGCAACCAGGCGCCCAAACGGCTGCCCGAACTCCAGGAACTGTGCGCCGAGCGCGCCGAACGCCAGGGCGAACTGCAGTACCTCCTCGAACCGGACCTGAAGGAGGCGCGCGGCGGGCTGCGCGACGCCACCGCCCTGCGCGCCGTCGCCGCGTCCTGGCTCGCCGACGCACCCCGCGAAGGGCTCTCCGACGCCCGCCGCCGGCTCCTCGACGTCCGCGACGCCCTGCACCTCGCCACCGGCCGCGCCACCGACCGCCTCGCCCTCCAGGAGCAGGACCAGGTGGCCGCCGAGCTGGGCCTGCTCGACGCCGACACCCTGCTCCGCCAGGTCTACGAGGCCGCCCGCGTCGTGTCCTACGCCAGTGACGTCACCTGGCGCGAGGTCGGCCGCGTGCTGCGGTCGCGCGCCGTACGGCCCCGGCTGCGCGCCATGCTGGGCGGCGGCCCCAAACCCGCCGCCGAACGCTCCCCGCTCGCCGAGGGCGTCGTCGAGATGGACGGCGAGGTCGTGCTCGCGCGGGCCGCCCGCCCCGAACGCGACCCGGTCCTGCCGCTGCGCGCCGCCGCCGCTGCCGCCCAGGCCGGCCTCCCGCTGTCCCTGCACGCGGTGCGGCGGATGGCCGCCGCCGCGCGCCCCCTCCCCACCCCCTGGCCCGCCGAGGCACGCGAACAGCTCGTCACCCTCCTCGGCTCGGGCCGCCCGACCGTCGACGTCTGGGAGGCCCTGGAGGCCGAAGGCCTGATCACCAGGCTGCTGCCCGACTGGGAGCGGGTGCGCTGCCGGCCGCAGCGCAACGCCGTGCACATCTGGACCGTCGACCGCCACCTCATCGAGACCGCCGTCCGCGCCTCCGAACTGACCCGCCGCGTCGGCCGCCCCGACCTGCTCCTCGTCGCCGCCCTGCTGCACGACATCGGCAAGGGCTGGCCGGGGGACCACTCCGTGGCCGGCGAGATCATCGCCCGGGACGTGGCCGCCCGGATCGGCTTCGACCGCGCGGACGTCGCCGTGCTCGCCACTCTCGTACGGCACCATCTGCTGCTCATCGACACCGCGACCCGCCGTGACCTGGAGGACCCCGCCACCGTCCGCTCGGTCGCCGAGGCCGTCGGCTCGCAGGGCACCCTCGAACTGCTGCACGCGCTCACCGAGTCGGACGCCCTCGCCACCGGCCCCGCCGCCTGGTCGTCCTGGCGCGGCTCCCTCGTCGCCGACCTGGTCAAACGGGTCGCCGCCGTGCTCGCCGGGGACGCCCCCGAGGAGCCCGAGGCGGCGGCGCCCACGGCCGAGCAGGAACGGCTCGCCATCGAGGCGTTCCGCACCGGCGGACCCGTCCTCGCCCTGCGCGCCCAGACCGAGCCCGTCGACCCCGAGACCGAGGCGGTGCCGGAGGACCCCGAACCGCTCGGGGTCGAACTGCTCATCGCCGTCCCCGACCAGCCCGGCGTGCTCCCCGCCGTCGCCGGTGTCCTCGCCATGCACCGGCTGACCGTCCGCACCGCCGGGCTGCGCGCCCTCGACCTGCCCGACGAGGTCCCCGGCTCGGTGCTGCTGCTCGACTGGCGGGTCGCCGCCGAGTACGGCTCCCTGCCGCAGGCCACCCGGCTCCGCGCCGACCTGGTGCGCGCGCTGGACGGCTCCCTCGACATCGCCGCCCGGCTCGCCGAACGCGACGCCGCCTACCCGCGCCGGCGCGGCACCGTCGCCCCGCCCGCGCGCGTGACGGTCGCCCCGGCCGCCTCCCGGCACGCCACCGTCATCGAGGTCCGCGCCCACGACGCCCCCGGCCTGCTGCACCGCATCGGACACGCCCTCGCCCTGGAGAAGGCGCACGTCCGGGTCCGCAGCATGCACGTCTCCACCCTCGGCGCGAACGCCGTGGACGCCTTCTACGTCACCGGGACCCAGGGCGCGCCCCTCCCGCCGGAGGAGGCGCTCTCGGTGGCCCGGGCGCTGGAGGAGGCGCTGCGGGAGTGACCGCCCGGGCGCGTGTCCGCCGGGCACGCGCCGGTCCCCGCCCGCGCTTGTCCAGCGGGCGGGGATGATTCGCTTGCCGCGCCGGATACTCTGGAAGGCAGCCCACATAGACCCCCGACCACGAGGACCGACGCCGCCGTGTTCGACACTCTCAGCGATCGCCTTAGCGCGACTTTCAAAAACCTGCGTGGGAAAGGCCGGCTGAGCGAAGCGGACATCGACGCCACGGCGCGCGAGATCCGCATCGCCCTGCTCGAAGCCGACGTCGCGCTCCCCGTAGTCCGCACCTTCATCAAGAACGTCAAGGAGCGCTCCCTCGGCGCCGAGGTCTCCAAGGCGCTGAATCCCGCCCAGCAGGTCCTCAAGATCGTCAACAGCGAGCTTGTCGACATCCTGGGCGGCGAGACCCGCCGGCTGCGGTTCGCCAAGAACCCGCCCACCGTGATCATGCTCGCGGGTCTCCAGGGCGCCGGTAAGACCACCCTCGCCGGAAAGCTCGGCAAGTGGCTCAAGGACCAGGGGCACTCCCCGCTCCTCGTCGCCGCCGACCTCCAGCGCCCGAACGCGGTGAACCAGCTCAGCGTCGTCGCCGAGCGGGCGGGCGTCGCCGTGTACGCGCCCGAGCCGGGCAACGGCGTGGGCGACCCGGTCAAGGTCGCCAAGGACTCCATCGAGTTCGCGAAGACCAAGGTCCACGACATCGTGATCGTGGACACCGCCGGCCGCCTCGGTATCGACCAGGAGCTGATGCGGCAGGCCGCGGACATCCGCGACGCCGTCAGCCCCGACGAGATCCTCTTCGTCGTCGACGCGATGATCGGCCAGGACGCGGTCAACACCGCCGAGGCCTTCCGGGACGGCGTCGGTTTCGACGGCGTGGTGCTCTCCAAGCTCGACGGTGACGCCCGCGGTGGTGCCGCCCTTTCGATCGCCTCGGTCACCGGCAAGCCGATCATGTTCGCGTCGAACGGCGAGAAGCTCGACGACTTCGACGCCTTCCACCCGGACCGGATGGCCTCCCGCATCCTCGACATGGGTGACCTGCTCACCCTGATCGAGCAGGCGGAGAAGACGTTCAGCCAAGAAGAGGCCGAGAAGATGGCCTCCAAGCTGGCGTCCAAGAAGGGCCAGGACTTCACCCTGGACGACTTCCTGGCCCAGATGGAGCAGGTCCGGAAGATGGGCAGCATCAGCAAGCTGCTCGGCATGCTCCCGGGCATGGGCCAGATCAAGGACCAGATCAACAACCTGGACGAGCGCGACGTCGACCGTACGGCCGCGATCATCAAGTCGATGACCCCGGCCGAGCGCCAGGAGCCGACGATCATCAACGGCTCGCGCCGCGCCCGTATCGCCAAGGGTTCCGGTGTCGAGGTCAGCGCGGTCAAGGGCCTGGTCGAGCGGTTCTTCGAGGCCCGCAAGATGATGTCCCGCATGGCCCAGGGCGGCGGGATGCCCGGCATGCCGGGGATGCCGGGCATGGGTGGCGGCCCCGGCCGCACCAAGAAGAAGCAGAAGCAGGCCAAGGGCAAGCAGCGCTCCGGCAACCCGATGAAGCGCAAGCAGCAGGAGGAAGAGGAGGCGGCCCGCCGCGAGGCCGCCGCCCAGGGCGGCAATGCCTTCGGCCTCCCGCAGCAGAGCGCCCAGGAGAACTTCGAACTGCCGGACGAGTTCAAGAAGTTCATGGGCTGACGCCGGCCCGTTCACGTGACGCCGCTGGCGGCGTCCCTCCGGAGAGGGACGCCCCCGGTCGGCTCCGAGCGGCGGCGGTCCGGTGCCACGAGCGCGGGTGCCGCCGTACGTCTTGTGTCGTAACGTCCGGATATGAGCAACCCCGTGCCGCCGCGCAAGGCGCCTGACCAGCCGTGGCGTACCGAGGGCACCCCGCCCGAGCCGGCGCCGCCGCCCTCCGGCCGGCGGAAGATGCCCGGCGGCTGGTGGAGCCTGATCCTGGCCGCGCTCGTCGTGTTCCTGATCGCCAACCTGGTGCTGTCCTTCTTCAACGAGGGCGACGAGCCGACGATCTCGTACACCGAGTTCAGCAAGCAGGTCGGCGAGGGCAACGTCACCAAGATCTACTCCAAGGGCGACGCGATCCAGGGGCAGCTCAAGAAGTCCCGCGACAACCCCGACGGCGACGGGAAATACACCAAGTTCAAGACCCAGCGCCCGGTCTTCGCGGACGACAAGCTCTGGGAGAACCTGGAGCGGCACGACGTCACGGTGACCGCCTCGCCCGTGGTCCAGCAGCGCAGCCTGCTCTCCAACCTGCTGATCTCGCTCGCCCCGATGCTGCTGCTGGTCGTCCTGTGGGTCTTCATCGCCCGCCGGCTCAGCTCCGGCATGGGCGGCGCCGGCGGCATGCTCGGCCGCAAGGCACCCCCGAAGCCGGTCGAACTGGTGCCCGGCGGCAAGCGGACGACCTTCGCCGACGTGGCCGGCATCGACGAGGTGGCGGGCGAACTCAACGACGTCGTGGACTTCCTCAAGAACCCCGACGCCTATCGCAGGATGGGCGCCAAGATGCCCCGTGGCGTCCTCCTCGCGGGCCCGCCCGGCACCGGAAAGACGCTGCTCGCCCGGGCCGTCGCGGGGGAGGCGGGCGTTCCGTTCTTCTCCGCGTCCGCCTCCGAGTTCATCGAGATGATCGTCGGCGTCGGCGCCTCCCGGGTGCGGGAACTGTTCGCCGAGGCCCGCAAGGTCGCCCCCTCGATCATCTTCATCGACGAGATCGACACCATCGGGCGGGCCCGCGCGGGCGGCTCCGGCATGGGCGGCCACGACGAGCGCGAGCAGACCCTCAACCAGATCCTCACCGAGATGGACGGCTTCTCCGGCTCGGAGGGCGTCATCGTCATCGCCGCCACCAACCGCGCCGACATCCTCGACCCCGCCCTCACCCGCCCCGGCCGCTTCGACCGCGTGGTCAGCGTCTCGCCGCCCGACCGCGACGGCCGGGAGGCGATCCTGGAGATCCACACCCGGCAGATCCCGCTGGCCCCCGACGTGGACCTGGAGCAGGTCGCCCGGACGACCCCGGGCATGACCGGCGCCGATCTCGCCAACCTCGCCAACGAGGCCGCCCTCCTCGCCGTCAAGCGCCAGCAGGACCAGGTGACCCAGGGCGACCTGTCCGAAGCGCTCGAAAAGGTCCAGCTCGGCGCCGAACGCCCGCTCGTCATGCCCTACGACGAACGCCGCCGCACCGCCTACCACGAGAGCGGCCACGCCCTCCTCGGCATGCTGCGTCCCGGCGCCGACCCCGTCCGCAAGATCACCATCGTGCCGCGCGGCCGGGCGCTGGGCGTCACCCTCTCGACCCCGGACGCGGACCGGTACTCGTACACCGAGGAGTATCTGCGCGGCCGGATCATCGGCGCCCTCGGCGGTATGGCCGCCGAGCACGTCGTCTACGACGTCATCACCACCGGCTCGGAGAGCGACCTCGAACAGGTCACCCGGCTCGCCCGGGGCATGGTCGCCCGCTGGGGCATGAGCGACCGCGTCGGCCGCCTGTCCGCCCTGCCCGACGACGCCACGCAGGCCTACGGCCTCGCCGCGGCCCCGGGCACCCTCGACTCCATCGACCACGAGATGCGCCGCATCGTCGACGAGTGCTACGAGGAGGCCTGCGCCAAACTCCGCGAACACCGGGGCCAACTGGACGCCCTGGCCGAGGCGCTGCTCGCGAACGAGACGCTGGACGAGGCGGAGGCGTACCGGATCGCGGGTGTGCCCCGGATGACGAAGGACGACGACTGACCCGGCCGACGCGCCAGCCCGGCCCCGGACGGCCGGGGACCGCTCAGTCCGCTCAGACGCTCAGTCCGCTCAGACAGTCCGGGCGCTCAGACCGTCCGGGCGCTCAGACCGTCCGGGCGATCAGATACCGGAACACGTTGGGCATCCAGACCGTGCCGTCCCGGCGCAGATGCGGATGCAGCGCCTCCGCGACCTCCTTGTCGACCTGGGCCTGGTCGGTCGCGTCGACCGCCGCGTCGAACAGCCCCGTGGACAGCAGCCCCCGTACGGCGCTGTCGACGTCCGCGTACCCGAACGGGCAGGCCACCCGGCCCGAGCCGTCCGGCCGCAGCCCGGCCCGCTGGGCCACGTCCTCCAGGTCGTCGCGCCGCGCGGCCCGCCAGGCGGGCGCGGTGCGCAGCGGATCGGCGAGCTTGCGGGCCACCCGCAGCACGGCCGAGGTGCTGCACCGCTCCGGCGGGCCCCAGCCGACGAGCACCACGGGCGTCCCGCGGCCGGCCAGCGGCGCCGCCTGCGCGAGCTGCGCGGCGAGCCCCTCGGAGTCGCCGGCCACACAGCCGATCGGCTCGAAGGAGGTCACCAGGTTGTACGGCGGCTCCTGCCCGGTGGCCGCGTCGCCGGGCGGCCCGGACACGAGCCGGGTCGGCGGTTGCGCCCGCTTCCCCCGGTCCCCGGGCAGTAACCGCTCCCGTGCGAGCGTCAGCCGTTCGGGTGACGCGGAGTCGACCCCGGTGACCGCCGCGCCACGGGAACGTGCCATCAGCAGGGCGAGTCCCGCCCCGCAGCCGAGCCCGAGAAGCCGTGTCCGCGCGCCCACTTCGAGCCGTTCGTGGACGGCCTCGTAGAGCGGCACCAGCATCCGCTCCTGGATCTCGGCCCAGTCACGCGCGCGTGCAGCACGGTCCGTACGGGGCGGTGGGCCCGCGTGAGGAAGGTGCTGCCGCACGAGCGTCGGTGTCATCGAAAGTGCCCCAATCAGCCGAGAGTTGCCGCCGGGCCCTGATTCCTTCGCCCCCGCGCAGTAGGCCCGCACTCCCCCCGTATGTCAGGTAACTCCGGGCTCGTCGTGCCGTCCAGGGGTTGCGGGGGCCTGTTTGCTCCCCGGTCACGAAGGCCGCGAGAATTCACATCCCGGCAACGTGGGCCCGTACCATCGCGGCATGGCAAAGGCACCCGTTCTCACGCCCCAGGCGGACGACTTCCCGCGCTGGTACCAGGACCTGATCAACAAGGCCGAGCTGGCCGACAACGGCCCGGTGCGCGGCACCATGGTCATCAGGCCGTACGGGTACGGGCTGTGGGAGCGGATGCAGCAGGAGATGGACGCCCGCATCAAGGAGGCGGGTGCCCAGAACGCGTACTTCCCGCTGTTCATCCCGCAGTCGTACCTGACCCGGGAGGCGGAGCACGTCGAGGGCTTCGCGCCCGAGCTCGCGGTCGTCACGCACGGCGGCGGCAAGGAGCTGGAGGAGCCGGTCGTCGTCCGGCCCACCTCCGAGACGATCGTCAACGAGTACTTCTCCAAGTGGGTGCAGAGCTACCGCGATCTGCCGCTGCTGATCAACCAGTGGGCGAACGTGGTCCGTTGGGAGATGCGCCCGCGGGTGTTCCTGCGGACGACCGAGTTCCTCTGGCAGGAGGGCCACACCGCCCACGCCACCTACGAGGACGCCCGGGACTACGCCGCGTACATCCACCGCGAGGTGTACGCCGACTTCATGGTGAACGTCCTCGGCATCGACGTCGTCCTCGGCCGCAAGACGGCGAGCGAACGGTTCGCGGGCGCGATCAACACCCTCACGCTCGAAGGCATGATGGGCGACGGCAAGGCCCTCCAGATGGGCACCAGCCACGAGCTGGGACAGAACTTCGCGAAGGCCTTCAACACCCAGTACCTGTCCAGGGACGGGCAGCAGGAACTCGTCTGGCAGACCTCCTGGGGCTCCTCGACCCGCATGGTGGGTGGCCTGATCATGTCGCACGGCGACGACAACGGGCTGCGGGTGCCGCCGCGCCTCGCCCCCGTCCAGGTCGTCGTCCTCGCCATCAAGGGCGACGAAGCGGTTCTGGCCAAGGTCCACGAGATCGGCGACCGCCTGAAGGCCGCCGGCGTAAGGGTCCAGGTCGACGACCGCACGGACACCCCCTTCGGGCGCCGCGCCGTCGACTGGGAACTCAAGGGCGTGCCGGTACGCGTCGAGGTCGGCCCCCGTGACCTGGAGAGCGGCACCGCGATGCTGGCCCGGCGCATCCCCAGCGGCAAGGAACCCGTCGCCGTCGACGCGCTGGCCGCGCTGCTCCCCGGCATCCTGGAGGAGGACCAGGCGCTGCTGCTGCGGCAGTCCCGCGAGCGCCGCGAGTCCCGTACGTCCGACGTGTCGACCGTCGAGGAGGCCGTGGAGGCCGCCGTCGCGGGCGGCTGGGCGCGCATCCCGTGGGCGGACCTCGGCGAGGAGGGCGAGTCCCGGCTCGCCGAGCACGCGGTGACCGTACGGTGCCTGGTCGCCGAGGACGGGTCGGTGCCCGGCGCGGACGACGCACCGGGTAACGTCGCGGTCGTCGCCCGCGCCTACTGAGCGGGCGCCGCGCTCACCGGGCCGGCACCCCGCCCGCCGCGTCGGCGCCGCGCCCCCATGGCGAGGGAGGGCGGCCGAAACACCTCTTGCGCACCGGCCGACCACAGGCCCCCCGGCACGCGGACACCGTCTACGTGCCGGGGCGTACGTGACCCTACGTACCGCCTTGGTATGAGCTGTGATGCTTCTCCGCAGATCAGCGCACCCGCCCTCGTCAGGACGCATCAGCGGCAACTGACGGGTACGTGCAAATTATTTGGGATGCCCCGGAATAGGAACACAGAGGCACCCACGCTCGTTGTCATTACGTGAGCACGACACCACCTGTTCTCGCCGCAGAGCTGGCAGGGGCGTGGGCCGACATTCAGCGGCACCACCCCGAGCTGCCCGATCTTGCCGCGCCAGAGTCCCTGATCGGGGAGTCGTCGTCCGCCTGCGGACACGAACTCTCCTTCGAGCGACTGCTTCACGAAGCAGTCCACGGCATCGCCGCCGCCCGCGGAGTCCGCGACACCTCGCGCGCCGGCCGTTATCACAACCGCAGATTCCTGGCGATCGCCGAGGAGTTGGGCCTCGACCACCCGGAGGAACCGCATCCCAGCAGCGGCTTCTCCCTGGTCACGCTCAACCCCGAGGCCAAGCGCCGCTACCGTCCGACCATCGAGCGGCTCCAGCGCGCGTTGAAGGCCCACACGGCCGCCACCGCCGCCGACACCGCCCGTTCCTTCCGCGGCCCCGCCGCCCGGCACGGTTCCTCCGGGGGAGGCGTCCGCGTCAAGGCCGTCTGCGACTGCGGGCGCAACGTCCGCGTCGTCCCCTCGGTCCTCGCGCAGGCGCCGATCGTGTGCGGGGGGTGCGGCAAGCCCTTCCGGATTCCGGAGGTGGTCGGCGCGGCGGCCGGCTGACCCGGGTGCTACCCCGGCATCTCGTGGGTGCCGGACAGCACACGCGGCCCGCGGGCGGTCGTGCCTCCCGCACCGTCCCAGGGCGGTGCGGGACTTCAGGAGGCACGCGTGCGCGCGCCGTCGGCCGGCGGTGACCGCCCCGGCCGCACCGGGCCGGCGCCACCCGACGGGCACCCGGGAGCGCCGGGTGCCCCTCAGGTGTGGGCCGGCTCACCCCCGGTCAGGCCCCTCCACGGGATGTGGCAGAATGGCTAGCTGTACTCGACGGCCGCACAGGACCCCTCTCTCCTCCGGCTGACGCGTCCATCGGACACTCGGGTACCGCAACCCCACGCGGCCATCTCGTCGTGTCCAACCCCGTCAAGACCAGGAGACACCACTTCCGTGGCAGTCAAGATCAAGCTGAAGCGTCTGGGCAAGATCCGTTCGCCTCACTACCGCATCGTCGTCGCCGACTCCCGTACCCGCCGTGACGGCCGGGCCATCGAGGAGATCGGTCTGTACCACCCGGTCCAGAACCCCTCGCGCATCGAGGTCGACTCGGACCGCGCGCAGTACTGGCTGGGTGTCGGCGCGCAGCCGACCGAGCCCGTGCTCGCCATCCTGAAGCTGACCGGCGACTGGCAGAAGTTCAAGGGCCTGCCGGCCCCTGCTCCGCTGCTCGTGGCCGAGCCGAAGGCCGCGCGCCCGCTGTTCGACGCCCTCGGTGGCGAGGACACGGGCAAGGGTGAGGCCATCACCCAGAAGAAGAAGGCTGAGAAGAAGGACGAGGCTCCGGCCGAGTCCGAGTCGACCGAGGCCTGAGCATGCTCGAGGAGGCTCTCGAGCACCTCGTGAAGGGCATCGTCGACAACCCCGACGACGTGCAGGTCGCCTCGCGCAACCTGCGCCGCGGACGCGTTCTCGAGGTTCGGGTGCACCCCGACGACCTCGGCAAGGTGATCGGCCGCAACGGCCGCACCGCGCGCGCCCTGCGGACCGTCGTGGGCGCCATCGGCGGCCGCGGTGTCCGCGTCGACCTCGTCGACGTGGACCACGTCCGCTGACGTAGCACAGGCAGCACCGGCTCGGGCCGGGGAGGGCTTACGAGCCGTCCCCGGCCCGTAGTCGTCTGCGCACCCGTATCCGAAGCACCGCCGCCGGTACACGACAGGAGATCAAGCACAGTGCAGCTCGTAGTCGCTCGCGTCGGCCGCGCCCACGGCATCAAGGGCGAGGTCACCGTGGAGGTCCGCACCGACGAGCCGGAGCTTCGGCTCGGGCCCGGTGCCGTCCTGCTCACCGATCCGGCCTCCGCCGGACCGCTGACCATTGAGACGGGCCGCGTGCACAGCGGCCGTCTCCTGCTGCGCTTCGCCGGCGTCCGCGACCGCAACGGCGCCGAGGCGCTGCGCAACACCCTGCTGATCGCCGAGGTCGACCCGGAGGAGACCCCGGAGGACCCGGACGAGTACTACGACCACCAGTTGATGGACCTGGACGTGGTCACCACCGACGGTGCCGAGGTCGGCCGGATCACCGAGATCTCGCACCTGCCCTCGCAGGACCTGTTCGTGGTCGAGCGCGCGGACGGCACCGAGGTGCTGATCCCGTTCGTCGAGGAGATCGTGGTCGAGATCGATCTGGAGGAGCAGCGCGCCGTCATCGACCCGCCGCCCGGCCTGATCGACGACCGCGCGGAGGTCGCCTCTTCCCGGGACGCCGAGGACGCGGAGGGCGGCGAAGACGCGGAGGGCGGCGAGGACGCCGAGGACGGGGACGCCGAAGACGGCGAGGACACGGAGGGCGCCGGGGGCGATGCCCCCGGCGGCGGGCCGGCGAAGGGCGCGGCCGGCGACGGGGACTCCGCGGGGGCGGGCGCCTGATGCGGCTCGACGTCGTCACGATCTTCCCCGAGTACCTGGAACCCCTGAACGTCTCGCTCGTCGGCAAGGCACGCGCGCGTGGCCGGCTCGACGTGCACGTCCACGACCTGAGGGACTGGACGTACGACCGCCACAACACGGTGGACGACACCCCCTACGGCGGCGGCCCCGGCATGGTCATGAAGACCGAGCCCTGGGGCGACGCCCTGGACTCCGCCCTCGCGGACGGCTACGAGAGCGGCTCCCACGGGCCCGTCCTCGTCGTCCCCACGCCCAGCGGACGCCCGTTCACCCAGCAACTCGCCGTCGAACTCTCCGAGCGCCCCTGGCTGGTCTTCACCCCCGCCCGCTACGAGGGCATCGACCGCCGCGTGATCGACGAGTACGCGACCCGGATGCCCGTCTACGAGGTGTCCATCGGCGACTACGTGCTCGCCGGCGGCGAAGCGGCCGTCCTGGTCGTCACCGAGGCGGTGGCCCGGCTGCTGCCGGGTGTGCTCGGCAACGCCGAGTCGCACCGGGACGACTCCTTCGCCCCAGGATCCATGGCCAACCTCCTGGAGGGCCCGGTGTACACCAAGCCCCCCGAGTGGCGCGGCCGGCAGATCCCGGACGTGCTGGTCAGCGGCCACCACGGGAAGATCGCCCGCTGGCGCCGCGACGAGGCCCTGCGCCGTACGACCACGAACCGGCCCGACCTCATCGAGCGCTGCGACCCCGCCGCCTTCGACAAGAAGGACCGCGAGATGCTCTCGATCCTGGGCTGGCAGCCGGGTCCCGACGGCCGATTTGGGCGCAGCCCCGAGGCCGTGGAAGAATAGGCCGCTGCTCTTTGTCGTCCGGCGTGCGCCCCTGCCACAGGGGGACACGACGCCCGTCCCGACGAGGCAGCACCATCCTGGAATCTATCTCCCGTCGATGACCTGTGGCATCGACGAAGAAAGCAGACACAATGTCTCACCTGCTCGACACCGTCGACAGCGCGTCGCTGCGCACCGACATCCCGGCCTTCCGTCCGGGTGACACCGTCAACGTCCACGTCCGCGTCATCGAGGGCAACCGCTCCCGTGTGCAGCAGTTCAAGGGCGTTGTCATCCGTCGCCAGGGCGCCGGCGTCCGCGAGACCTTCACGGTCCGCAAGGTCTCGTTCTCCGTCGGCGTGGAGCGCACCTTCCCGGTGCACACCCCGATCGTCGAGAAGATCGAGCTCGTGACCCGCGGTGACGTCCGCCGCGCGAAGCTGTACTACCTCCGTGAGCTGCGCGGCAAGGCCGCGAAGATCAAGGAGAAGCGCGACAACTGATCTCGTGCGGCCACGGTCCGCCGTGGCCGGCCGAGTCGGTGGGAAGGCGTCATCGTCCCGTCGGGAAGAAGGCGTCTCGCCAAGCCGGTACGTCTTGCCCGAGCCGGTACGTCTTGCCGAGTCGGCAAGTCTCGCCAAGCAGACAAGTCTTGCCAAGCCGGTAAGAAGGCGTCTCATGGAGGCCCGATACCATCTGGCCCCGATGGACACCGAAGCACAGCACGTGGAGCGCGACCGCTCCTCCCGCCCTTCCGCATCCGAGGAGACCTCGGACCCGGAGCGGCCGGAGGGCCGGTCGCGCTTCTCGTTGGCCGACCGGATCGCCGGCCGGGTCCCGGGCGGGCGGATCACCCTGACCGTGCTGGTCTGCCTGGTCTTCCTGCTCCTGGTCAGCCGCTTCGTGATGCAGCCGTTCGAGATTCCCAGCGGTTCGATGGAGTCCGGATTGAGGATCGGGGACCGCGTTCTCGTAAACAAGTTGGCGTACCGTTTCGGTTCCGAACCGCGGCGGGGCGATGTCGTCGTGTTTGACGGCACCGGCTATTTCGGGAGCGCCGACTACGTCAAGCGCGTTGTCGGGGTAGGGGGAGACCACGTGGTCTGCTGCGACAGGGAGGGGAGACTCAAGGTGAACGACCGGCCGGTCGACGAGTCCGCCTTCCTCCACCGGGGCGACAGCCCCTCGGACGTGCCCTTCGACGTCGTGGTGCCGGACGGCTCCCTCTTCGTCCTCGGCGACCACCGCAGCCGCTCCAGCGACTCCCGCGACCATCTGGGCTCGCCCGGCGGCGGCATGGTCCCCGTCGGTGACGTGATCGGCCGGGCGGACTGGATCGCCTGGCCCGCCGGCCACTGGACCCGGCTGACCCGTCCCGGCGCCTACGCGCGCGTGCCCGCCGCGGGCGGTGCGCATGGGTAACCGGGGGCGACCGCGCGGAGCCCCCGCCAGTGCCGCCGAGAACCTGCTGCCCACCGGCACCCGCCGCGCCTCCGGCGGAGCCGCCCGGCCGAGCCGGGTCGAGCGGCGCAAGCTCGCCCGCAAGATCAAGCGGCGCCGACGGCGTTCCGCGATCAAGGAAATACCGCTCCTCGTCGGCGTCGCCGTGCTGATCGCCCTGGTCCTCAAGACCTTTCTCGTCCAGGCCTTCGTGATCCCGTCCGGTTCGATGGAGAACACCATTCAGATCGGCGACCGGGTCCTGGTCGACAAGTTCACCCCGTGGTTCGGCTCCGAGCCCAAGCGCGGTGACGTCGTCGTGTTCCAGGACCCCGGCGGGTGGCTCACCGCCGAGGAGGCCAAGAAGAAGGACGACCCCGTGGTCGTCAAGCAGTTCAAGCAGGGGCTGACCGCCATCGGCCTGCTGCCGTCGGACAACGAGAAGGACCTCATCAAGCGGGTCGTCGGCGTCGGCGGCGACACGGTCAAGTGCTGCGACGCACAGGGCCGGGTGACCGTGAACGGAACCCCGCTGACCGAGCCGTACATCTTCGCGGGTGACAAACCCTCCGAGCTGCGCTTCGAGGTGAAGGTTCCCGAGGGGCGGCTGTTCGTCCTCGGCGACCACCGGGGCAACTCCGCGGACTCCCGGTACCACCGGACCGACAAGTTCAGCGGTACGGTCTCGGAGAAGTCGGTCGTGGGCCGGGCCATGGTCATCGGATGGCCCATCGGCCACTGGACCCGGCTGCGGGAGCCGAGCACGTTTTCGACCGTGGCCGACGCGCCTGAAGCGTCGGCCGCCCCTTCGGCGCTGTCGCATAGGGTGGCCCCTGCGGATCCAGACGGATTGATCCCGCTCCCGACCCCTGCGGAACTCCCGCTCGTTATGGGAGTGGTGGGCCTGCGCCGAATACGGCGCGGGCAGCGGCACGGAGTGAGGAGTGGATGTGGGGGATGTGGCGGTCGGCGCACGGTCCGGACACGATGGTCCCGAAGGGCAGCCGGAGCGGCCCGACGATGCGGCTGCCCCCGGCGTAGCGGACGGGTCGGGTTCCGGCGGTTCCGAGGGCGGTGACGCCTCGACCGGGCGTTCCGAGCAGGACCCGAAGTCCAGGAAGCAGCGCTCTTTCTGGAAGGAGCTGCCGATCCTCATCGGCATCGCCCTGGTCCTCGCGCTGCTCATCAAGACGTTCCTGGTGCAGGCGTTCTCGATCCCCTCGGACTCGATGCAGAACACCCTCCAGCAGGGCGACCGTGTCCTGGTCGACAAGCTGACCCCGTGGTTCGGGTCGGAGCCCGAGCGCGGTGAGGTCGTCGTCTTCCACGACCCCGACAAGTGGCTGGCGGGCGAGCCCACCGCCGATCCGAACGCCCTGCAGACCTTCCTGAGCTGGATCGGCCTGATGCCGTCCGCCGAGGAGAAGGACCTGATCAAGCGCGTCATCGGCGTCGCGGGTGACACGATCGAGTGCAAGGGCACCGGCCCGCTGGTGGTCAACGGCAAGGCGCTGAACGAGGCGTCGTACGTCTACGCCGGGAACACCCCGTGCAGCCAGGACGACGAGGGCGGCCAGTTCAAGGTCAAGGTCCCCAAGGGCATGATCTGGGTGATGGGCGACCACCGCCAGAACTCGCGCGACTCCCGCTACAACCAGGCCGACAAGCACCACGGCATGGTCCCGGTGGACGACGTCGTCGGCCGCGCCATCGTCAAGGCCTGGCCGCTCAACCGCTGGGGCACCCTGCCGGTCCCGGACACCTTCGACCAGTCCGGCCTGAACACCCAGTCCGCCGCGGCGATCACGGCGCCCGGCGCCGTCGCCCTCGTCGGCGCGGTGCCGCTCGTGCTGGTGCGCCGCAAGCGCAGGGCGTCCAAGGACGACTGAGCAGGCGGTCTGACGGTCTGACGGCCTGACGGCCTGACGGTTTACGGTTTGACGACGATCCTTGGACGGACCGAGCAGTCCGTCCAAGGACGGACCGAGCGCCACAGGTGTGCTTCGGCCTTCGGGGCCGGCCGACCCGGGAATCTCCGGAGCGGCCGGCCCCCGCTCGTTCCGGCACGGGCCCGTGGGCTCGGCGGGCGTGCCTCCGGTCATACGGCCCAGCGGCTCACCGGCCCACAGGTCCACGGGCTCACCGGCTCACAGGTCCACCGGCTCACCGGCTCACAGGTCCACCGGCTCACCGGCTCACCGGCGATCTTCACTGGTCCTCCGGCTCGGTGTCCTGGACCGTGATCGTTGGCCGAACCATGGGCTGACCGGGGACCGTACCCCCGGGTAGGGTGCGGACCCATGGGTGGCGAGAGCGCAACACGTACGGCCCCGCGCAGCGGTGGCGCGGCCAGGGACCAGGCGGGCGGCAAGGTCGGACAGCGGTTGTCCGGGCTGGCCGTGGCGCTGGGCCTGGTGCTGTTCCTCGGCGGATTCGTCTGGGGTGCGGTGGTCTATCTGCCGTACACCGTGCCCACCAGCTCCATGGCGCCGACCATCAAGGTGGGCGACCGGGTCCTCGCGCAGCGCATCGACGGCGACGAGGTCCGCCGAGGTGATGTCGTCGTCTTCAAGGACAAGGCGTGGGTCACCAACGCCTCCGTGGTCAAGCGGGTGGTCGCCGTCGGCGGTGACACGGTCTCCTGCTGCACCAAGGGCAGGCTGACCGTCAACGGCAAGCAGATAGCCGAGCCGTACCTGCCCGAGGGCAGCCTCGCCGAGATCACCAACTTCCCCACCGTGAAGGTCCCCAAGGGCCGTCTCTTCCTGCTCGGCGACGAACGGCAGGGCTCCCTCGACTCCACCGCCCACCTCTCGGACGCCGCCGGCGGCACCGTCGCCCGCAGCGCCGTGTCCGCCCGGGTGGATGCCGTCGCCTGGCCCATGGACGGCATGCTCGAACGCCCCACGGGCTTCGAGACGCTCGGCCCGCTGTCCCATCCGGGCCCGCTTCGCACGATCGTCGCCGCGGTGATCGCCGGCGCCGTGCTCGTGCTGGGCGGCGCCGCCTACGGTCCGCTCGCCAAGCGGGCGGGGCGCTCCCGTGCGAAGACGGGGTCCGCCGGTGCCCGCTGAGCCGGAGCCGACGGGCGTCGAGGAGGCCGCCGAGCGGGGCCTGCGCCAGGTCGCCCGGGTCGTCCTGCTCGATCCGCGGGACCGGGTCCTGCTGCTGCACGGGCACGAGCCGGACGACCCCTCGGACGACTGGTGGTTCACCCCCGGCGGCGGCCTCGAAGGCGACGAGACCCGGGAGCAGGCCGCGCTGCGCGAACTCCGGGAGGAGACCGGCATCACCGAGGTCGAGCTGGGGCCGGTGCTGTGGCAGCGGATCTGCTCGTTCCCTTTCGCCGGACGGCGCTGGGACCAGGACGAGTGGTACTTCCTGGCCCGTACGAACCAGACGGCCACGGCCGCCACCGCCCTGACCGAGCTGGAACGCCGCAGCGTCGTCGGAGCGCGCTGGTGGACGTGCCGGGAACTGGCCGAGGCACATGAGACGGTGTATCCGACCAAGCTCGCCGGGCTGCTCCGCAGGCTGCTCGACGAGGGTCCCCCGGCCACGCCCGAGATCCTCGACACGGAAATCGTCTAGGGGTTCCCGGGGCTGGCGCACAATAGGGGGACGCACGGCTGAAGGGGAACATGCCATGAGCGCCGAGGACCTCGAGAAGTACGAGACCGAGATGGAGCTGAAGCTCTATCGGGAGTACCGCGATGTCGTCGGTCTGTTCAAATATGTGATCGAGACCGAACGGCGCTTCTACCTCACCAACGACTACGAGATGCAGGTGCACTCGGTCCAGGGCGAGGTGTTTTTCGAGGTGTCCATGGCGGACGCCTGGGTGTGGGACATGTATCGGCCCGCCCGCTTCGTGAAGCAGGTACGCGTCCTGACATTCAAGGACGTGAACATCGAGGAGCTGAACAAGAGCGATCTGGAGCTGCCGGGCGGCTGAATCCGAGGCGGCCGGGCGGCCGACTGACGTAGGGGCCTGCCGGACAGGGGCTCACGGGCCGGGGACCGAGGGGTTCCCGGCCCTCGCCGTTCCCGCCGTGACGTGCCCGCCGTGACGTGCCCGGGTGACACGTCCGGGTGACGGACTTCTCCACAGTCGCCGGTCTGTCCACCAAGATCCACAAGCCTCGCGGCGCGGCCTCAGGGTGGGTGCCGGAGGTGGTGCCGACATGAAGACGACCGAGGCACGGAAGACGGGGAACACAGGGCCCGCGAAGAACGCGCGCGACGCGGCGAACGAGGGCGAGGCGAACGCGGGCGAGGCGAAGGCGGGCGAGGCGAAGGCGGGCACTACGAGGAGCGCCGGGAGTGCGGGGAACGCGCGCGGCGCCCTGGGCAGGTACGGCGAGGATCTGGCCGCCCGGCGGCTGACCGAGGCCGGAATGACGGTCCTGGCGCGCAACTGGCGGTGCGGCAGGACCGGCGAGATCGACATCGTGGCCCGGGACGGCGACGCGCTCGTGCTCTGCGAGGTCAAGACCCGCCGGGCGGGCGCCTTCCAGCATCCGATGGCGGCCGTGACACCGGCCAAGGCCACGCGACTGCGGGGCCTCGCCGAGCGCTGGCTCCAGGAACACGGGGGAGCGCCGCCCGGCGGTGTCCGCATCGACCTGATCGGCATCGTCCTGCCCGACCGCGGCGCGCCCGTGGTCGAGCACGCGCGGGGGGTGGCCTGAGATGGGCTTCGCGCGTACGTGTTCGGTGGCGCTGGTGGGCGTGGAGGGCGTCGTCGTGGAGGTCCAGGCCGACCTGGAGCCGGGCGTCGCGGCGTTCACACTGGTGGGCCTCCCCGACAAGAGCCTCACCGAGAGCCGGGACCGGGTCAGGGCGGCGGTCGTGAACTCGGGCGCCGCCTGGCCGCAGAAGAAGCTCACGGTGGGACTCAGCCCGGCCTCCGTGCCCAAGGGCGGGTCGGGATTCGATCTCGCCGTCGCGTGCGCCGTGCTGGGCGCCGCCGAGCGGATCGACCCCCGGGTGCTCGCCGACATCGTGATGATCGGGGAGCTGGGGCTCGACGGCCGGGTGCGGCCGGTCCGGGGCATCCTCCCGGCGGTGCTCGCGGCGGCCGACGCCGGCTACGAGCAGGTGGTGGTCCCGGAGTGCGCGGCGGCCGAGGCCTCGCTGGTGCCGGGCGTCTCGGTGCTGGGCGTGCGCAGCCTGCGCCAGCTCATCGCGGTGCTCGCGGACGAACCGGTGCCCGAGGAGAACCCCGACGAGCAGGGCCGCCCCGACCCGCTGCTCGCCGGCCTGCGCGTGCCGGGGACGGGCGAGGCCACCGGCCTGTGCGGCATCGCCATCCCGGAACACGACCAGGGGCACGATCTCGCCGACGTCGTCGGCCAGCTGTCGGCCCGCACCGCCATGGAGGTCGCGGCGGCCGGCGGACACCACGTCTTCCTGCAAGGCCCACCGGGGGCGGGCAAGACGATGCTCGCCGAGCGGATGCCGTCCATCATGCCCCGGCTGTCCCGGCAGGAGTCCCTGGAGGTGACGGCGATCCACTCCGTCGCCGGCCTGCTCCCGCCCGGCAAGCCGATGGTCGACATCGCCCCCTACTGCGCGCCCCATCACTCGGCGACCATGCAGTCCCTCGTCGGCGGCGGCAAGGGCCTCGCCCGGCCCGGCGCGGTCTCCCTGGCACATCGCGGGGTGCTCTTCCTGGACGAGGCGCCGGAGTTCAGCGGCTTCGTGCTGGACGCGCTGCGCCAGCCGCTGGAGGCGGGACACGTGGTGATCGCGCGCAGCGCCGGGGTCGTGCGGTTCCCCGCGAAGTTCCTGATGGTCCTCGCCGCCAACCCCTGTCCGTGCGGGCGGTTCAGCGTGACGAACGACTTCTGCGAATGCCCGCCCTCCGTCATCCGCCGCTACCAGGCGCGACTGTCCGGACCGCTGCTCGACCGCGTCGACCTGCGCGTGGAGGTGGAGCCGGTCACCCGGTCCGAACTCACCGCGCGCGGCGCCCAGGGCGAGTCCACGAAGGCGGTCGCCGAGCGGGTGCGGACCGCCCGCGAGCGAGCCGCCGCCCGCCTCACGGGGACGCCCTGGCACACCAACAGCGAGATCCCGGGACGCGAGCTGCGCAGCCGGTGGCAGGCCGTGCCGGGTGCGATGGACGAAGCCGAACGGGGCCTGGAGCGCGGGGTGCTCACGGCCCGCGGCCTGGACCGGGTGCTCCGTGTCGCGTGGACGGTCGCGGACCTGTCGGGGCACGACCGGCCCGACGCCGGGGATGTGGCCCTGGCCCTGCAACTGCGCACCGGCGTTCCGCGCGGGGTGCCGATGGCGATCGGCTCACCGGCATGACGGACCACGAGCGCGGGGCACGCGTCCTCCTCTCCCGGGTCGTGGAACCCGGCGACGAGGTCTGCGGACGCTGGATCCGGGAGACCGGCCCCCGGGAAGCCGTGCGATGGCTGTCCGGCGGGGAGGGCCGGCCGCGCGGGATGACGGACGCGCGGTGGGCGGGACTGCGGGCGAGGGCCGAGCGGGCCGACCCCGAGCGCGACCTCGCCCGGGCGCGGGAGGCCGGCGTGCGGTACGTCTGCCCCGGCGACCCCGAGTGGCCTGCCCAACTGGACGACCTGGAGGACGGGCGCCCGATCGGGCTGTGGGTGCGCGGGACGTCCAGCCTGCGGATATGGGCACTGCGGTCGGTCGCCGTCGTCGGCGCCCGGGCCTGCACCGAGTACGGCGCGCACATGGCGGCCACCCTCGGCGCCGGGCTCGCCGAGCGGGGCTGGGTGGTGGTGTCCGGCGGGGCGTACGGCATCGACGGCGCCGCCCACCGGGGCGCCCTCGGCGCGGGCGGCGCCACCGTCGCCGTACTCGCCTGCGGAGTCGACCGGCCCTACCCGCGCGGGCACACCCAGTTGATCACCAGGATCGCGGAACAGGGCCTCGTGGTGGGGGAGTTGCCGCCTGGCGAGCATCCCACGCCGAGCAGGTTCATCCTGCGGAACCGGGTCATCGCGGCGCTCACCCGGGGCACCGTGGTCGTCGAGGCCGCGTACCGCAGCGGGGCGCTCGTCACCGCGCGTGCGGCGCAGCGGCTGGGGCGGTTCACCATGGGGGTGCCCGGGCCGGCCACCAGCTCGCTCTCCGCCGGCGTGCACGAACTGCTGCGCGGGGAAGCGGTCCTGGTCACAGACGCGGCGGAAGTCGCCGAACTGGCCGGCGACATGGGCGAGCTGGCACCGGAGCGGCGCGGGCCCGTGCTGCCGCGCGACCTCCTGGCGCCGGGCGCCAAGCGGGTGCTGGCCGCCCTGCCCGCGCGGCGACCGGCCCCCGTCACCGAGATCGCCCGCACCGCGGCCACCAGCACGGACGACGCGGTCGGGAGACTGTACGAACTCCGAGCACTTGGATTCGTCGAACGACACGGCGACGGCTGGAAGTTGACACGCCAGGCGACGACCTCCGTCCGTGACGACCGGGAGGGCCGCTGACCGAGCGTATTCGGCCGTCCGGGGGAACACCGACACCCTTGCGGATTACCGCAGTTGGCGGATCCCGGTGGTCACACACGGCGACCGGCGGGACATCGGGACCCGGCGCGCGGAAGCCGTTCGCGTCCGGGTGACAGCTCGCCCTTCGCGCACTGCGACAGTCCAGTCACGCTACGCTCACGAGGATCCGAAGCAGGCACACCATCTCGGCATGAGGCCGACAGACACCCAGGCACCCCAGTTCACGGCAGAACGGCACAAGGCGACGCATGCCCCAGCACACCTCCGGGTCCGACCGGACGGCGATCCCGCGAGCCGCCCGCGAAGGCGGCAGCGTGCGCCCGCCCGCTCCCTCGACACTCGACGAGCTGTGGCGGTCGTACAAGTCGACCGGTGACGAACGGCTGCGCGAGCAGCTCATCCTGCACTACTCGCCGCTGGTGAAGTACGTCGCGGGCCGGGTCAGCGTGGGCCTGCCGGCCAATGTCGAACAGGCCGACTTCGTCTCCTCCGGGGTGTTCGGACTGATCGACGCGATCGAGAAGTTCGACATCGAGCGCGAGATCAAGTTCGAGACCTACGCGATCACCCGCATCCGGGGCGCCATGATCGACGAGCTGCGCGCCCTCGACTGGATCCCCCGGTCGGTCCGGCAGAAGGCCCGCAACGTCGAGCGCGCCTACGCGACGCTGGAGGCACGCCTGCGGCGCACCCCCTCGGAGAGCGAGGTGGCCTCCGAGCTGGGCATCGCCGTGGAGGAACTGCACGCCGTTTTCAGCCAGTTGTCGCTGGCCAACGTCGTCGCCCTGGAGGAGCTGCTGCACGTCGGCGGCGAGGGCGGCGACCGGCTGAGCCTGATGGACACCCTGGAGGACACGGCCGCCGACAACCCCGTCGAGGTCGCCGAGGACCGGGAGCTGCGCAGACTCCTGGCCCGGGCCATCAACACCCTGCCCGACCGGGAGAAGACCGTCGTCACGCTCTACTACTACGAGGGACTGACACTGGCGGAGATCGGCAACGTACTGGGCGTGACGGAGAGCAGGGTGAGCCAGATCCACACCAAATCCGTTCTCCAGCTCCGCGCCAAGCTGGCCAGTTTCGGACGCTGACCAGGGCGTTCGCCCGCCGCCCCGGTTCGCGGCGCCGGTGCTTTCGGCGGGTTCGTCACCCGGCCGGGTGGGTGCAGTGGGTCCCGTACGCGGCGGACCGTCCGTACAGTGGTTGACGTGCCAAGGATTCGAGCGGCCTCCGTGGCCGAGCACCGGTCGATGCAGCGAGCCGCCCTGCTGGACGCGGCGCGCTCCCTGTTGTCCGAGGGCGGGACGGAGGCGCTGACCTTCCCGGCGCTCGCCGAGCGCACGGGTCTCGCGCGGTCCTCCGTGTACGAGTACTTCCGCTCCAGGGCCGCCGTCGTCGAGGAACTGTGCGAGGTCGACTTCCCCGTCTGGGCCGCCGAGGTCTCCTCCGCGATGGCCGCCGCCGAGGGCCCCGAGGGCAAGGTCGAGGCGTATGTGCGCCGGCAGCTCGCCCTGGTCGGGGACCGGCGGCACCGTGCCGTGGTCGCCTTCTCCGCCAGCGAACTCGACGCGGGCGCCCGGGAGAAGATCCGCGCCGCCCACGGCGGGCTGGTCACGATGATCGGTGAGGCCCTGGCCGCGATGGGGCACGCCGAGCCGCGTCTGGCCGCCATGCTCCTCCAGGGCGTGGTCGACGCCGCCGTGCGCCGTATCGAGCTGGGGGCCGCCGAGGATCCCACCGCGATCACCGAGGCGGCCGTCGCGATGGCCCTGCGGGGTGTTCGCGGCTGACGCCCTTACGGGACCCGGTGCGTGACGTGGCTGTCGCTCCACCCGAGGTCCGGTGACGGACCGCCGCAGGTCAGTGCTGTGAGCGCTGCGAATGCTGTGAGGGCTGTGGGGGAGCGCCGTCGAGGGGGAGGAGGCGGGGCGGGCCGAGGCCCAGCAGCCAGGGCGGGAGCAGCGACAGCGGGTCCAGGTAGGCCGTGCCTCTGAGCAGGCCCCAGTGGAGACAGGACGCCGGCCCGCAGTGGGCGTCGTCCGCCGCCTCCACCGTCCCGACGGCCTCGCCCGCGGTGACCTCGTCCCCCTTGCGCACCGACGCCCGCACCGGGCCGTACGTCGTCCGCAGCGGCGGGGTCCCGGTGCCCGCCAGTTCCACCGAGACGATCCCCCGGCCCGCGACCCGGCCCGCGAACGACACCCTGCCGGCGGCGACCGCGCGCACCAAGGCGCCGGGGGCGGTCGCCAGGTCGACGCCGCGATGACCCCGCGAGTAGGCCGTCGCGGGCGGCTCCCAGCTCCGTACGACGGGAGGGCGGACCCCCACCGGCCAGGCGCGGGCGATCGCGGGGACGGAAGGGGCGGTCTCCGGCGGGGTCGGCGGGGTGGTCGGCGTCGGGGCAGGGGCAGGGGCCGGCGGGTCGCCGGCCGGGGAGTGGGCCGCCGACGAGGTCAGCGTCAAGGCCAGGTTCAGAGTCGGGGCCGGGGGACCCGGCGACCGGGCAGGGGCAGAGGCAGGGGCAGGGAGTGGGGGTTGGGGCGGGGCCGGGCCGGCAGGGGCCAGGACGCCCAGGGCACCCAGGCCACCCAGGGCGGTCAGGACGGTCAGGGTCAGGGTCAGGGTCAGGGTCAGGCCGAGGAGAAGCCCCGGCCGCATCCGCGCACATCGGTTCGCTCGCATGCGCAAACCGTCCCGCATCGAACGGATCCCCGCCGGGATCTGTGGAGTACCGGCCGGTTGTGGACAGCGGCGTCACCCGGCCCCTCTCGGGTCCCGTACACTTCTGATGGCGATCCGGGTCACCGGGTCGACTTCGCACGCCCCGACATCTGGTCGTCCATACCGGTGTCAGCGCCTCTCGGTCCTTCGTGGCAAGGCGTATCGCGGGCGTCAGGCGCGAGTGCCGTCCGGCACACGCGGCAACCGAGAAAACCGAGGAGAACGGCCATGGCCGTCGTCACGATGCGGGAGCTGCTGGAAAGCGGCGTCCACTTCGGTCACCAGACCCGTCGTTGGAACCCGAAGATGAAGCGCTTCATCTTCACGGAGCGCAACGGCATCTACATCATCGACCTGCTCCAGTCGCTGTCGTACATCGACCGCGCCTACGAGTTCGTCAAGGAGACCGTCGCCCACGGCGGCACGGTCATGTTCGTCGGCACGAAGAAGCAGGCGCAGGAGGCCATCGCCGAGCAGGCCACCCGCGTCGGCATGCCCTACGTCAACCAGCGCTGGCTGGGCGGCATGCTCACCAACTTCTCGACCGTCTACAAGCGTCTGCAGCGCCTCAAGGAGCTTGAGCAGATCGACTTCGAGGACGTCGCCGCGTCCGGTCTCACCAAGAAGGAGCTTCTCGTGCTCTCGCGCGAGAAGGCCAAGCTGGAGAAGACCCTCGGTGGTATCCGCGAGATGCAGAAGGTGCCCAGCGCCGTCTGGATCGTGGACACCAAGAAGGAGCACATCGCGGTCGGCGAGGCCCGGAAGCTCAACATCCCGGTCGTCGCCATCCTCGACACCAACTGCGACCCCGACGAGGTCGACTACAAGATCCCGGGCAACGACGACGCGATCCGCTCCGTCACCCTGCTCACCCGCGTGATCGCCGACGCCGTCGCCGAGGGTCTCATCTCCCGTTCCGGCGCCGGCAAGGCCGCCGAGGGTGACAAGGCCGCCGGCGAGCCGCTGGCCGCGTGGGAGCGCGACCTGCTCGAGGGCGAGAAGAAGGCCGACGACGCCGAGGTCCAGACCTCCGCCGAGACGGAGAAGGTCGCCGACGCCGAGCAGGCCGACGCCCCCGCCGCCGAGGCCGAGGCCGTCGAGGCCCCCGCTGCCGACGCCGAGGCCCCGGCCGCGGACGCCGAGCAGGCCTGACCCTCAGCCCCTTCGGGTGTGTGAACGGCGGGGGCCCACGAAGCCCCCGCCGTTCGTCCCGTAGATCTTCAGACTTCGAGAGAGATCCAGGAATCATGGCGAACTACACCGCCGCCGACGTCAAGAAGCTCCGTGAGCTCACGGGCGCCGGCATGATGGACTGCAAGAAGGCGCTCGACGAGGCCGACGGCAGCGTCGACAAGGCCGTCGAGGCCCTGCGCATCAAGGGCCAGAAGGGCGTCGCCAAGCGCGAGGGCCGCTCCGCCGAGAACGGCGCCGTGGTCTCCATCATCGCTGACGACAACACCTCCGGTGTCCTGGTCGAGCTGAAGTGCGAGACGGACTTCGTCGCCAAGGGCGAGAAGTTCCAGGCCGTCGCCCAGCAGATCGCCCAGCACGTCACCGCCACCTCCCCGGCGGACCTCGACGCGCTCCTCGGCTCCGAGATCGAGCCGGGCAAGACGGTTCAGGCGTTCGTCGACGAGGCCAACGCCAACCTGGGCGAGAAGATCGTCCTGGACCGCTTCGCCCAGTTCACCGGCGCGTACGTCACCTCGTACATGCACCGCACCATGCCCGACCTGCCCCCGCAGATCGGTGTTCTGGTCGAGCTGGACAAGGCCGACGCCGACCTCGCCAAGGGCATCGCGCAGCACATCGCCGCCTTCGCGCCGAAGTACCTCTCCCGTGAGGACGTTCCGGCCGAGGTCGTCGAGACCGAGCGTCGCGTCGCCGAGGAGACCACCCGCGCCGAGGGCAAGCCCGAGGCCGCCCTCCCCAAGATCGTCGAGGGTCGCGTCAACGGCTTCTTCAAGGAGGCCACCCTCCTCGGCCAGCCGTACGCGCTCGACAACAAGAAGTCCGTCCAGAAGGTCCTGGACGAGGCCGGTGTCACCCTGAAGCGCTTCACGCGCATCAAGGTCGGCATCTGAGTCCGTACCGCGATCGACGCGAGACCCCGATAGGGTCGACAGCAGTCGTCCGCGTACGCCGGTACCCACGCGCGTGTGCCGGACGACAGCAGATCTGACGAGGAGGCCATTGCCGAGCACGGGATGCGAACACACCCCACCGGCAATGGCCTTCTTCGTATGTGCACCACGAGGAGATCTCCATGACCACCACCCCGGCCGACAAGGGCGACAAGACCGACGACGGCAAAGGCGCGGGACGCTTTCTGCTGAAGCTTTCCGGCGAGGCCTTCGCCGGTGGCGGCGGACTGGGCGTCGACCCCGACGTGGTGCACAAGATCGCCCGCGAGATCGCGGCCGTCGTGCGCGGCGGAGCCCAGATCGCCGTCGTCATCGGCGGCGGCAACTTCTTCCGCGGCGCCGAACTCCAGCAGCGCGGCATGGACCGGGCGCGCTCCGACTACATGGGCATGCTCGGCACCGTCATGAACTGCCTCGCCCTCCAGGACTTCCTGGAGAAGGAGGGCATCGACAGCCGCGTCCAGACCGCCATCACCATGGGCCAGGTCGCGGAGCCGTACATCCCGCTGCGCGGCGTGCGGCACCTGGAGAAGGGGCGCGTGGTCATCTTCGGCGCGGGCATGGGCATGCCGTACTTCTCCACCGACACCACCGCCGCCCAGCGCGCCCTGGAGATCGACGCCGAGGCGCTCCTCATGGGCAAGAACGGCGTGGACGGCGTCTACGACTCCGACCCGAAGACCAACCCCGGGGCGGTCAAGTTCGACTCGCTCAGCTACGGCGAGGTCATCACCCGGGACCTGAAGGTCGCCGACATGACGGCCATCACGCTGTGCCGGGACAACAAGCTGCCGATCCTGGTCTTCGAGCTCCTGGCGGAGGGCAATATCGCGCGGGCCGTCAAGGGTGAGAAGATCGGCACACTCGTCGGCGAGCAGAACGGCCAGGCCTGACGGGGACGCTCCCGGCCGGGTACGAGCCCCGGACGAGGACGGACCCTGACCGGGGGATGGACAATGTCCTGCCGGTCCGGAACCGTGCAGGAACAAGACGCGACGCAGCCGGCCGCCGACCCCGACGAGGAAGAGCTGCCGGGCCTACTCAAGACACGCAGGAGCAAGTGGTGATCGAAGAGACCCTCCTCGAGGCCGAGGAGAAGATGGAGAAGGCCGTCGTGGTCGCCAAGGAGGACTTCGCCGCGATCCGCACCGGCCGTGCGCACCCGGCGATGTTCAACAAGATCGTGGCCGACTACTACGGCGCGCTGACGCCGATCAACCAGCTGGCCTCGTTCTCCGTGCCGGAGCCGCGGATGGCCGTGGTGACCCCGTTCGACAAGAGCGCGCTGCGCAACATCGAGCAGGCGATCCGCGACTCCGACCTGGGCGTCAACCCCAGCAACGACGGCAACATCATCCGGGTGACCTTCCCCGAGCTGACGGAAGAGCGCCGCAAGGAGTACATCAAGGTCGCGCGGACCAAGGGCGAGGACGCCAAGGTCTCGATCCGCTCCGTGCGCCGCAAGGCGAAGGACGCCCTCGACAAGCTCGTCAAGGACAAGGAGTCCGGCGAGGACGAGGTCCGCCGTGCGGAGAAGGAACTCGACGACACCACGGCGAAGTACGTCGCCCAGGTGGACGAGCTCCTCAAGCACAAGGAAGCGGAGCTTCTCGAGGTCTGATGAACGACTCTTCCTGGGGGGCGCCGCCACAAGCCGGGTACTGGGGGCCGTCCGAGCAGGGGCCTGTCCAGGGGGCGGCCCCGGCGGGTCCCACGTACGATGCGCATGACGCGCAGCACACTCGGCCCATGCCCATCGTGCCCGACGTACCCGCACATGGCGGAGACCAGGATGACGACCCGGGGGCCGCTCGGCCGAGCGGCCCCCTGTTCCACGACGACGCACCGTCGGCGGCCCCCTACGGGGAACCGTCGCACAACCCGCAGAGCCCGCAGGAGCCCATGCCCAGCGCCGCCCCCCAGCCCGCCCCCGCACCTCAGAAGAAGAGTGCGGGACGCGACCTGGGCGCGGCCATAGGTGTGGGCGTCGGGCTCGGCGCGGTGATCGTCGCGTCGTTGTTCGTCGTCAAGGCCGTCTTCGTCGGAGTGATAGCGGTCGCCGTGGTGGTCGGGCTCTGGGAGCTGACATCACGGCTGGAGGAACGCAAGGGCATCAAGGCGCCCCTCGTCCCGCTCGCCGTCGGCGGGGCGGCCATGGTCGTCGCCGGCTACGTGCGGGGTGCCGAGGGCGCCTGGGTCGCCATGGCCCTGACGGCGCTGGCCGTCCTGGTCTGGCGTATGACCGAGCCGCCGGAGGGCTACCTCAAGGACGTCACGGCGGGGGTCTTCGCGGCCTTCTACGTACCGTTCCTGGCGACCTTCGTGGCCATGATGCTCACGGCCGACGACGGCCCGCGGCGCGTGCTGACCTTCCTGCTCCTGACCGTCGTCAGCGACACCGGCGCGTACGCGATCGGCTGGCGCTTCGGCAAGCACAAGCTGGCGCCGCGCATCAGCCCCGGCAAGACCCGCGAGGGTCTGTTCGGAGCGGTCAGCTTCGCGATGGTCGCGGGTGCGCTGTGCATGCAGTTCCTGATCGACGACGGGACCTGGTGGCAGGGTCTGGTCATCGGCCTCGCGGTCGCGGCCAGCGCCACGCTCGGTGACCTCGGGGAGTCGATGATCAAGCGGGACCTCGGCATCAAGGACATGGGCACGCTGCTGCCGGGCCACGGCGGCATCATGGACCGTCTGGACTCGCTCCTGCCGACGGCTCCGGTGGTCTGGCTCCTGCTCGTCCTCTTCGTCGGCTCGGGCTGACCGGCCCACGTCCTTCCGTACGACACCGCACCGCCCCTCCGGGTCACGACCGGGAGGGGCGGTGCCGTCGTTTGAGGGCGTCCCGGGGGGTCACTCGGGCCCGTAGGTGTGCGGCGGCCCCTCCTGCCAGTGGACCCAGGCCGGGTCGTCGAGGAGATCCTCGGCGTCCGGAAGCCCGGCACGGCGGAGGAACTCGACGAGGTCGGCATCACTGTGAGCGAGGCCGGCGCTCCGCCCACGGATGGTGACGCGCCGGCCACCGGTGCCGGCGGGGCGGCCTATGACGACGGGGGTGGAGTCAGAATCAGACACAGGTTCGATTGTAGGCCCGCGTCGACGCGGGCGGCGGCGCTCCGGGGCAACGGGCGGTCCTAGGAACGCGGCGCTCCGGGCAACGGGCGGTCCCCGGAACCCGGCGCTCTGGGCAACGAGCGGTCCCGCAAACGCGGCGCCCGGGTCATCCCATCGGATCTGCGACACTGGTTGGGTTATGCCGAAGCCCGGAGAACTCACCTTTGTCGCGCCGCGCGGAGCCAAGAAGCCGCCGCGGCACCTTGCCGATCTCACGCCCGCCGAGCGCAAAGAGGCGGTTGCCGCGATCGGTGAGAAGCCGTTTCGCGCCAAGCAGCTCTCGCAGCACTACTTCGCCCGGTACGCGCACGACCCCGAGCAGTGGACGGACATCCCGGCCGCCTCGCGCGGCAAGCTCCAGGAGGCGCTGCTTCCCGAGCTGATGTCGGTCGTCCGGCATCTGTCGACCGACCAGGACACCACCCGCAAGACCCTGTGGCGGCTCTTCGACGGCACGCTCGTCGAGTCCGTGCTGATGCGCTACCCGGACCGGGTCACCATGTGCATCAGCTCGCAAGCGGGCTGCGGGATGAACTGCCCGTTCTGCGCCACCGGGCAGGCGGGCCTCGACCGGAACCTGTCGACCGGCGAGATCGTGCACCAGATCGTGGACGGGATGCGGGCGCTGCGGGACGGCGAGATCCCCGGTGGCCCGGCCCGGCTGAGCAACATCGTCTTCATGGGGATGGGCGAGCCGCTCGCCAACTACAAGCGGGTGGTCGGCGCGATCCGCGCCCTCACCGACCCCGAGCCGGACGGCCTCGGCCTCTCGCAGCGCGGGATCACCGTCTCGACGGTCGGCCTCGTGCCCGCCATCAACCGGTTCGCCGACGAGGGCTTCAAGTGCCGTCTCGCGATCTCGCTGCACGCCCCGGACGACGAGCTGCGCGACACCCTCGTCCCCGTGAACACGCGGTGGAAGGTGCGCGAGGTGCTGGACGCCGGATGGGAGTACGCCGCGAAGTCCGGGCGGCGCCTGTCCATCGAGTACGCGCTCATCCGGGACATCAACGACCAGGCCTGGCGCGGTGACCGGCTCGGCCGGATGCTCAAGGGCAAGCCGGTGCACGTCAACCTCATCCCGTTGAACCCGACGCCGGGCTCGAAGTGGACCGCCTCGCGGCCCGAGGACGAGAAGGCGTTCGTCGAGGCGATCGCCGCCCACGGTGTGCCGGTGACCGTCCGGGACACCCGGGGCCAGGAGATCGACGGAGCGTGCGGACAGCTCGCCGCGACCGAGCGGTAGCCACCGGGCCCTGGTCTCCCGGTGGTGGTCCCCGGCGGTGGCCTCCCGGTGGTGGTCACCCCGTGAGCGGTGGCCACCGGCACCGGTCGCCGGGCGGTGCGTGTCGAGCGGTAGTCTGAGACGCGTTCGTAGAACCATCGCAGTCATCGCAGTCATCACATCTTCATATTCCGACAGGGGAGCGCCACAGCGCTGAGAGTGCGGGACAGACCGCAGACCCTCTGAACCTCGCCCAGGTCATTCTGGGTAGGAAGTTCGGTCATCACTCAAGCTGTTGCGCCCTGCCCGGGAACTGTCAGAGGTCCCGGGCAGGGCCGCGTCTCTTCCTGGTCAGCCAGGAGGAATCCAGTGAGCACCACCAGCAAGCGGTTCGCGGCCACGGCCGTCGGACTGAGCCTCGTCACCCTGCCCGTCCTGTCGGCGTGCGGCTCCTCCGACGCCGGCGCCGCGGGCTCGGGCGGCTCGAAGACCGTCACGCTCGTCACCCACGACTCGTGGGCGGTGTCCAAGAACGTGCTCAAGGACTTCGAGAAGCGGTCCGGGTACCGCGTCCGCGTCCTCAGGGACGGCGACGCCGGGCAGGCCGTCAACAAGGCGATCCTGACCAAGGACAACCCCCAGGGCGACGTCTTCTTCGGCGTCGACAACACCCTGCTGAGCCGGGCCCTCGACAACGGGCTCTTCCAGTCCTACGAGGCCAAGGGCTCCGACGCGATCGACGCCCGCTACCGCGTCGACCAGGCCAGGCACCGGGTCACGCCCATCGACTCCGGCGACATCTGCGTCAACTACGACAAGGCGTACTTCAGCAAGCACAAGCTCGCGCCGCCGACGTCGTACGACGATCTGGTCAAGCCCGCCTACAAGAACCTCCTCGTCACCGAGAACGCCTCGACCTCCTCGCCCGGCCTCGGCTTCCTGCTCGGCACCGCCGCGAAGTACGGCGACGACCAGTGGCAGGGCTACTGGAAGAAGCTCAAGGCCAACGGTGTGAAGGTGGTGGACGGCTGGGAGCAGGCCTACAACGACGAGTTCTCCGGGTCCGCCGGCGGCAAGAAGGCCAAGGGCGACCGGCCCCTCGTCGTCTCCTACGCCTCCTCGCCGCCCGCCGAGGTCGTCTACGCCGACCCCAAGCCCGCCACCGCCCCGACCGGCGTCGTGGAGGGCACCTGCTTCCGCCAGGTCGAGTACGCGGGACTGCTGGACAACGCCGAGAACACCAAGGGCGGCAAGGCCCTGCTCGACTTCCTGCTCACCAAGGAGTTCCAGGAGGACATGCCGCTGAACATGTTCGTGTACCCCGTCACCGGCACCGCCCGGGTGCCGGCGGAGTTCACGAAGTTCGGCCCGCAGGCCAAGGACCCGCAGACCCTGGCCCCGGAGAAGATCGCCGCCGACCGCGACCAGTGGGTCAAGTCGTGGACCTCGCTCGTACTGAAGTAGACCGGGCGGCCCCGCGCGCCGCCCGCCGGCGGGGCGCGGCGCGGCTCGGCCTCATGGCCCTGCCCGTCGCGTTCTTCGGGGTGTTCTTCGCCTACCCCGTGGCCGCGATCGTCGCGCGTGGGCTGCACGCCGACGGCGGCTGGCGGTTCGCCCGGATCTGGGACGTGCTCGCCCAGCCCGACATCCGGCACGTGCTGTGGTTCACCACCTGGCAGGCGCTCGCCTCCACGGCGCTCACGCTGCTGATCGCGCTCCCCGGCGCGTATGTCTTCGCGCGCTTCGACTTCCCGGGCAGACAGTTCCTGCGGGCCGTGGTGACCGTGCCCTTCGTGCTGCCGACCGTCGTCGTCGGCACCGCGTTCCTCGCGCTCGTCGGCCGCGGCGGACTGCTGGACGAGCTGTGGGGCGTCCGCCTGGACACCACGGTGTGGGCGATCCTGCTCGCGCACGTCTTCTTCAACTACGCGGTCGTCGTACGGACCGTCGGCGGTCTCTGGTCGCAGCTCGACCCACGTCAGGAGGAGGCCGCGCGGATGCTCGGCGCCTCGCGGCTCGCGGCCTGGCGCAGGGTGACGCTGCCGGCGCTCGCCCCCGCCGTGGCCGCCGCCGCCCTCATGGTCTTCCTCTTCACCTTCACCTCCTTCGGTGTGGTGCAGATCCTCGGCGGCCCCACCTTCTCGACCCTGGAGGTCGAGATCTACCGGCAGACCTCCGAGATCTTCGACCTCGGCACGGCGGCCGTGCTGACGATCGTCCAGTTCGCGGCGGTCGGGGCGATCCTCGCCGTGCACGCGGCGACCGTCCGGCGCCGCGAGAGCGCGCTGCGGCTGGTGTCCCCGCAGACGACCGCGCGCCGGCCGCGCGGCGCCGGGCAGTGGGCGCTCCTCGCCGGGGTGCTGGCGAGCGTCGCGGTGCTCCTCGTGCTGCCCCTCGCCGTCCTCGTCCAGCGCTCCCTCGACGCCCCGGACTTCCGCTACTACCGCTCCTTGACCAGCGCCGACGGCGGCACCTTCCTGGTCGCCCCGATCGCCGCCATCGGCAACTCGCTTCAGTACGCGCTCGCCGCCACCGCGATCGCCGTGCTGATCGGCGGACTGGCGGCGGCGGCCCTGACCCGGCGGGCGGGCCGGCTCGTACGGGGCTTCGACGCGCTGCTGATGCTGCCGCTCGGCGTCTCCGCGGTGACCGTGGGCTTCGGCTTCCTGATCGCCCTGGACGAGCCGCCCCTCGACCTGCGCGCGAGCTGGATGCTGGTGCCGCTGGCGCAGGCGCTCGTCGGCGTCCCCTTCGTCGTCCGCACCATGCTGCCCGTGCTGCGGGCGGTCGACGGGCGGCTGCGGGAGGCCGCGGCCGTGCTCGGGGCGTCCCCGTGGCGGGTCTGGCGCGAGGTCGACCTCCCGATGGTGCGGCGCGCCCTGCTGGTCGCCGCCGGGTTCGCCTTCGCCGTCTCGCTCGGCGAGTTCGGCGCGACGGTCTTCATCGCGCGGCCCGACAACCCGACGCTGCCGGTGGCCGTGGCCCGGCTGCTCGGCCGCGCGGGCGATCTCAACTACGGCCAGGCGATGGCCCTTTCGACCATCCTGATGGCGGTGTGCGCGATCGCGCTGCTGCTGCTGGAGCGGGTACGCACCGACCGGACCGGGGAGTTCTAGATGCTGCTGAGCCTCAGGGGCGCGACCGTACGATTCGGCGGGCGGGCGGTGCTGGACGCGGTCGACCTCGATGTCGCCGAGCACGAGATCGTCTGTGTGCTCGGGCCGAGCGGCAGCGGCAAGTCCACTCTGCTGCGGACGGTCGCCGGACTCCAGCCGCTCGACGCGGGCACGGTGGCGCTGGACGGGCGGGACCAGGCGGGCGTGCCCGCGCACCGGCGGGGCGTCGGCCTGATGTTCCAGGACCACCAGCTCTTCCCGCAGCGGGACGTGGGCGGCAACGTGGCCTTCGGGCTGCGTATGCACGGCGCCCCGAAGGGCGAACAGGCCTCGCGGGTGGGGGAGTTGCTCGACCTCGTGGGGCTGCCCGGGGCGCGGAGCCGGGCCGTCGCCTCCCTCTCCGGCGGTGAACAGCAGCGCGTCGCGCTGGCCCGCGCGCTCGCGCCGCGACCCCGCCTGCTGATGCTCGACGAACCCCTCGGCCAGCTCGACCGCTCGCTGCGCGAACGGCTCGTGGTCGAACTCCGGCAGCTCTTCGGCGAGTTGGGCACGACCGTGCTCGCCGTCACACACGACCAGGGGGAGGCCTTCGCGCTCGCCGACCGGGTCGTGGTGATGCGGGACGGGCGGATCGCCCAGTCCGGCACGCCACTTGAGGTCTGGCAGCGGCCCGCCGACGCGTTCGTGGCCCGCTTCCTCGGCTTCGACAACGTGGTGGACGTGACCGTGAGCGCCGAGGCCGCCGACACCCCCTGGGGCAAGCTCCCGGTGCCCGCGGACGCCGTCCAGGGGCCCGGCACCCTCCTCGTACGGCCCGCGGGCGTCCGGCTGGTGGCCCCGGCGGACGGACTGCGCTGCACGGTCGCCGCGCGTACTTTCCGGGGCACCCACGTCGCCGTACGACTCCGGCCGGCGGACGCGCCGGAGCTGGAGGCGGCGTGCGCGCTGCGGGACGCGCCGGAGCCGGGCGAGGTGGTCGGGGTGGAGTTCGACCCCGCCGAGATCGTGCTCCTCGCCGGCTGACGGCCGGCGTCACTGACGGGCAACGGCCTTCGCGGACAAGGGAGTTGGGGTCGAAAGCCCTGAGTGCGGGGTCGGGAAACGGCCGTGTGGCCCGTCCCCTGGGGGGAGACGGGCCACACGGGCGTCACGGGGTGGGTCAGTTGGCCTTCGAGGCGCCACGGCGGCGCATGCCGAAGAAGACCGCTCCGCCACCGACGACGACGAGCGCACCGGCGATACCGGCGATCATCGGGGTGTTGGAGTCGGCACCGGTCTCGGCGAGGTTGGACTCACCGGCCGCGGCCGACGGCGCGTTGTCGGTCACCGCCGCGGGAGCGGTGCTGCTGCTCTCCTCGGCCGAGGGGGTCGCCGAGTCCGAGTCCGAAGGCGTCTCGGACGGCGTCGGGGTGGCGGAGGGCGTCGGGGTCCCGGAAGGCGCCGGGGTCTCCTTGGCGCAGCCCTCGGCCGACGTGGTGAGGGTCGGCGAGACGTCCTCGTTGACGAGACCGGGGACGTCGATGTGGATGCGGTACTGCGCCTTGGGGGCCCAGTCCTCCGCGAACGTGACGGTCGCGCCCTCGCGGGTGCCCTTGACCGTCTCGGTGCCGACCTTCTTCTCGTCGGCGCCGTTGGACTCCAGGTAGACCGTGACGGTCGCTTCCTTGCCGGAGGCGTCCGTGTCGGTCACGGTGATGCTGCCCTTCCCGTTGTCGCAGGAGGCGACGGCCGAGAAGTCACGGATGTTGCAGGCGAGTGCGTTGCCGGCCACGCCGAGCGCGAGCGCGGTCGAGGCGGAGGCAACGCCGAGGATTCGCACGGTACGTGCGGTGCGTCGAGATATGGACACGATTGCCCTTCACAGGTTGCGCAACTGCGGGGGGTGTCGGGGGATTTGCTGCGCTTCGTTCACTGGCAACAGCACCCCCACGAGTGTCAAAGGTTTATAAGCGTTGCCTCAGGGCTGTCAATGCGTAGAGGTCACAGGGGTGTTGGCTTTGCCCAGACATTAACCGGCGAGGTGTTTGAGCGCCTCCGGAGCGTCATCGATCCGGTCGACCAGAGCGATCCGCGACTCCATCTCCCGTTGCCGCGCCAGGGATTGGAGCAACGGCCAGGCGGGATACCGCTCGGTCCAGTGCACCCGGTCCACCAGGACCATGGGGGTGGGCTCGCCCCGCGACGCGTAGTAGTTCGGCGTCGCGTTGTCGAAGATCTCCTGTACGGTCCCGGCGGCGCCCGGCAGGAACACCACCCCGGCGTTCGAGCGGGCCAGCAGGCCGTCCTCGCGCGTTGCGTTGGCGAAGTACTTGGCTATGTGCGCGGCGAAGGCGTTCGGCGGTTCGTGGCCGTAGAACCAGGTGGGGATACCCACCGAGGGTCCGCCGGACGGCCAGCGCTCGCGCACGGCGAAGGCCGCGCGGGCCCAGTCGGTGATGGACGGGGTGAACGACGGCGCACCGGCGAGGAGGGTGAGCGCCGCGTCGAGCATGCCGTCCTCGAAGGGGGCCGCGTACGCGCCGAGGTTGGCCGCCTCCATGGCTCCCGGGCCGCCGCCGGTGGCGACCGTGAGGCCGGAGCGGGCGAGGTCGCGGCCGAGCCGCGCGGCACCCGCGTACGCCTCGGTGCCGCGCTCCATCGCGTGGCCGCCCATCACGCCCACCACCCGCGCGCCGACGAGGAGTTCGTCCAGCGCGTCGGAGACCGAGTCGTCGTGGATGGCCCGCACGGTGGACGCGAAGACGTCGCCGTCGGCCTTGGTCTGCTGGAACCACGCGTACGCGCGGGCGTCCGGTGTCGCCTCGTAGCCCGCGTCGAGCCCGTCGAACAGCTCGGTGGGGGAGTAGAGGCGGCCCCGGTAGGGGTTGAGGGGGAGGCCGGGGACGGGCGGGAAGACGAGGGCGCCGGACGCGCGGACCTTCGCCGCCGCCTCGGCGCTCATCGAGCAGCCGAGGAAGACGGTGTCCGTGGTGTCCACGGCCAGCAGGGCCCGCGTACGGTCCGTCAGATCCATGGCCTGGAGACGGAACCGGGCGAGCGAGCCGCCCGAGGAGACGACCTTGTCGAACTCGGCGAGGGACTCGATCTCACGGTCGTGGGCTGCGTGAAGGGGTGTCGGCTGCACCGGCCCATGCTAGGCGCGGTGCCGCGGACCCGGGCCGGTGCCCTGCCGAAGCCGGGAACGGCGGCGGGGCCGGTGCGCGAACCCCTGTACCGCGCTCCGGCCCCGGGTCTCTACCGGGAGTGAGGGATGGTCAGCCCTGGACGGCCGCCGGGTCCATCCAGACGACCTCCCAGGTGTGGCCGTCCGGGTCGTCGAAGGAGCGGCCGTACATGAAGCCCTGGTCCTGGGTTTCGCCGGCCGCCGAACCGCCCGCGGCGATCGCCCGGTCGACCAGCTCGTCGACCTTCTCGCGGCTCTCGGCGCTCAGACACAGCAGCACCTCGCTGGAGGTGGTCGCGTCCACGATCTCCTTCTTCGTGAAGTCCGCGTAGCGCTGCCTGCTGAGCAGCATCGCGATGATCGTCTCGCTGATGACCACGCAGGCGTTGTCGTCCGTGGAGAACTGCGGGTTGATCGCGTAGCCCAGCTCCGTGAAGAACTTCTTCGAGACGTCCACATCGGACACGGGCAGGTTCACGAAGATCATCTGCTGGTACATCGGGGGCTCCCGTTCGCGTAAGGCCGTTGCTGTGGTGCCGTTCGCAGGGTTAGACCGGCGGTCCGCGCGGAACTCATCGCCCCGCGCGGAACAGGTGTTCGCGGATCTCGCCCGGAGGGCCGTGGCTCCCGCTCGGACGGCCGCCGCTCCCCCTCGGCCGGCCGCGGACCCGGCGCGGACCGCCGCCGAGGCCGGTCACGTGATCAGCCGCGGCACGGTCACTTGATCAGCGGCAGGGCCGCCAGCTCGGCGACCGCCCAGGTCAGCGGGGCGAACGCGACGAACAGCGCGCCGATCCGCAGCGCCGCCGCCGCGCGCAGGGTCGCGGCGGGCGCCCCGAGCCGCAGCAGCGCCGCCGTGGTGTCCGCGCGGGCCTGCCTCGCCTCGACGGCGGCCGTGACCAGCGTCAGCACCGTGCACCCGGCGACGAGCAGCGCCCCCAGCGTGGTCAGCGGACCGAACGCGGGCCGGGAGCCGGTGTACAGCGTCGTCATGGCGAACGCGCCCGACGCCACCGCGCACACCACACCGAGCGGCTGCCCGACGCGCCGCGCCTCCGCCTGGAGGACCCGCCCGGCCAGCAGCCGCAGCGCCCCGGGGCGTACGGCCTGGAGCAGCCGCCCGCACAGATACGTGATCGCGGGCCCCGCGAGGGCGAGTCCGACCGCCGTCAGCACCCAGCCGGCCAGCACCCCGGCCGGACCGCCCACGAACCCGCCGGGCAGAGCCAGCGCGGGCGCCGGACCCGAGCGGCTCGCGTACGTCTCCACGGCCAGCCCGGCCGCGACCGCCGCCGCGCCCCAGGGCAGCCCGTTCGGCGTGGTCTCGGCGGGCGGCAGCGCCCGGGAACCCGCCTCGACGGCCGGGCGTACGGCGCTGTCCGCGCCGGCGCGGCCCTCGCGGGCGGCCGGTGCGCCGTTTCGGCCCTGCGCGGCGGCACCCGATCGGTCCTGGGCGCCGACCCGCGCCGGCGTCTCACCGGCGGCGTACGCGTCGGAGGTCAGCACATAGCCGCCGCCGTCGGTGCCCGCGGGGTTCCGCTCGGACGTCTCGGGTGCCCCGGCCGGGGCGGCGACGGCGGGCGTGCCGGGCGGGGCCGAGCCCCGGGGGGCGCTCGCCACCGCGCTCTGCCGCGCGGACAGCCAGGTCAGGCCGTAGGCGCGGGCGGCGCCGCGCGGGCGGCCGTCCCGTGGCCGCAGGGACAGCGCGGCCGCGCCGGAGGCCGCGAGGGGGACCAGGGCGAGCAGGGTCAGCGCGGCCGGCAACGGCAGCTCTTGGTCCGCGGCGAGGAACTCGGTCGCCGACCCGCCGAACGGGACGCCCGTCAGGTCGCCGCGCAACTGGAGGAACAACAGCAGCGCGAGCGCCGAGCCGAGCAGGGTGGACAGGGCCGTGGTGAGGGCGGAGAGCGCCATCAGCCGGGCCGGGCCGAGGCCGATGGCGGACAGGCCCGGCCGGGGGCGGGTGCCGGGGTCGGTACGGGCCACCGCGACGGCGAAGTAGACCGTGGCGGCGAGGGGGGCGGCGCACCAGGCCAGGCGCAGCGCGCCGGCGGCCGAGGCGTCCGGGTGGCTCATCGCGTAGCCCAGCGTGCACAGCAGCAGGAACCCGGTGCCCGCGGAGGCGGCGGCGACCAGGAGCCGGCGGAGCTGGACGAGGGGGCGCCCCGCGCGGGCTAGACGGAGAGCGAGCACGCGGCCCGGCCTTCCGTCTCCGCGACCGGCGGGAGGTGGACGGTGTGCACGCGCCGTCCGTCGAGCAGCGACACCGTGCGGTCGGCGAGCGCCGCGGTCTCGGCGTCGTGGGTGGCGAGGACGACCGTGATCCCGTGCGAGCGGGCGGCCGTGGTGAGCGTGCGCAGCACATGGGCGCGGTCGGCGCGGTGCAGCGGCGCGGTCGGCTCGTCGGCGAACAGCACCGTGGGGGCGGGGGCCAGCGCGCGGGCGATGGCGACGCGCTGCCGCTCGGCCTGGAGCAGGGCGTGCGGGCGCTTGCGGGCGCAGCCGCCGATGTCCAGCCGCTCCAGCCACTCCAGGGCGGTGGTCTTGGCGGCCCGGCGGGCGCAGCCGCGCAGCATCAGCGGGAGGGCGGCGTTCTCCCAGGCGTTCAGCTCGGGGACGAGGACGGGCGCCGGGTCGATCCAGCCGAACCGGTCGCGGCGCAGCCGCTCGCGGGCGACCGGGCCGAGGGTGTGCACCGGTGAGCTGTTGAACCAGACCTCGCCCTGCTGCGGCAGCAACTGGCCGGACAGGCAGTGGAGGAGGGTCGTCTTGCCGCTGCCGCGCGGCCCGCCGACGGCGAGGATCTCGCCCTCCCGGACGCCGAGCGAGACACCGCTGAGCGCGGGCGATCCGTTGTGCTTGACGTGCAGGGCGCGTGCCCAGAGCACGTCGTTGTCCGGCGGGGCCACCATCGCGTACACCTCGTTCAGATCTGATGTGCCGTGCCCGGCGGCCTCTTCGAGGTCGCTCGGTCCCCCGGACGGGGGAACGAAGGCAGGGCCGATCGGTCACTGCGCACGCTAGGGAGTCGCGGTGGGGAGCCCGGACAGCACGCGGCCCCGGGCCGCCCATTCTCACTCGAACGGGCGGCACCGGGGCCGGTGTTGATCAGCCGTACGGAAGACCGCGGTCTTCCGTACGCGGGTCCGCGGAGCGGGGCTCCGCGGGGTGGCTCAGAGCTTCGTCCACGCCTCCGTCAGCACCTGACGGATGATCCCCTCGATCTCGTCGAAGGTCGACTGGTCGGAGATCAGCGGCGGCGAGAGCTGGATGACCGGGTCGCCACGGTCGTCGGCGCGGCAGTACAGGCCGTACTCGAAGAGCTTCTTGGAGACGAAGCCGTAGAGCACGCGCTCCGACTCCTCGTCCGTGAAGGTCTCCTTGGTGGCCTTGTCCTTCACCAACTCGATGCCGTAGAAGAAGCCGTTGCCGCGGACGTCGCCGACGATCGGGAGGTCGTGCAGCTTCTGCAGGGTCTGCAGGAAGTTCGCCTCGTTGTCCAGCACGTGCTGGTTGAGGCCCTCGCGCTCGAAGATGTCGAGGTTGGTGAGCGCCACGGCCGCGGAGACCGGGTGGCCGCCGAAGGTGTAGCCGTGCAGGAAGGTGTTGTCGCCCTGGTAGAACGGCTCGGCGATGCGGTCCGAGACGATGGTGGCGCCGATCGGGGAGTAGCCCGAGGTCATGCCCTTGGCGCAGGTGATGATGTCCGGGACGTAGCCGAACTTGTCACAGGCGAACATCGTGCCGAGGCGGCCGAAGGCGCAGATGACCTCGTCCGAGACGAGCAGCACGTTGTACTGGTCGCAGATCTCGCGGACCCGCTGGAAGTAGCCGGGCGGCGGCGGGAAGCAGCCGCCGGCGTTCTGCACCGGCTCCAGGAAGACGGCGGCGACGGTCTCGGGGCCCTCGAAGAGGATCTCCTGCTCGATCTGGTCGGCGGCCCAGCGGCCGAAGGCCTCGGGGTCGTCGCCGTGGATCGGGGCGCGGTAGATGTTGGTGTTCGGCACCTTGTGCGCGCCCGGGACGAGCGGCTCGAAGGGGGCCTTCAGGGCCGGCAGGCCGGTGATCGACAGGGCGCCCTGCGGGGTGCCGTGGTAGGCGACCGCGCGCGAGATGACCTTGTACTTCGTGTGGTTGCCGGTGAGCTTGTGGTACTGCTTCGCCAGCTTCCACGCCGTCTCGACGGCCTCGCCGCCGCCCGTGGAGAAGAACACCTTGTTCAGGTCGCCCGGGGCGTAGTGCGCGAGGCGCTCGGCCAGCTCGACGGCCTTGGGGTGGGCGTACGACCAGACCGGGAAGAAGGCCAGCTCCTGCGCCTGCTTGAACGCCGTCTCCGCGAGTTCGACGCGGCCGTGGCCCGCCTGGACCACGAACAGGCCCGCGAGACCGTCGAGGTAGCGCTTGCCCTTGTCGTCGTAGATGTAGGTGCCCTCACCCTTGACGATGGTGGGAACGGGCGCGTTCTCGTACGAGGACATGCGGGTGAAGTGCATCCACAGGTGGTCGTACGCGGTCTTGCTGAGGTCCTTGGTACTCACGGTTATCGGGTTCCCCACATGTAGGTCTGCTTCTTGAGCTTCAGGTAGACGAAGCTCTCGGTGGAGCGCACGCCGGGCAGGGCCCGGATGCGTTTGTTGATGACGTCCAGCAGGTGGTCGTCGTCCTCGCAGACGATCTCGGCGAGGATGTCGAACGAGCCCGCGGTCATCACCACGTACTCGACTTCCGACATGGCAGTCAGTGCTTCGGCCACCGGATCGAGGTCTCCCTCGACGTTCACTCCCACCATCGCCTGCCTGCGGAAGCCCACGGTGAGCGGGTCCGTGACGGCGACGATCTGCATCACGCCCTGGTCGAGCAGCTTCTGCACGCGCTGGCGCACGGCGGCCTCGGAGAGGCCGACGGCCTTGCCGATCGCGGCGTAGGGGCGGCGCCCGTCCTGCTGCAACTGCTCGATGATGGCGAGGGAGACGGCGTCCAGCTGGGGACTGCCGTTCCTGGACTCGCGGGAGTCCCTGGGTTCCGCGCTTCGACTGACCACGACCTCACTGTGCACGACGTATCGACCGTTGCGCAAGGCTGAGGCGATGAAATTCGTTGTTTACGAGGACGTGACTTGCGGATTTCGCAGTTCTGGGGCGATCAGGGGTGTTGAAAACGTCGAGCCACGGATTAGGGTGGGGAGTCAGGTATCTCAGGTACTGGACACCTGGGTCGTTGGACATCCGACAGGAGGGCCGGGCAGTGAGCACCGAGCTGCGTCGTCTGCGCAATTACATCGACGGAGAGTTCCGCGATGCCGCCGATGGAGGGACCACGGAGGTGGTCAACCCCGCGACCGGCGAGGCGTACGCGACCGCGCCGCTCTCCCGTGAGGCGGACGTCGACGCCGCGATGGCCGCCGCCGCCGCGGCCTTCCCGGCCTGGCGCGACCAGACCCCCGCCGAGCGCCAGAAGGCCCTCCTGAAGATCGCGGACGCGTTCGAGGAGCGGGCCGAGGAGCTCATCGCCGCCGAGGTGGAGAACACCGGCAAGCCGATCGGGCTCACCCGGTCGGAGGAGATCCCGCCGATGGTGGACCAGATCCGCTTCTTCGCCGGCGCCGCCCGCATGCTCGAAGGCCGCTCCGCCGGCGAGTACATGGAGGGCCTGACCTCGATCGTCCGCCGCGAGCCGGTCGGCGTCTGCGCCCAGGTCGCGCCGTGGAACTACCCGATGATGATGGCCGTGTGGAAGTTCGCCCCGGCCCTCGCCGCGGGCAACACGGTCGTCCTGAAGCCCTCGGACACCACGCCCGCCTCCACCGTGCTGATCGCCGACATCATCGGCGGCATCCTGCCCAAGGGCGTCTTCAACGTCGTCTGCGGCGACCGCGACACCGGCCGCGCCATGGTCGAGCACCCCACCCCGGCGATGGCCTCCATCACCGGCTCGGTCCGCGCGGGCATGTCGGTCGCCGAGTCGGCGTCCAAGGACCTCAAGCGCGTCCACCTGGAGCTGGGCGGCAAGGCGCCGGTCGTCGTCTTCGAGGACACCGACATCGCCAAGGCCGTCGAGGACATCTCCGTGGCCGGCTTCTTCAACGCCGGACAGGACTGTACGGCCGCCACCCGCGTCCTCGTCCAGGAGTCCATCCACGACGAGTTCGTCGCCGCCCTCGCCAAGGCCGCCGCCGAGACCAAGACCGGTCAGCCGGACGACGAGGACGTGCTGTACGGCCCGCTGAACAACCCGAACCAGCTCAAGCAGGTCTCCGGCTTCATCGAGCGCCTGCCCGCGCACGCCAAGGTCGAGGCCGGCGGCAAGCAGGTCGGCGACAAGGGCTACTTCTACGCCCCGACCGTCGTCTCCGGCCTCAAGCAGGACGACGAGATCATCCAGAACGAGGTCTTCGGTCCGGTCATCACCGTGCAGTCCTTCACCGACGAGGCCCAGGCCGTCGAGTGGGCCAACGGTGTCGACTACGCCCTCGCCTCCTCGGTGTGGACCAAGGACCACAGCCGGGCGATGCGGATGTCCAAGGTGCTCGACTTCGGCTGTGTGTGGATCAACACGCACATCCCGCTCGTCGCCGAGATGCCCCACGGCGGCTTCAAGAAGTCCGGCTACGGCAAGGACCTCTCCGGCTACGGCTTCGAGGACTACACCCGCATCAAGCACGTGATGACGTCGCTGGACGCCTGACGCCTGACGCCTGACGCCTGTACGGCAGCGGACGTGGCCGCGGCCCCGGGGGAGTGATCCCGCCGGGGCCGCGGCGTATTGTCCACCGGCCGGGTGTGGTGCCCATGGTTGTCCACAGGCCGGGCGCTCACCGTGGCCCACCGGCCGGGTGAACGCCGTCGTCGGCTGGCCGGGCGCGCACGGCTTTCGGTGAAAGTGATCGACAGGGTGTCGGGTCGTGGGGGCACGGCTCGACGCAGCGTCCATTGTTCGCGCGGGGCGAGGGCGTCATGCTGCGGGCGTGCCAGTGATTCGGAACACCTCGCCCCTGTCCCGCCGGTCCCTGCTGCGCGCACTGGGCGGAGGTGCCGCGCTCGGCGCCCTGGCCGGCTGCGGCGTGCCCGCCGCGTACGTGAGCCCCAAGGAGCGCTCCGGAACGGACACCTCGGCCACCGACAAACGGCTGACCTGGGCGAACTGGCCGCTGTACATCGACACCGACGACAAGAACCACACGAAGCGCCCCACCCTGGAGGCCTTCGAGAAGCGCACCGGGATCTCCGTCGACTACATCGAGGAGATCAACGACAACGACGAGTTCTTCGGCAAGATCAGCCCGTCGCTGATGAACCACCAGCGCACCGGCCGCGACCTCATCGTCATCAGCGACTGGATGTGCGCCCGGTTCGTGCGGCTCGGCTGGGTGCAGGAGATGGACCGGGCCAACCAGCCCAACGTCGCCAAGTACCTCGACCCGCTGCTCCGCTCGCCCGCCTTCGACCCCGGCCGCAAGTCCTCGGTGCCGTGGCAGTCGGGCATCACCGGCATCGCGTACAACCACCGCAAGCTCGGCCGCGAGATCAAGCACGTCTCCGACCTGTGGGCCCCCGACCTCAAGGGCCGCGTCACCCTCCTGTCCGGTCTGGACGAGGCCTTCGCGCTGCTCATGCAGGGCAACGGCGTCGACATCACCCGGTGGAAGGCGGACGACTTCCACCGGATCTGCGACCAGGTCGAGAAGCATGTGCACAGCGGCCAGATCCGCCGCTTCACCGGCAACGACTACATCAAGGACCTCGCCGGCGGTGACGTCCTGGCCTGTCAGGCCTACTCCGGCGACGTGATCCAGCTCCAGGCGGACGACCCCGACATCCGTTTCGTCGTCCCCGAGGAGGGCGCCGAGCTGTGGGCCGAGTCGCTGATGATCCCCAACCTGGCCGCCCACAAGGCCAACGCGGAGAAGCTCATCGACTTCTACTACCAGCCGGAGATCGCCGCCGAGCTGGCCGCCTGGGTCAACTACGTCTGCCCCGTCCCGGCCGCCCAGGACGTCCTCGCCTCCTCCAAGGACAAGGACACCGCCGCCCTCGCCGAGGACCCCCTGATCTTCCCGGACCCCACCATGCGCAAGCGCCTCGCCATCGCCCGCGACATCACGTCCACGGAACGCACGGAGTTCGCGAAACGGTGGAACGCGATCGCGGGACTGTAGGCCGGCGGAACCGGGCAAGGAACCCGCCTCGACGGGCAGACCCGGTTCCTGACGTTCTCCCCGGGGCCGCGGGTGCCCCGCGATTCGGGGCGGCCCGGTCGTGTCCTCAGGGGCGTTGGACTCACGTCCGGCGCCCCTTTCGCATAGCGTTCACCGGCTTCTCATTGCAACGGAGTTCCAGTCGGCTCATTGCGTTGTTCGCCAGGCCGTTGCAATGAATTCCCCTTCCTGGCCTGCTATTTAGGCTTTCTGGGGCGACAACTACATTGTCGGATCTGTGAACGCAACGTAGCGTTTTCTCCGTTGGAAAAGCGCGAGTCCGTCAGGGCTCGCGATCTTCTCGAAGGAGAGCTTCATGCAGACGTATGCCACTCCCGCTCCCGTCTCGGCCGTGCTGGACATTCCCGCCGGGCGGATTCAGGTCATCGCCGCCGAGCGGGGGGACACCACCGTCGAGGTGGTGCCGGCCGACGCCTCCAAGAGCCGTGACGTGAAGGCGGCCGAGCAGATCACGGTCGGATACGACGACGGTGTGCTGCGCGTCGAGGCGGCGCCCGCCAAGAACCGTCTCCTGGGCGGCGGTTCGGGTTCCGTCGAGGTCACCGTCCAGCTGCCCGTCGGCTCCCGCGTCGAGGCGAGGACGGGCGCCGCGGAGTTCCGGGGAGTCGGACGCCTCGGGGACGTCGCCGTCGAGGGCGGATACCACTCGGTCAAGATCGACGAGGCCGCGAGCGCCCGTCTGACCGGCCACGACGCGACCATCACCGTCGGCCGCCTGACCGGCCCCGGGGAGATCACCACCCAGCGAGGCGACCTGACCGTCACCGAGGCCGTCCGGGGCGAGGTCGTGCTGAGCACCCGGCAGGGCGACATCACGGTCGGCGCCGCCCACGGCGTCTCAGCCTCCCTGGACGCCGGCACCGGCAAGGGCCGGATCAGCAACGCGCTCAAGAACGTGGACGGCACCCCGGCCCTGACCATCCGGGCGACCACCGCCCAGGGCGACATCACCGCCCACGGCAACTGACCCGCCGCCGGCCGACCCCCCTGCTGAAGGAGCATCTCCATGACCAGCCTGGCCATCACGGCACACGGGTTGCGCAAGTCCTACGGTGACAAGGTCGTGCTCGACGGCGTCGACCTGACGGTCCCCGAGGGCACCGTCTTCTCCCTGCTCGGTCCGAACGGCGCCGGCAAGACCACCGCCGTGAAGATCCTCTCGACGCTCATCACCCCGGACGCGGGGTCCGGCCTCGTCCAGGTCGGCGGCCACGACCTCGCCACCCACGCGCAGGCGGCCCGTTCGGTGATCGGCGTGACGGGCCAGTTCTCCGCCGTCGACGGACTGATCACCGGCGAGGAGAACATGCTGCTGATGGCGGACCTGCACCACCTGCCGAGGGCGCGGGGGCGCCGCGTCGCCGCCGAACTCCTGGAACGCTTCGACCTGGTGGAGGCCGCGAAGAAGCCCGCCTCCACCTACTCGGGCGGTATGAAGCGCCGGCTCGACATCGCGATGACGCTGGTCGGCGGTCCGCGGATCATCTTCCTCGACGAGCCGACCACCGGCCTCGACCCCCGCTCCCGGCACACCATGTGGCAGATCATCCGGGAACTGGTCACCGGTGGCACCACGGTCTTCCTCACCACGCAGTACCTGGAGGAGGCCGATCAACTGGCCGACCGTATCGCCGTGTTGAACAACGGGAAGCTCGCGGCGGAGGGCAGCGCGGAAGAGCTGAAGCGACTCGTCCCGGGCGGGCACATCCGCCTGCGTTTCACCGACCCCGCCGGCTACCGGTGCGCCGCCGAGGCGCTCACCGCCGGCGCCCGCGATGACAGTGCCCGCCACGACCCCGCCCGCGCCGGCCGCGTCCGTGACGACGCGGCTCTCACCCTCCGGCTCCCCAGCGGCGGCAGCCAACGTGAACTGCGGGACGTACTCGACCGGTTGGACGCGGCCGGAATCGAGGCGGACGAGCTGACCGTCCACACGCCCGACCTGGACGACGTCTTCTTCGCCCTGACCGGCGACCCCGCCGTGCCCGCCCAGCCCGGCCAGCCGGCCCAGTCCGGTAAGTCAACCCAGTCCGCTCAGCCGACCCAGTCCGGCAAGTCAACCCAGTCCGCCCAGCCGGCCCAGTCCAAGGAGACCGTCCGATGAGTTCCCTCGCCCTCTCCGCGCGTGACGCGTCGACGATGCTCCGCCGGAACCTGCTGCACGCCCGCCGCTATCCCTCCATGACCCTGAACCTGCTGCTCACCCCGGTCATGCTGTTGCTGCTGTTCGTCTACGTCTTCGGCGACACCATGAGCGGCGGCGCGGGCCGCTCCGCGTACATCGCCTACATCGTGCCGGGCATCCTGCTGATGACGATCGGCTCCACGGTCGTCGGTACCGCCGTCTCGGTCGCCATGGACATGAACGAGGGGATCATCGCCCGCTTCCGCACGATGGCCATCCACCGGGGGTCGGTGCTGTTCGGGCATGTCGTCGGAAGCGTGCTCCAGGCGGTCGTCAGCGTCGTCCTCGTCGGTGCCGTCGGTGTCGCGATGGGCTTCCGCACCACGGACGCCACGGCTGTGGAATGGCTGGCGGCCGTCGGTCTGCTCGCCTTCTTCGCCCTCGCGTTCACCTGGATCGCGGTCGGGATGGGCCTGGGCAGCCCCAACGCCGAGGCCGCCAGCAACAACGCCATGCCGCTGATCCTGCTCCCGCTGATCTCCAGCGCCTTCGTCCCGCTGGACTCGATGCCGGGATGGTTCCAGCCGATCGCCCACTACCAGCCCTTCACCCCGGCCATCGAGACCCTGCGCGGGCTCCTGCTCGGCACGGAGATCGGCGACAACTGGTGGATCGCGCTCGTCTGGTGCCTGGCCCTCACCATCCTCGGCCGGCGCTGGTCGCAGGCCCAGTTCAACAGCGACCCCAAGTAGCGCTCCGGCGACCCAAGCAGCGCTCCGGCGACCCAAGTAGGGCTCCAGCGACCCAAGTAGGGCTCCAGCGAACACAAGTGAAGCCCCGGCGACCCCAAGTGGGCCCCTTCACGGCCTTTGCCTTCTCTTTGCAACCCGGTCCCGTGCCGCCTCGTCTCTCCGCTCGATCCACGACACAGCCCGCCGTACCCACCGGCGGGCGGACCGACGAAAGAGAGCCACTCATGCGAACCGTCCTCAGTGCCACGGCACTTGCGTGCACCGCCGTGCTGGCGGGTGCGATGCCCGCGTTCGCCGACGGGCCGTCCCCGGTCCCCTCGCAGCGGCCCAGCGCCACCGCCGCACCCGCTCCGGCCAGTTCCGCGCCGACCCGCAGGCCCTCCGACGCGCCGAGCGCCGTGCCGAGCGCCGTGCCCACGCGGGCGCCCTCCGCCCGCCAGGTGCCCGTCCGGCCGAGCGGAGCGCCCGACACCGGCGTGACGGCGGCGGACTCGGGGTCGGACTCGGGGCAGGGCGGCTTGATCGGCGGGAGCGCCGCCGCGGTGTTCGCCGTCGGGGGCGCCGCCGTCCTCGTCGTACGCCGCCGCCGGGCCGCCGGGGCATGACGGACCTCTCCAGGCGCGCGTTCGCCACGGCGGCGCTGGCCGGCCTGCTTGCCGGCTGCGGCGGCCGGCCGGACGGCCGGGGACGCGAGGCGCCGGTCGCGTCCGGCGGGAGGACGGCCGGGCTGGCCGGCGCCA
>NZ_JBEYFY010000015.1:0-154876 GCF_040703595.1 Streptomyces sp. NPDC007084
TTCGGGCTGGCCGGGGCAGCGGACTCCGACTGGCTCTCCCCCATGCTGTACTCCGGTGCCGTGGCCTATCGCGGCGGACCGGCCCTGTGCGTCGTCGCCCCGGGCGCACCCGGTGCTCCCCGGCAGCAGCCCGGTCCCGGCGCTCCCGACAGCCCGGGCGCCACGCCCGCGGGTGACGGTGTGCACCACGCCGCGACGATGCTCGCCGGACCGTCCGTGGGCGGCCCCGGCGCTCCCCAGCCACCCGGCGCGCCCGGCGCCCCCGGGGCCCCTGTTGCTCCCGGCGCCCCTGGTGCGCCGCAGCCGCCCGGCGGCATGCCTCCGGGCGGGGCGCACCACGCGGCGACCGTGCTCGCGGGGCCTCCCGTCGGGGGTCCCGGCGCGCCGCTCCCGCCGCCGGGGGCGCCCGGACCGTTGCCGGGTCAGCAGCCCGGGCCCGGGCAGCCGTCGCCGGGTGGGCAGCCGCCCGCGTACGGCTATCCGCAGGCGGGCCTGCCGACCGTCGGGCCCGGTTACCAGGCCGTGTTGCGCTACCGCGCGCAGGACGGTTCGGAACAGCAGCTCATCCGCCGGTCCGCGCCGGGCACCCCGCACCCGGAGTGGCAGATCCTGCACGAGCTGCGGGCGATGAACGTGCCGCCGCAGCAGGTGCTGGAGCTGCACACGGAGCTGGAGTCCTGTGAACTGCCGGGCGCCTACTGCGCGCGGATGATCCGGGAGACCTGGCCGCAGGCGCGCATCACGAGCATCGCGCCGTACGGCACCGACCACGCGAGCCGGCAGCAGGGCATGCACCAACTGCTGGCGCACCAGGGCGAGTTGCACCAGGTCGCGGACGGGCCCGCGCGGCCCGCGCCGGTCCGGGCGCCGATCCCGCCGGTGCACCCCGCGCCGCCGGTTGTGCCGGAGGCGATCGGGCAGGAGCTGGCGGCGGCGTTCGGGCCCGGGGTGTTCCGGTTCGACCAGGGCGCCGTGTCGCGGCAGGGGGTGCCCGACATCGTGGCGCACACCCTGGTGGTGGCCGGACTGCCGCTGGACATGGGGCCGTTCTTCTGGGCGCAGGCCCAGCCGGGCCGGCCTGTGCCGACGCTCGCCGAGCTGGCGCAGGAGCGCGGGATCGCCTCCGGTCCGGACGCGGGCTCGTACCTCGTCATGGGCAGCGACTTCGGCAAGGCGATCTGTGTCCAGTACGGCACCGCGAACATCGTGGCCGTGCCGGTGGAGGCCGGTCCCGGCGGTGCTCCCGTGCCGCCGCAGTTCGTGAACACGGGCCTGCCGGAGTTCGCGCGCTGCCTGGCGCTGCTCGGCCGGATGTGGCGGCTGCGGTTCGGACTCAACCAGGAGCAGGCGGGCCGCTGGACCGTCGACTTCCAGGCCCAGCTCGCCGCGCTCGACCCGGCGGCGCTCGGTTCGCCGGAGAGCTGGTGGTCGGTCCTGCTGGAGCAGATGTGGGACGGCCTGCTGTAGCGGCGACCGCGAGCAGAGGTCCATGACGAGGCGCCCGCCCGGTGACGGGGCGGGCGCCTCGCCGCGTGTGGGGAAGCCCCGGAGCCGGCGGAACCGGCGGGAGCCCGCGACCGGCGGGCGCCGCCCAACCAGGGAGCCCCCGACCGGCGGGAGCCGCCCAACCAGGGGGCGCGCGGCCGGCGGGACGCGCCGGTGCGGGGGCCCGTACGAAGGGTCGGGTGCTACCTTTCCGCGCCCGGCGCGCCGCCCCGCCGCGCACTCCTGACCTCAAATGACGCGTGAATGACCCGTTCCCGGCAGAACCCGCGGGCGGAGTGTCGCGTTATGAACACTTCCGTGCGATCCATCAAGATGTGCGCCAAATCGTCATTTTGTGTGGGTCGGCGGAGAGGGGTCCAAGGATGAGCAGCACATCGGTGTCGCCGCACGGCTTCATGGCCGTACGGGGGCGGGGTTACCGTCCCGAACAGGTCGACGCGTACGCCGCGGCGCTCTCCCGGGACCGCGACGACGCCTGGGAGCGGGCCGCCCGTCTGACCGTGCTGGCCAGGGACATGGAGGCCGAGGCCGAACGGCTGCGGGAGACCGTGGCCGGACTCGTCCCGCAGACCTACGAGGACCTCGGCGAGCGGGCGCAGCGGATTCTGGGGCTCGGCGAGGAGGAGGCCGAGGCGGTGCGGGAGGCGGCACGGCAGGAGGCCCGGGCGGTGGCCGAGGAGGCCGAGGCGGCGGGCCGCGCGGTACGGGACGCGGCGCGCGCGTATGCCGACGAGGTGCGCGGCGCGGCCGAGGAGCACGCCCGGCAGCGGCTGCTCGCGGCCCGGGCCGAGGCCGACGACGTACGGATCTCGGCGCGGCGCGAGGTCAAGCGGGAGCGGGGTGAGGCGCTGGCCGCCCTGCGGGAGGTGCGGCAGCGGACCGAGGGGCTGCTCGTCGAGCAGGACAAGGAGCACGCGGAGCGCTGGGCGGAGGCCGAACGGGCCGCCGTGGAGCGGGAGGCCGCGTTCGAGGCGCACCACGAGGAGCGCGTGGCCCGCGCCGAGGCCTCGCTCGCGGAGGCCGCACGAGCCCTCGCCGAGGCGAAGGAGTCCGACCGGCGCCGGCAGGAGGAGGCGGCGGAGCGGGCGGCCGAAGTCCTCGCCCAGGCGCGGGTGCTGGAGGACCGGATCGCCCGGGAGACCGAGCGGGTGCTGCGCGAGCACGGGGAGCGCTGGGATGACGTACGGGCCCACATGGATCACGTACGCAGCAGCCTTACGTCCCTGACGGGGCGCGCCCCCGCCGAGTGATGCCGCTCCGCGGCGCTACTTGGCCACCCCGCGGCGTGACTCCCGCCCGGCCCGCCAGACGAGCCGGCGCACCCGGCTCGCCCGGCTCGCCCGGCTCGCCCGGCGCACCCGGCGCACCCGGCGCATCCGGCCCACCCGGCGCCCGCGGCGCCCCCGGTTCGCCCCGCCCGCCCGGCTCGGTGCGTGCGAAAGGGTGCCCCTGAAGAACCCTCACCTCCCCCTCCGTACCGCCCCCGCCAGAATCCAGCCCTCCACCGCCTCGTACTGGCGGCGCTGTTCCTCCGCCTTGCGGCGGCCCGAGGCGATGGTGCCGAGCCAGCCGTAGGCGAAGCCGAGTGGGATGGAGACGATGCCGGTGGTGGTGAACGGGAACCAGTTGAAGTCGGCGGCCGGGAAGGCGGCGGCGGGGGAGCCGGAGACCAGGTTGGTGCCCGGCATGAGGAGCAGGACCGTCAGCGTGCCGCCGATGAGGGTGGCGAGCAGGCCGGTGCGGGTGTAGCGGCGCCAGAAGAGGCTGTAGACCAGCGCGGGCGCGATGGCGGAGGCGCCGAGGCAGAACGACAGGGTGATCAGGGGCTGCAGGCTGCGGTGCTGGACGAGGGTGGCGAGCAGGATGGCCGGTCCGCCCACCGCCAGCGCGGCGAGGCGGGCGAGGAGCATCTCGCGGCGCGGGGAGAGTTCGTCGTCGCGGCGGCGGCCCCGGAAGCGGCGGCTGTGCGCGAACACGTCGTGGGCCAGGGAGTTGGCGCAGGCGAGGATCATCCCGGCGACGGAGGCGAGCAGGGTCAGGAAGATCGCCGTCGTGACGGTGGTGAACAGCAGGGTCTCGGCGGTGGAGGCGGACGCGCCGAAGACGGCCCGGGAGCCCAGCAGATAGGCGGTGCTGCCCTGCGGGTCGCCCGCGACGAGCGCGTCCCGGCCGACCAGGGCGGTGGCCCCGAACCCGATCACGCTGATGACCAGTACGAACAGGGCCACGCACGGCACCGCCCAGGACAGTGAGCGGCGCACCTGACGGGCGCTGCCCGCCGTGTACATGCGCATGGTGATGTGCGGGAGGCAGGCGCCGCCGAGGACGACGGTCAGCTCGGAGGTGATCATGTCGAGGCGGGGGTTGGCGCCGCCCGCGAACTGGAGTCCGGAGTGCAGATAGGCGGCGCCGGCACCGCTGTTGCCGGCGGCGCTGGTCAGCAGGGCGCCGAGGTCCCAGTCGAAGCGGTTCAGGACGAGGGCGGCGACCACGGTGCCCGAGCCGAGCAGCATCACGATCTTCAGGATCTGGATGAGGGCGGTGCCCTTCATCCCGCCGATCGCCGCGTAGCTGATCATCAGCGCGCCGACGCCGATGACGCAGCCGGTCTTCAGTGAGTCGGCGGAGAAGCCGAGGATGAAGGCCAGCAGGTCGCCCGCGCCCGCGAGCTGGACCAGCATCAGCGGCAGCAGCGCCACGATGGTCACCGCGCAGGCCGTGTTGCGCACGGCGCGGCCGGGGGTGCGGCGGGCGAGCGCGTCGCCCATGGTGAACCGGCCCGCGTTGCGCAGTGGTTCGGCCAGCAGGAACATCAGCAGCATCAGGGACAGCGCGGTGCTCAGGGCGAGGACGACACCGTCGTAGCCGGTCAGGGCGATGACCCCGCCGGTGCCGAGGACGGTCGCCGCGGAGATGTAGTCCCCGGCGATGGCGAGGCCGTTGCGCATCGGGGAGAGCGAACCGTAGCCGGTGTAGAACTCGTCGAGGTCGTCGCGGTCCGGGCCGGTCATCACGCACAGCAGCAGCGTGATCGTGGCCACCGCGGTGAAGGCGACCAGTGACATCGTCTCCGCGGAACCGCCGGTCCCGGTCATCGTGCCGCCTCCCGTCGGGCGTCCAGTTCGGCCTGTTTGCGGAGCCGGTCGGCGATCGGGTCGACGCCGCGGCGCGCGGTGTGCTCGTACAGCCCGATCGCCAGGCAGGTCACGGGGACCTGGAGGAGGCCGAGGAGGAGCCCGGTCGACAGTCCGCCGGACACCGTGCTCGTCATCAGCGAGGGGGCGAACGCCGACAGGACGAGGAAGAGGGTGAAGTAGCCGAGCGCGGTGAGGGTCGCGACGCGCCGCTGCCTGCGGTAGGCGCCGCGCAGGACCCGGATGTCGCTGTGCTGCCCGAGCGCGCGATGGCGCGGCCTGCGCGGCCGGACCGGTTCGGGCGGCTGCGCCCGGGGCCGCCAGGGATAGGTGAGATGCGGCTCGTACAGATGGTGGGGCTCGTACAGATGGTGTGGCTCGGGCGGGTGGTGTGGCTCGGGCGGGTGGTGTGGCTCGTGCAAGTGATGTGGCTCGTGCAGGTGGTGCGGCTCTTGTGGCCGGCGGGGTTCGTGCGGCCGGTACGGCTCGTGGGGCTCGTACGGCTGATGTGGGAGCTGCTGATGGGGCCTTGGGTACTCGGGGGACGAGAACGCGTCGGGCATCCCGGTTCTCCTTGCGCGGCTCGGGTCCGGTGCGGACCGCAGGGAGCTGGGGGCGGTGAGCAGCGCACGCTACTCGCAAGTAGCCCGCCTGCGAAGCCGTTTCGCCGAACTGGCCGGTCGGTACGCTCCTGCTCCGGTGACCTGGGATGTCAGGCGGGTTTTCCAACTCGCCCGGGGCGGGCCCCTGTTCGGTGCGGCCCGGGTCCCGTTCAGTCCGTCGCGTCCTGGAGGACGGGGAAGCGGCGCGGGGCGACGAGCAGCAGGACCAGGAAGGCGAGGGCGGCCGCGCCTGCGGCGCCGAGGTAGACGGCGTGGACGGCGTCGGCGACCGCGTGCCGCAGATGTCCGGCCGGGGCGCCCGCGTCGAGGGCCCGGGCCACCGCGTCGAGGTCGCCGGCCCCGCCGAGCCGCGCGGCCAGTACGCCGTTGGCGATGGCGCCGAACAGGGCGGCGCCCAGGGTCTGGCCGGTCTGGCGGCAGAACAGGACGGAGGCGGTGGTCGTGCCGCGTTCGGCCCAGCCGACGGTGGACTGGACGCCGATGAGCAGCGGGAGCTGGAAGAGCCCGAGGGCGCCGCCGAGCAGCAGCATGAGCAGGGCGGGCTGCCAGGGTTCGCCGGGATACGGCAGGAAGGGGAAGGCGAGCAGCAGGAAGGTGGCGGTGCCGATGCCGAGCATCGCGGTGTTGCGGAAGCCGATCCGCCGGTAGACGTGCTGGCTGAGGGCGGCGGACACCGGCCAGCTCAGCGTCCAGACGGAGAGCACGAATCCGGCGGCCACCGGGGCGAGTCCGAGGACGGCCTGCGCGTAGGTGGGCAGAAAGACGGTCGGCGCGACCATGAGCAGGCCGAGCGCGCCGAGGGCCAGGTTGACCGCGGCGATCGTCCGGCGGCGCCACACCCAGCCGGGGATGATCGGTTCGGCGGCCCGCCGTTCGACGGCCACCACGACACCGGCCAGGGCGAGTCCGGTGCCGAACAGGGCGAGCGAGGGCGCCGAGAGCCAGGGCCAGGCGACCCCGCCCTGCACCAGCGCGGTCAGCAGCACCCCGCCGCACGCGAACACGGCGAGCGCGCCCGCCCAGTCGACGCGGGGCCTGCGGGCCAGCGGGGCGCGCCGCGGCTCGTGCAGGTGACGGACGATCAGCCACAGGGCGAGGGCGCCGATCGGCAGGTTGACGAGGAAGATCCACCGCCAGTCGGCGTACGCGGCGAGGACACCGCCGAGCGCGGGTCCGGCGATCGCGGAGGTCGCCCACACCGTGGACAACTTGGCCTGGATCCTGGGGCGTTCCTTGAGCGGGTACAGGTCGGCGGCGAGGGTCTGCACGGTGCCCTGGAGGGCGCCGCCGCCCAGGCCCTGCACGACGCGGAAGGCGATGAGCGCGGCCATGTTCCAGGCGGCGGCGCACAGCAGCGAGCCCAGGAGGAAGAGGGCGGCGCCCGCGACGAGGACCGGTTTGCGGCCGAAGGTGTCGGACAGCTTGCCGTAGACGGGCAGGGTGACGGTGACGGCGAGCAGGTAGCCGGAGAACAGCCAGGAGAAGACGGAGAATCCGCCGAGGTCGCCAACGATCTGCGGGACGGCCGTGGACACGATGGTGGAGTCGAGGGCCGCGAGCCCCATCGCCAGCATGAGCGCGGCGACGACGGCCCGCCGGCGCCGGTCCTGCGCGCGGTCCCGGACGGCCGGCTGCTCCCGTACCACCGGTGTCCCGGTGTCCCCCTCGCCCACGGGCTTCCTTTCCCCCTTCACGTGTCTGCTCACGTGTCTGCCGTGACCAGCTTGCCACCGCGGTCCCGGGGTGCGGGAGGGCGGGCGCCGGTGGACCCGGGGGTGGAGGCGACCCCGAGACGTACTCCACCGGAGGGTGGACGACCCCTAGGGGGACCTCCTTACTGCGGGCCGGGTCGGGTTCGTCCCGGCGGAGGACGAGCCGGGGCGGGGTGCTTCCTTAGCCTGGCTTTACGTCGTCGGGGGCGGTCCGGCTCGTACGGACCACCCCGTGGGGCTCGTACGGACCACCCCGTGGGGGGTGGGGTTTTCCCCAGCACAAGACGGGGCCGGGCACCAGCGCGGCAGGCCCGCCGCCGGCACCAGACTTACGGACGTATCCCAGCGAGCACCGCAGCAGCCCGGCAGCGCACCCTGTCGGCAGACATAGGAGACATACCGTGACATCGGCTGTAACCATTCCCAGGCACGGGGGCACTGGAGGGCGTACGGCCGTCGCCGCGCGGGCGCGGCAGGTCGTCAAGGCGTACGGGGCGGGGGAGACCCGGGTCGTCGCCCTGGACCACGTCGACGTGGACATCGAGCGGGGCCGCTTCACCGCGATCATGGGTCCCTCGGGGTCCGGCAAGTCGACGCTCATGCACTGCCTCGCCGGGCTCGACACCGTCACCTCCGGGCAGATCTTCCTGGACGAGACCGAGATCACCGGCCTCAAGGACAAGAAGCTGACGCAGCTCCGCCGGGACCGGATCGGGTTCATCTTCCAGGCGTTCAACCTGCTGCCGACGCTCAACGCCCTGGAGAACATCACGCTCCCGATGGACATCGCGGGCCGCAGGCCCGACAAGGCATGGCTCGCCCAGGTCGTGGAGACCGTCGGGCTCGCGGGCCGGCTCAAGCACCGCCCGAACCAGCTCTCCGGCGGCCAGCAGCAGCGCGTCGCGGTGGCCCGGGCGCTGGCCGCCCGCCCCGAGATCATCTTCGGTGACGAGCCGACCGGAAACCTCGACTCCCGGGCCGGCTCCGAGGTGCTGGGCTTCCTGCGCCGCTCGGTGGACGACCTCGGCCAGACCATCGTGATGGTCACGCACGATCCGGTGGCCGCCTCGTACGCGGACCGGGTGCTCTACCTCGCGGACGGCCGGATCGTGGACGAGATGCACCAGCCGACGGCCGACCAGGTCCTCGACCGCATGAAGGACTTCGACTCCCGCGGGCGGACCTCATGACCGTCCTGAAGACCTCGATGCGCAACTTCTTCGCGCACAAGGGACGCATGGCGCTGTCCGCCGTGGCCGTCCTGCTCTCCGTCGCCTTCGTCTGCGGCACGCTGGTGTTCACCGACACCATGAACACGACGTTCGACAAGCTCTTCGCGGTCACCGCCTCCGACGTGACCGTGCTGCCGAAGGCGGCCAAGAGCGACGACACCCCGCAGAACGGCAAGCCCGAGTCGGTGTCCGAGTCCGTCCTCGCGTGGACGAAGCGGGCGGACGGCGTCAAGTCCGCCGAGGGCGCGGTCAGTTCGATGAACGTGACCGTCGTCAACAGCGACAACGAGAACATGGGCTCCAGCACCGGCGCCCCCACCTTCGCGGGCAACTGGACCGACAACGACCTGCGTTCCATGGAGATCACCACCGGGCACGCCCCGCGCGGCCCGGCCGAGGTGATGGTCGACGCCGACACCGCCGACAAGCACCACCTGAAGCTGGGCGACGAACTGCGCACCATCGCCGTCACCGGCGACTTCAAGGCCCGCGTCGTCGGCATCGCCACCTTCAAGGTCACCAACCCCGGTGCCGCCGTCGTCTACTTCGACACCGCCACCGCCCAGCGCCAACTCCTCGGCACCACCGGCCGGTTCACCCAGATCAACGTCACCGCCGAGCCCGGCGTCTCCGACGCGCGCCTCAAGCGGAACGTCTCCGGCGCCCTCGACGGGTCCTACAAGATCCAGACGCAGAAGGAGAACGCCGACGAGAACCGCGAGAGCGTCGGCGCGTTCATGAACGTCATCAAGTACGCCATGCTCGGCTTCGCCGGGATCGCGTTCCTGGTCGGCATCTTCCTGATCATCAACACCTTCTCGATGCTGGTCGCCCAGCGCACCCGCGAGATCGGCCTGATGCGCGCCATCGGCTCCTCCCGCAAACAGGTCAACCGCTCGGTGCTCGTCGAGGCGCTGCTGCTCGGCGTCATCGGCTCGGTCCTCGGCGTCGCCGCGGGCGTCGGCCTCGCGGTCGGCCTGATGAAGCTCATGTCCTCGATGGGCATGGACCTGTCCACCCGTGACCTGACCGTCAAGACGGCCACCCCGGTCATCGGCCTGATCCTCGGCGTCGTCGTCACCGTCCTCGCCGCCTATCTGCCGGCCCGGCGCGCCGGGAAGATCTCCCCGATGGCCGCGCTGCGCGACGCCGGCACCCCGGCCGACGGCAGGGCCGGGCTCGTCCGCGGGCTGACCGGGCTGGTGCTCACCGGCGCCGGCGCGTTCGCCCTGTACACGGCGGCCACCGCCGACAAGGCGAGCGACGGTTCACTGGTCCTCGGCGCGGGCGTCGTCCTCACCCTGATCGGCTTCGTGATCGTCGGCCCGCTGCTGGCCGGCGGCGTGGTCCGGGTGATCAGCGCGGTCCTGCTGCGGATGTTCGGCCCCGTCGGCCGGCTCGCCGAACGCAACGCGCTGCGCAACCCGCGCCGCACCGGCGCCACCGGCGCGGCCCTGATGATCGGCCTCGCCCTGGTCGCCTGCCTGTCGGTCGTCGGCTCCTCCATGGTGGCCTCCGCCACCGACGAGCTGGACAAGTCGGTCGGCGCGGACTTCATCCTCCAGGGCCAGCAGCGGATCGTGCCGCAGGCGGAGCAGGCCATGCGCGACACCCCGGGCCTCGACCACGTCACCCGCTACAAGGACGTGAACGCCAAGCTGACCTCGCCCGACGGGAAGGTCGACGACTCCGGCATCACCGCCGCCGACCCCTCCTACGCCCAGGACCTGCGGCGCAAGACCACCGCCGGCGAACTGTCCGCGGCCTACCGCACGGACGCCATGTCGGTCGGCTCCGACTACGCCGACAAGCACCACGTCAAGGTCGGCGACACCCTGAGCGTCGCCTTCGAGGGCGGACGGACGGCCAGGCTCAAGGTCGCCGCCATCACCGACGACGACGTCGCCATCGACCAGGGCGCCCGGTACACCAGCATCGCGACGATGAAGAAGTACGTGCCCGCCGGCAAGATCCCGCCGAACATGATCATGTTCGCCAAGGCCAGGGACGGCCAGGAGAAGCAGGCGTACGCCGCCCTGAAGAAGGCCATGAAGCCGTACCCGCAGTACCAGGTGCGCGACCAGACCGACTACAAGCAGGAGCTGAAGGACCAGGTCGGCCAGCTCCTCAACATGGTCTACGGCCTGCTGGGCCTCGCGATCGTGGTGGCGGTCCTGGGCGTGGTCAACACCCTGGCGCTGTCGGTGGTGGAGCGGACCCGCGAGATCGGCCTGATGCGCGCCATCGGCCTCTCCCGCCGCCAGCTCCGCCGCATGATCCGCCTGGAGTCGGTCGTCATCGCCCTCTTCGGCGCCCTCCTCGGCCTCGGCCTCGGCATGAGCTGGGGCGCCACCGCCCAGAAACTCCTCGCCCTGGAGGGCCTGAAGGTCCTGGACATCCCGTGGCCGACGATCATCGGGGTCTTCATCGGCTCGGCCTTCGTGGGCCTGTTCGCCGCACTGATCCCGGCGTTCCGGGCGGGGCGGATGAACGTGCTGAACGCCATCGCGACGGACTGACCGGCCGGACCCGGCCGACGTCCTCCCGACGCCGGCCGGGACGGCCGCACCGGGCCGCCGCGCACGGGGGTCGCGACGGCGGGGCCCGGCCCGGGGAGAACCTTTCTCCCCGGGCCGGGCCCGCGTGCGTTGCGGGGCGGGGGCCCGCTTTCGGGGTGGGGTCCGCTTCGCGGGGTCGTTTGAGGTGGGGTCCGCTTCGCGGGTGCGGGTGCGGGTGCGGGTGCCGGGAGGGGGCACGGTGCGGGGTGCAAGGGGCACGGTGCGGGGTGCGGGGGCGCCGGGGGACCGGGCCGGGGGAGTTCCGGGGGCCGGCGCTTTGATCGGCGTGCGTCGGCGCGCGGGCCCTTCTCGGACGCGTGGAGACGCCCCGCCGCTCCACATGGCCGGTCTGCTCCCCGTACGGGCCCCCGGGCAGAAGGTGTCGAGGCCCTGGGCTCCGCCCGGGGTCCAGGCGGGGCGTGCGGAGGCCCCACCCGGGGCCCCGGCCCCCGGGGCCCCGGGGGCCGGGGCCCGGACCCGGAGGGCCACCCTCCCGCCAGAGGGGCACCCCGCCCTCGTACAGGCGCCCTGCGCCCCCGCCACCCCGCCGCCGTACCGGCCCCCTGCCCCGCCCTGGAGGGGCCCGGGAAATGCCGCGCCTCCAGCGGGCGTCACGCTCGGTGACCGGGGCGGCCGGGGAACGGTGGGGCGGGAGGCGGTGGGGAGTCGTACGCTGGAGAGCCCCCGGCCCGTGCCACGTGTCGGGCCTCTCGCGTTGCCCACTCCCCGGGATGGAAGCCCTTCATGAGCCTGCACGGTCTGCTCGACGCCGTCGTCAAGGACGCCGCCCTCACGGAAGCGGTGAAGGCCGCCGGCGACGGCAACCGGATGCACGTCGACCTGGTCGGCCCGCCCGCCGCGCGCCCCTTCGCGATCGCCGCGCTGGCCCGGGAGGCCCGCCGCACCGTCCTCGCCGTGACCGCGACCGGCCGCGAGGCCGAGGACCTGGCCGCCGCCCTGCGCTCGCTCCTCCCCCCGGAGGGCGTCGTCGACTACCCCTCGTGGGAGACGCTGCCGCACGAACGGCTCTCCCCCCGCTCGGACACCGTCGGCCGGCGCCTCGCCGTACTGCGCCGGCTCGCCCACCCCCGCCCCGACGACCCGGAGACCGGCCCGGTGTCCGTCGTCGTCGCCCCCGTCCGCTCCGTGCTCCAGCCGCAGGTGCGCGGCCTCGGCGACCTGGAGCCCGTCATCCTGCGCACCGGCCACAGCGCCGACCTCGGCGAGATCGTCGAAGCGCTCGCGGCAGCCGCGTACTCCCGGGTCGAACTCGTGGAGAAGCGCGGCGAGTTCGCCGTCCGCGGCGGCATCCTGGACGTCTTCCCGCCCACCGAGGAACACCCCCTGCGGGTGGAGTTCTGGGGCGACGACATCGAGGAGATCCGCTACTTCAAGGTCGCCGACCAGCGGTCCCTGGAGGTCGCCGAACACGGCCTGTGGGCCCCGCCCTGCCGCGAACTGCTCCTCACCGACGACGTACGGCGCCGCGCCGCGGAACTCGCCGAGGCCCACCCCGAACTGGGCGAACTCCTCGGCAAGATCGCCGAGGGCATCGCCGTCGAGGGCATGGAATCCCTCGCCCCCGTCCTCGTGGACGACATGGAACTGCTGCTCGACGTCCTGCCCGAGGGCTCGATGACCGTCGTCTGCGACCCCGAGCGGGTCCGGACCCGCGCCGCGGACCTCGTCGCCACCTCCCAGGAGTTCCTCCAGGCGTCCTGGGCGGCGACCGCCGGCGGCGGCGAGGCCCCCATCGACGTCGGCGCCGCCTCCCTGTGGTCCATCGCGGACGTCCGGGACCGGGCCCGCGAACTGGACATGATGTGGTGGTCGGTGTCCCCGTTCGCCGCCGACGAGGAACTCGCCGACTTCGCCCCCGGCGCCGGCGGAGACACCCTCAAGCTCGGCATGCACGCCCCCGAGACCTACCGCGGCGACACCGCCCGCGCCCTCGCCGACACCAAGGGCTGGCTGGCCGAGGGCTGGCGCACCGTCTACGTCACCGAGGCACAGGGCCCGGCCGCCCGCACCGCCGAGGTCCTCGGCGGCGAGGGCATCGCCGCCCGCCTGGACACCGACCTCACCGACATCGGCCCCTCCGTCGTCCACGTGGCGTGCGGCTCCATCGACTACGGCTTCGTCGACCCGGCGCTGCGCCTGGCCGTCCTCACCGAGACCGACCTGTCCGGCCAGAAGGCGGCCGGCAAGGACGGCGCCCGGATGCCGGCCCGCCGCCGCAAGACGATCGACCCGCTGACCCTGGAAGCCGGCGACTACATCGTGCACGAACAGCACGGCGTCGGCCGCTACATCGAGATGGTGCAGCGCACCGTCCAGGGCGCCACCCGCGAGTATCTGGTCGTGGAGTACGCGCCCGCCAAGCGCGGCCAGCCCGGCGACCGCCTCTACATCCCCACCGACCAGCTGGAGCAGATCACCAAGTACGTCGGCGGCGAGGCCCCCACCCTGCACCGGCTCGGCGGCGCCGACTGGACCAAGACCAAGGCGCGCGCCAAGAAGGCCGTCAAGGAGATCGCCGCCGACCTGATCAAGCTGTACTCGGCGCGGATGGCCGCCCCCGGGCACGCGTTCGGCGCCGACACGCCCTGGCAGCGCGAGCTGGAGGACGCCTTCCCGTACGCGGAGACGCCCGACCAGCTCACCACGATCGCCGAGGTCAAGGACGACATGGAGAAGACGGTCCCGATGGACCGCCTGATCTGCGGCGACGTCGGCTACGGCAAGACGGAGATCGCGGTGCGCGCCGCGTTCAAGGCCGTCCAGGACGGCAAGCAGGTGGCGGTCCTGGTGCCCACCACCCTGCTGGTGCAGCAGCACTTCGGCACGTTCTCCGAGCGCTACTCGCAGTTCCCCGTCAACGTCCGCGCCCTGTCCCGCTTCCAGACCGACACCGAGGCCAAGGCCGTCCTGGAGGGACTGCGCGACGGCTCCGTGGACGTCGTCATCGGCACCCACCGGCTGTTCTCCTCGGAGACCAAGTTCAAGGACCTCGGCCTGGTCATCGTGGACGAGGAGCAGCGCTTCGGCGTCGAGCACAAGGAGCAGCTCAAGAAGCTCCGCGCGAACGTCGACGTCCTGACGATGTCCGCCACCCCGATCCCGCGCACCCTGGAGATGGCGGTCACCGGCATCCGCGAGATGTCGACCATCACCACCCCGCCGGAGGAACGGCACCCGGTGCTGACCTTCGTCGGCCCGTACGAGGAGAAGCAGATCGGCGCGGCCATCCGCCGCGAACTGCTGCGCGAGGGCCAGGTCTTCTACATCCACAACCGGGTCGAGTCCATCGACCGCGCGGCGGCCCGGCTGCGCGAGATCGTGCCCGAGGCGCGGATCGCGACGGCCCACGGCCAGATGTCGGAACAGGCCCTGGAACAGGTCGTGGTCGACTTCTGGGAGAAGAAGTTCGACGTGCTGGTCTCCACGACGATCGTCGAGTCCGGCATCGACATCTCCAACGCCAACACGCTGATCGTGGAGCGCGGCGACAACTTCGGCCTCTCCCAGCTCCACCAGTTGCGCGGCCGGGTCGGCCGGGGCCGCGAGCGCGGCTACGCCTACTTCCTGTACCCGCCGGAGAAGCCGCTGACGGAGACGGCGCACGAGCGGCTCGCGACGATCGCCCAGCACACCGAGATGGGCGCGGGCATGTACGTGGCGATGAAGGACCTGGAGATCCGCGGCGCGGGCAACCTGCTCGGCGGCGAGCAGTCCGGCCACATCGCGGGCGTCGGCTTCGACCTGTACGTGCGCATGGTCGGCGAGGCCGTCGCGGACTACCGCGCCGCGCTGGACGGCGGAGTCGAGGAGGAGCCGCCGCTGGAGGTCAAGATCGAGCTGCCGGTCGACGCGCACGTCCCGCACGACTACGCGCCCGGCGAGCGGCTGCGCCTCCAGGCGTACCGCTCCATCGCCTCCGCGAACACCGAGGAGGACGTCAAGGCGGTACGGGAGGAACTCGTCGACCGCTACGGCAAGTTGCCCGAGCCGGTGGAGAACCTGCTCCTGGTGGCGGGCCTGCGGATGCTGGCGCGGAGCTGCGAGGTCGGCGAGATCGTCCTCCAGGGCAACAACATCCGTTTCGCCCCGGTGGAGTTGCGGGAGTCCCAGGAACTCCGCCTCAAGCGCCTCTACCCCGGCACGGTCATCAAGCCCTCCGCCCACCAGCTCCTGGTCCCCCGCCCCAAGACCGCCAAGGTAGGCGGCAAGCCGCTGGTCGGACGCGAACTCCTGGGCTGGACGGGGGAGTTCCTGGCCACGGTTCTGGGGTCGTAGGTTTTCTGGGGTCGTAGGTCCTGGGGTCGTAGGTCCTGGGTCGTAGGGGGGCGCACGTCACGGCGCGGCTCGCGGACGACACCCACCAGGGTCCGCGAGCCGTCCGCCGAACGCGTCGCGTCGGGCCGCTCCGTCGAACGCTTCGCGTCGGGCCGGTCCGTCGAACGTGTCGCGTCGGGCCGGTCCGCCGAACGCGCCTGCCGGATTTCTCTCCCAGCCGGGGGGAGTGAAGCCTTGGCGTGGGCCGATCTTGGCTGATATACGCTGCGGCTGACTTGATCGAACACACCGGCGAATCCGTGTCACCGGATACGTCCTGCCCGGGGGGGCCTTCCCATGACTTCGCAGTTCCGCGCGGTGCTCGGCACCGCGCTCACTCCCGTCCTCGCCCTGACGGCCGCGGCCCCGGCCGCCGCCCACACCACCCCCACGGCCGCGGTCGCGGCCACCGGCGCCAGCGCCACCGCCACGGGAACCGGCACGGCCACCGGCGCTGCCCCGGCCGCCGTCGAGACGCGTGCGCCGGGCCCGTGGGGCGCCCGCGCCCTGCACGCCCCGAACCCCGCCCCCGCCTCCGCCTCGGGCGGGTTGAACGCCTTGGAGTCGGCCGGGAACGGCGCCCTCGTCTCCCTCACCGGCGACGGGCTCTCCCGTTCCACCCGGATCCGGCCCGCCGGCAGCACCCGCTGGCTCGCCCCGCAGACCTGGCCGGACGCCGGCGGGAGCAACACCGAACTCGTCTCGCTCGGCGACGGCTCGGTGCGCCTGGTCTGGCGGGGACCGCGGGCCGACGACCACGACGACTACTGGCTGAAGGTGGCCACCCTCGCGCCCGGCGCGACCGCCTTCTCCGAGCCCGAGTACGTCGCCGCGGTCCCCCAGAAGGGCTACCACCACCTGGCGGCGGCCCCCGACGGCCGGCTGGTCGCCGTGTGGTCGGTCTCCGGTGTCGTGAAGGCCGCCGAGAAGGCCGGCCCGCGGGCCGCGTGGACCGCTCCGGCCGACCTCAACGAGCAGCCGCCGTCCGGCAGCCGGGACATCTCCAGCATGGACCTGGCGGTCGCCAAGGACGGTACCGCCCTGCTGGTGTGGCAGTGGCGGGCGAGCAAGGCCGTCGTCGCCCTGGAGAAAGCCCCCGGCGCGTCCGCCTGGAGCGCGGTCCGGGACTTCCCGGTCCCGGCCGTGGACCTGGCGCGCCCGAAGGTGTTCGCCGAGCCGCAGGGCGGCTTCGACGTGTTCTACGACGACATCGCGCACCTCATGCACACGCGCCGGTCCGTCGGCGCCACGCGGTGGAGCACCCCGCGCTCCGCCGCCGACCGTGGCAGCACGTACGGGATGACGCCGCCCCTCTACCTGCCGGGCGGCGACCTCTTCGTCGCCGGCGGGCCCGGCTACTCGCCCGGCCCCTGGTACGCGGTGCGCTCGGCGGCCACCGGCGTCTGGCAGCCGTACGCGCAGCCCTTCTCCACGCACAAGAAGGTGCGCGCGGTCGACGCGGCCGCCACCTCGGGCGGCACGGTCACCATGACGTGGCGGGAGGGCTACTCGGCCGAGGAGTACACGATGGCCGCCGTGTTCAAGGGCGGCACCTGGTCCGCCCCGCGGCGGCTGAGCGCGACGAGTGCCCAGTCCGCCGGGGCGCCCCAGGTGGCCGCCGACGCGCTCGGCAGGCCGGTCGTGCTGTGGGACGAGTACAAGCGGACCGAGACGAACTCGTTCGTCCTGGACGGCGTGTACCAGGCGACCACCACCGGCCGCGCGTTGCCCACGTGGCGTGACTTCACGGACGACGGCAAGGGCGACCTGTTCGGCCGCGTCGGCACCGAGCGGAGGGTGTACGCGGGCAACGCGACGAAGCTGTCCGCGGGGCAGCGCGCGAGCTCCTGGCCGACGGGCACGCTCGTCCTGCCGTACGGCGACCTCGACGGCGACCGCTGCAACGACGTGTTCGTCCGCTACCCGAAGGGCGAGGCCCGCGTCTACCCGACGATCTGCGGCGGGCTGCCCGACCAGATGTCGTTCCACGTCAAGGTCTCCTCGGACTGGAGCGCGTACGACGCGGTCGTCCCGTCCGGCGACGTGACGGGCGACGGGCGGGCCGACCTGCTGACCCGATCCGCCTCGACCGGGAAGCTGTACGTGTACGCGAACAACGGCGCGGGCGGCTTCAAGGCACGCTCGCTCGTCGGGTCCGGCTTCGGCCGCTACAAGAGGCTGATCGCCGCCGGGGACCTCGACGGCGACGGCAAGAACGACCTGCTGGCCCTCGACGCGTCGAACGAGCTGTGGCGGTTCAGGGGGACCGGCGCCGGCACGTTCGCGCCCCGGTCGCTGGTCTTCAAGGACTGGGGCACCTCCTACAAGGACGTGGTCGGCGGCCTCGATCTGTCCGGGGACGGCCGGGCCGACCTGATCTCGCTGGACAAGAACGGCCGGGCCTGGCTGAACCGGGGCAACGGCCACGGCGGCTTCGGCAACAGGTCGCGGGCCGCCAAGGCCACGAACTGGTCGGACATCCGCATCTCCTGACGGGGCGTATCCGGGGCCGCTCGGGATCACGGGGCCACGGGGGGGGCCGGGGGTGCCATGGGGGTGACTCGGGGGCGCCGGGGTCCGGGGGTCCGGGGGGTCCGGGGGGTCCGGGGGCGCCATGGGGGCACCGGGGGTTCCTCGGGGGGTCCGAGGGCCCGCGGGTGCCGCGGGGGATCCGGGGGCGCCGCGAGGATTCCGAGGGGTGCCGCGGGGGGTCCGAGGGGCGGCTTCGCGTCTGGATTCGGGTCCGGCCGATTGGCCGGCCTTCCGGACCACCTCGGCCCGGGAGTCCGGCGGACCGCCTCGGCTCGGGAGTCCGGCGGACCGCCTCGGCTCGGGAGTCCGGCGGACCGCCTCGGCCCGGAAGGTCGGCGGACCACCTCGGCCCGGAAGTCCGGCGGACCACCTCGGCCCGGGAGGCCGGCGGACCGGCCGGGTCAGGCATCCGTAGTCGCGCCGTGCCGCCCGGCCGGGCAGGGGCGGACCCGGGTCGTCGGACCGTACTTCCCGGCGCGTACCCCGCCCGCCTCCGTCCGCCTGCCAGCCTCTGTCTGCCTGCCAGCTTCCGTCTGTCTGTCTGCCTGCCTGCCCGCCTCCGCCCGCCGGGCTCGGAGTCAGGGCTGTTGAGGCCGGAACAGCATGCCCGTCAGGGCGCGGAACACCTCGTCGGGGTCCTGGTCGCCGACCGGGCCGTCCAGGTTGTGGCTGAGCAGGAGCGTCGCGAAGCCGTGGGCGAGGGACCACGCGGCGACTCCGGCGAGCCGGGCGTCGGCCCCGCGCCCCTCGGCGGGCAGCGCGGCGACGGCGGCGCGCAGCCGCTCGCCGGCGAGTGTCCGGGCCGTCGTCAGCTCCAGGTCGTCCCCCCGGAGCAGCTCCGGGGAGAACATGACCTGGAAGTGGGCCGGGTGTTCCCGTGCGAAACGGACGTAGCGCACGCCCGCGTCCCGCAGACCGTCGGCCGCCGCGAGCGCCTCCGCCAGCAGCGCGTAACCCTCCGCGGCGATCGCCGTGAGCAGTCCGGTGCGGTCCTTGAAGTGGTGCGCGGGGGCGGCGTGCGAGACACCCGCGCGGCGGGCGAGGTCGCGCAGGCTCAGCGCGGCGGGCCCGTCGGCGGCGATGACGTCGAGCGCGGCGCCGAGGATGGCGCGCCGCAGGTCCCCGTGGTGGTAGGGGCGCGCGGACTCGCTGGGCGGTTCCGGGGAGACGGGCGGGACGGGGCTCATGGGCAGCAGCGTACGCGGAATCTAGGCATTGACAAGTTGCGGGATGGCCGGGCAATCTTGGCAGTGTCAAGTTGTGGCGGTGTCGACACGGGACGAGGGGTGCGGTCATGTCGGGGAGCGTCAGCGGGGCCGGCGGGACGGACCGGTTCGAGGGGGACGGCGAGAGCGGCGGGGCGGTCGCCCCGGCGGAGCGGAGCGGCGGGGCGGACGGGGATGCGGGCGGCGGTGTCGCCGGGGTTGTCGAGTTGGGCCGGGTGCGCCGGCTCTGGCATTTGCTGGAGCCCCTGCACGCCGTGCTGTACTACGCGCCGGAAAGCTTCGAGGAGGCGGCGTCCCTCGGCTACGGCACCGAGGACCGCTGGCCCAGCTACTTCCCTTACCGGGCGGCCCCGTTGGGCCCCGTGGGGCCGGAGCGCGTGACCTCGGCCTTCTACAGCTTCAGCCCCCGCATGGTCGCGGAACACATCAACCCGGCCTGGCGGAAGGCGAGTCCGCGGCAGGTGCTCGCGGCGCGCGAGCGATCCGTCGACCGGGCCTACCGCACACTGTTCGGCGAGCGGGTGGCCAGCCCCGAGATAGCGGAGGCGGCCACGCTCGCCCGACGCGCGGCGGAGGCGGCGAACACGGCGGGACGCCCACTCGCGGCGGCCAACGCGGAGTTGGAGTGGCCGCGGGCCCCGCACCTCCAGCTCTGGCACGCGGCGACCATCCTGCGCGAGCACCGGGGTGACGGCCACCTCGCCGCCCTGCTCGTCGCCGGCCTCGACCCCGTCGAGTCACTCGTCTCGTTCGCCGCGATAGGCGCGGCCCCGGTGGAGCGCTTCGAGAGCCGTGGCTGGAGCCCGGGTGAATGGGCCGCCGGCCGGGACCGGTTGCTGGCCCGGGGGCTGGTGGACGAGAAGGGCGTCGCGACGGACGCGGGACGCGCGCTGCGCCACCAGGTCGAGCGCCACACGGACCAACTGGCCGCCGGCCCCTGGCAGTTGCTCGGCACGGACACCATCGACCGACTCGCCGACCTGCTGGGCGAGTTCTGGGTGGCGGTCATCGGCTCGGGACTGCTGCCGTCGGAGACGACACTCGGGATCGGGAAGGTCTGAGGCGCGGAATCGGGGAGATCTGGGAGGGGAGCCGCTTCGCGGGGAAGCCGGTCCGGGCGTCCTCGCGGGAAGCTGGTTCGGACGTCCTCGCGGGAAGCCGGCCCGGGGCGTGCTCGCGAAGCCGGTTCGGGCGTGCTGGGGGGGGGAGCCCGTTCGGACCGGACGTGAACGAGGCCCGCCCCACCCGGCCTATAGGCCTGGTGGGGCGGGACGCACTGGGCGCGCGAGAAGGACGCGGCGCGGCGCGCAGGAGACGGGTGGTGCCGGTCAGGACCGGTCAGGGCCGGTCGCGGTCACGGTCCATACCCATCGCGCCCTCGGCCTTGCCCTGCGCGTCGTCGACCTTGTCCGTGTACTTGTCGCCGGTCTTCTTGTTGACCTGCTTCTCCGCGGCATCGGACATGCCCTTGGCCTTGTCCTGCACCGCGCGGTTGCTCTTGAACCTGTCGAAGATGCCCATCCAGAGCTCCTTCCCGGGTGACTCACCACCGACGATACGCCGGGCGTGCGCCAATTGCCCGTTGGGTCCGAGATGAGCGGGGAGTACGGCCGGATACGTTGGGCAGAGGGGAATCACGCCCGGCCAGGGCGGACCCGGGGAGGCGAAGGGGAGGACGCTGTCGTGCGTATGAGGGGTGGGGCGGCTGCCGCCGCCGCGGTGCTGATCGTGCTCGGTGCCGGAGTCAGCGGCTGCAAGAAGGACGCCATAGGTTCCGCGGGGCCGGAGGAGACAGCGCGCGGTGGTGCCGGCGGCGGAGCCGCGCTCTCCGCGGTGGACTCGCTGACCGTCAAGGGACGTGCCCCCAAGACCGGGTACAGCAGGGAGCGGTTCGGTACGGCCTGGGCCGACACCGACTCGAACCGGTGCGACACCCGCGACGACATCCTCAAGCGTGACCTGAAGGACGTGAAGTTCAGCGACGGCAAGTGCAGGGTCTCCCACGGCGTGCTCAGGCCGGACCCCTACGGCGGCAAGGACGTCACCTTCACCCGCGGGCGCAGCCTGGTCGACATCGACCACCTCGTCGCCCTGTCCGACGCCTGGCAGAAGGGCGCCAAGTACTGGGAGCCGAGCAAGCGAATAGCCCTGGCCAACGACCCGCTCAACCTCTCGGCGGTCGGCGCGAGCGCCAACCGCAGCAAGGGTGACGGCGACGCGGCGACCTGGCTCCCGCCGAACAAGAGCTACCGCTGTACCTATGTCGCGGCGCAGGTGGCCGTGAAGAAGAAGTACGGGCTGTGGGTGACCGGTGCCGAGAAGGCCGCGATGAAGAAGGTCCTGTCCGGCTGCCCCGGCCAGAAACTCCCCTCGGGCGGCAACCCGACCGCCGCCCCGAAGCGCTTCACCGCGAACTGAACCACCGCCAGCCGCCCGCCGACGCCGGATCGGCTCAGGGCGACCTGAGCCGACGCCCCCGCCGCCGGATCGGCTCTCTTCGCCGAGGACGAGCACGGACAAGTCGTCGCACACGCCTACAGCGTGCCGTTGGCCCTCGCCGGCGGCGGACAGGCCGGCCCGGACGGGAAGCGGGGTGAACTGCCCGCGCGGGGCTGGGACGAGGTGCTCGCCCGGGCGTTCGCCGACCGTCGCCACGGGACCCCGCCCGACACGGTGAGTGCCATCTCGATCGTCGTCGCCCCGCACGTCCAGGGCCGGGGGCTGTCGGCGCTGATGCTCTCGGCGATGCGGGACGCGGCCCGCGCGCTGGGCTTCGGCCAGGTGATCGCTCCCGTCCGCCCCAGCGCCAAACACCTCGAACCGGCCACGCCCATGGGGGAGTACGCGTTCCGGGAACGCCCGGACGGGCTGCCGTACGACCCGTGGCTGCGCGTCCACGTGCGGGCGGGCGGCCGGATCGAGAGTGTGGCGCCGGCTTCCATGACCGTGTCGGGCTCGCTGGAGGAGTGGCGGGGCTGGACGGGCCTGCCCTTCGACACCGAGGGCCAGGTCGAGGTGCCCGGCGCCCTGGTGCCGGTGCACTGCGAACCGGGGCGAGGCTACGCGGTGTACGTGGAGCCCAACGTGTGGGTACGGCACGCCCGTTGAGCCGGACGCCCGCCCTGGAAACCCCCGCCGGAGGCCGTCAGCTTCCCAGCTTGTCCAGGTCCAGGATGGTGCCCTTGGGCTTGGTGGCGGGGACCGGCTTGTCGTAGTCGCCGAAGGTGAGGGTGCCCGGGTCCTTGGGCGAGGAGCTGTCGACCCGCAGCAGGTAGGGCTTGCCCTGGGTGGCGACGTAGAGGGTGTAGCGGTCCTTGCCGTCCTTCTCGTGCAGGATGATCGCCTCGGTCCCGTCGACGGTGGTGGTCTTGCCGCGCGTGGCGTCGGAGTTGACGTCCGCCGCGCCGGCGAGCACCGAGTCGAGGTCGCAGAAGCCCGCGATGTCCTTGGCGTCGGAGCCGGTCGCGGCCATCTTGGTCCACTTGCCGGCCAGCATCTCCACGACGCCGTCCGTGTCGGCCTTGGACTCGCCCTTGCTCTGGGCGCGCAGGAACGCCTCGTCGTACTTCATGTAGATGGTGTCGCCGGTCTTGACGAGGTCGGCCTTGCCCTGGCCGCCCATGCCCAGCGTCCCGGCGCACTCGCCCTTCTTGTCGAGGGCCATGTCGATCCGGATGTTGCCGCCGTCCTCGTCGTCGGGCACGTCGCCCTTCATGCGCAGCGAGGTGGCGCCGGTGGTGGCCTTCACGGCCCGGTCGGCGATCTCGCCTCCAGACAGACCGGCGAACGGACCCTTCGGCTTGCTGTCCGCCTTGGTGCCGTCCGGCTGGCAGCCGGTGAGACCGGCGGTGGCCGCGGCGGCGAGGCAGAGAGCGGCAAGTGCGGTGCGTCGCATGAGAGTTCCTTGGCGTGGTGTGGGTGAGGTGTCGGCGTTGTCGGCGTTGCCGACGTGGACGGTGGCGGCCGGTTCGCTTCGGCGGGCTGCCCGTTCGGTGGGTCAATAACAGCAGAGCTTGTGAACCGAGTCAACACGGTTCACGAGTAGCGATGTGTACACGGCTGTGAAGGGATAGATCTTGCGTCCGCCGGTATGCTCGGCGTCACACCTGCGGGACCCGGGCCGGCGAAACAGCCGGAAGCGGCGCGAAACGGCGGGAAACGGCGGGGTGCGAGAACCCCCGGAGCGTCGGGGCAGCGGCGCGGCGGGGCGGCGGTACGGGAAACGACGGGCCGCCGGTGTTCACAGGGGGTCGCCGACCAGAACGAGGGGAGCCGGGCGGGTGCAGCACAACGCGACAGAGGTGACCGCCGCCGGAATCGCACGGCTCGCCGGCGTCGGCCGCGCGGCCGTCAGCAACTGGCGCCGCCGCCACCCCGACTTCCCCAAACCGGTCGGCGGCACCGAGACCAGCCCCTCCTTCGCCCTCGCCGAGGTCGAGACCTGGCTGCGCGAGCAGGGCAAACTCGCCGAGGTCCCGCTCCGCGAACGCGTCTGGCAGCAGCTCGCCGGACACCCCGAAGGCCCCGTCACCGCCCTCGTCCACGCCGGCTGCGCGCTACTGCTCATCAACGACCGCCCCACCGACTGGCTCGAACTGAGCGCCGGTTCCGACGAACGGCTCGCCGCACTGCTGCCCGCCGCCCTCGACCAGGTGATCACCCCGAGGTTCGGCCCCCCGCGCGACCGCGCCGTGACCACCCCCGCCGGCCCCGAACTGCTCACCTCCGCCCCCCTGTTGCGCGGCGCCGCCGAACTCGCCGCCGAACTCGGCGCCCGGCAGACCTACGAGTTCCTGCTCGGCCGCCACCTCGACGCCAACCCCCGGCAGTACACGCTCACCCCCGCCGGACTCGCCGCGCTGATGGCGGAACTCGCGGGACCGGCGCGCACGGCGCTCGACCCCGCGTGCGGCACCGGCGCCCTGCTGCGCGCCGTGACCGCACGCCCCGGACAGGAACTGTTCGGGCAGGACAGCGCGCCCGAACTCGCCGCGCTCTCCGCGCTGCGCCTCGCGCTCCAGGGCAAGGCCGCCGTCCGCACCGCCGCCGGGGACAGCCTCCGCGCGGACGCCCATCCCGCGCTCCGCGCCGACGTCGTGCTGTGCCATCCGCCGTTCAACGAACGCAACTGGGGACACGACGAACTCGCCTACGACGCCCGCTGGGAGTACGGCTTCCCGGCCCGCACCGAATCCGAACTGGCCTGGGTGCAGCACGCGCTGGCCCGTCTCAACGACGGCGGCAGCGCCGTCCTCCTGATGCCGCCCGCCGCCGCCTCCCGCCGCTCCGGGCGCCGTATCCGCGCCGACCTGCTGCGCCGGGGCGCGCTGCGGGCCGTGATCGCGCTGCCGGTGGGCGCGGCACCCCCGTACAACATCCCGCTGCACGTGTGGGTGCTGCGGCGGCCGGAGAAGGCGCCCGCGCAGCCGGAGTTGCTGCTCGTGGACACCGGCGCGGCGGCCGGGGAGAACCGAGCCGTCGACTGGACGGGCGTACGCGATGCGGTGCTCGACGTGTGGCGGGCCTTCGAACGGGCGGGCAGCGCGCGGGAGGAACCGGGGTTCAGCCGTTCCGTGCCGGTCATCGAACTCCTCGACGACGACGTGGACCTGGCGCCCGCCCGACACCTGCCGCCCGCCGCCGCGGGCGGCGGCGCCGAGCGGCTCGCGAGCGTGCGCGAGGACCTCGGGGAGACCCTGCGGCTCGCCGCCGGCCTCACGCCCCCCGAGGCCCGCCACACGCCCCCCGCCCGCTGGCCGCTGATCACCGTCGGCGAACTCGCCCGCGGCGGAGCCCTCCTGCTGCGCACGGGCGGGAACAGCGCGCCCGCGCGCGCGGCCGTCCTCACCGACCACGACGTGCTCGCCGGAACCGCGCCCTCCGGCAGCCTCCCCGAGGGCGACGAGGAAGCGGTGCTGGTCGAGGCGGGCGACGTCGTGGTCCCCGTCCTGGGCGGCGGCTCCGTCGCGCGCGTGGTCGACGCGGACACGGCCGGCGCCGTCCTCGGCCGCAACCTCACCCTGCTGCGCCCCGACCGGGAGGCGCTCGACCCCTGGTTCCTGGCCGGCTTCCTGCGCGGCACCGCCAACAACCGGCAGGCCAGCAGTTACGCCTCCACCGCCACCCGGCTCGACGTACGGCGGCTGCAACTGCCGCGGCTGCCCCTGGAGGACCAGCGCCGCTACGGCGAACGTTTCCGCGCGCTGGCCGAGTTCGAGGAGGCGCTGCGGCGCGCGGGCCGCCTCGGGGAACAGCTCGTACGCGGCATGTACGACGGCCTGACGGACGGCACGGTCACCCCCGACTGACCTCCCGGCCGACGGCACGGTCAGCGCCGAACGGCCCTCCGGGCAGAGGCACGCCCACCCGCGACCGCCCCTCGGGGGGATGCCCGCGATCGCCCCCCGGGATGCCCGCGACCGCCCCCGGACGCCCGCGACCGGCCTCCAGGACGGTGGCCCCGGCGCCCCGGGCGGGCGGAACGGCCGCTTCCCGCGCGGGCTCCCGGAGCGCGCCGGGGCACGTGACGTGATCAGCGTGACAACGGTTCGGTACAACCCGGGACCGGTTGTCCTCGTCGGCCTATACGCTCGGACTTCCAACTCGTACGTCCGTCCCCATCAGGCCTTCAGGAGCAGCCATGCACGGCCACGGCTACCAGCCGCCTCCGCCGCGGCGACCCCCGACCGGGCTGCTGGTCGCGCTGCGCGTGATCTTCGGAGCGCTGCCGCTCCTGAGCATCGGCTTCCTGGCGTGGGGGTCCACGCTGCGCGTCGCGCTGGTGACCCGCCGGGCCGTGGACTGGTGGATCTTCCTCGGGTCGCTGCTGGCGATGGGGATCAGCTTCGCGTTCCTCAGCACCGACCACACCGACGACTTCAGCAGTCCGAACGGCAACACCGGGATGATCATCCTGCTGCTCAACGCGGCAGCCTGCACGGGCTACTTCCTGTACGCGGACGTCCGCCACTACAGCCGGTTCGCCCCGCCCGGCTACCCCGCGCCCCCGCACCAGGCCGCCCACCTGCCCCCGCACCAGGGCCCCCACTACGGCTACCCGCAGTCCGCCGGCACCGGTACCCCGTACGGCACGCCGGTCCCGCGCCGCCAGACGCCCCTTCCGCAGACACCGCTGCCGCCGCAGACACCCCTGCCGCAGCCGCCGGTCGCCCAGCCGCCGCTCCCGCGTCCGCCCGTGGTGCCGCCCCCGCCGCAGCGGCCCGCGCCCGTGCGGATCGACCAGGTGCGCGCCGAACTCGACGAGCTGAGCGACTACCTCCGCAAGCGGGACGGCCGCGGCGACGGCGGGGACACCAGGTGAGCGTGGCCACGGGCCGGGTGATCGCCGACCGGTACGAACTGTCCACGCTCATCGGCCAGGGCGGCATGGGCCAGGTCTGGACGGCCTACGACCAGCGCCTGGACCGGCGGGTCGCGGTCAAGCTGCTGCGCCCGGACAAGGTGGCCGGCCAGGAGGCCGACGAGCTGCGCCGCCGCTTCGTGCGCGAGTGCCGGGTGACCGCGCAGGTCGACCACCCCGGGCTGGTCACGGTCCATGACGCGGGCAGCGCGGGCGAGGAGCTGTTCCTCGTCATGCAGTACGTCGACGGGGCGGACCTCTCCGACCACCTCGCCGAACACGACCCGTACCCGTGGCAGTGGGCCGTCGCGGTCGCCGCCCAGCTCTGCGCCGTACTCAGCGCGGTGCACGCCGTGCCGATCGTGCACCGCGACCTGAAACCGCGGAACGTGATGGTCAAGCAGGACGGCACGGTCACCGTCCTCGACCTGGGCGTCGCCTCCGTCATGGACACCGACACCACACGGCTGACCCACACCGGATCACCCATCGGCAGCCCCGCCTACATGGCCCCCGAGCAGGCGATGGGCGGCGCGGTCGGCCCGTACACCGATCTGTACGCGCTCGGCGTGCTGCTGCACGAACTGCTCAGCGGGGACGTGCCGTTCTCCGGTTCGACCGCGCTCGGCGTGCTGCACCGGCATCTGTACGAGCCGCCGCTGCCGGTGCGCCGGCTGCGTCCCGAGGTGCCGCCCGCACTGGAGGGTCTCGTGCTGCGCCTCCTGTCCAAGGACCCGCAGCACCGGCCGGGTTCGGCACAGGAGACGTACGAGCAACTGCTCCCGCTGCTGCCCGCGCGCGGTATGCCCACCGGCGCCCCGCTGGACCCGACGCGCCCGTTCCTGCGCCCGCACGCCCCGTGGCCGGACCGGGCGCGGACCCCGGCGACCCAGCCGCAGGCCACGCCCGCGGTGGAGAAGCCCGATGTGGCGGGCGCCGTCGACGAGGTGAAGCGGCTGCTCGGCGAGGGGCGCATCACCCAGGCCGTGGACATCCTCGGCTCGATCCTCCCGGCCGCCGCGGCCGAACACGGCGAGCACTCGCCCGTGGTGCGCACCCTGCGCAAGCAGTACGCGGCCACGTTGATGGACGACGGCCAGTACCGGCGCGCGCTGCCCGAGCTGCGCCGGCTCGCCGACGAGCGCGCCTCCGAGGCGGGCCACGCCGACCCCCAGTCGCTGCGCTTCCGCTACGAGGCCGCCCAGTGCCTGGAGCAGCTCGGCGAACCCGCCGCGGCCCTCGCGGAGTACCGCGCGCTGCTGCCGTACTACGAGAACCAGTACGTCTCCGGGGACCCGGAGATCTCCCTCGAAGTACGGCGCAGAATGGGCCATCTGCTGCTCGCCCTCGGGGACCGGGCCGCCGCCCACGACACGCTCGCCCGGCTCCTGCACGACGTGGAACGGCTGCGCGGACCCGGGCATCCGATGGCGGGGGAGATCCGCCGTACGCTCCAGTGGCTCGGACAGGTGCGCGGCTGAGCCCGCCGCGCACACCGCCGGACCCGCCGGACCCGCCGGACCCGCCGGACCCGCCGGACCCGCCGGACCAGCATCACCAGCCGTCACAGCCAGACCCGTTGAACTCGCCAGATCCGTTCGCCAGTTGAACCCGTTGAACCATGGGGTGGGAATTTTCATGTCCAGCCATCGGCATTCCAAGAAGCGCAGATACGTGGCCTGGGCCGCGGCCGGTGCCGCGGTCGTCGCCGGAGCGGGGATCGCCGCGCAGACCTCGATGGCCGCGCCCGCGTGGCCCGCGCAGCGGACCTTCACCGGCCGCGCCTTCGACACCTGCGCCGCGCCCTCCGTGGCCGCGATGAAGGCCTGGCACACCGGCTTCTACGGCGCCGCCGCCGTCTACGTGGGCGGCAAGAACCGCGGCTGCGCCCAGCCCAACCTGACCGCCTCCTGGGTGAAGTCGGTCAGCGCCCAGGGCTGGAAACTGATCCCCCTGTACGTGGGCGCCCAGCCGTCCTGCCAGACCGGGAACAGCCCCGAGAAGATGACCCCGGCGACGGCCGCCTCCCTCGGCGCGAGCGACGGCGCGGACGCGGTCGCCAAGGCCTCCGCCCTCGGCATGAAGGCCGGCAGCCCCGTCTACCTCGACATGGAGCCGTACGACCTCACGAACAAGGCGTGCAACGACGCGGTGCTGACGTATGTGCGGGCCTTCGACAAGGCGCTGCACGCCAAGACCTACCGCACCGGCTACTACGGCTTCACCAGCTCCAGCGCCAAGGCGATCGCCACCGCGGGCGACAAGACGGACCTGCCGGGCAACCTCTGGTACGCGCTGTGGGACAAGAAGAACACCACGACGAGCGACTGGCCGTGGGACCCGGCGCAGTTCACCAACCACAGCCGCGCCCACCAGTACATGGTCAACAGCAAGGAGAGCCGCGGCGGCTACACGATCACCGTGGACCGGGACGCGTGGGACGCGCCGGTCGCGATCACGGGCTGACCGTCCTCGCCACCGTGGCCGCGACCATGAGCGCGACCGTGAGCCCGACCTTGAGGGCGACCGTGAGCCCGACCGTGATCACGGGCTGATCGCGATGTGGGGTGCGGCGGTGCCCGAAGTCGTCGTGAATCGTTGGTCGAATGGCTGGCCGGGAGGCCTGCCACTGCCTACCATCGATCACCGCAAGACTTTGTGCACCGCCGCACAATCTCCTCGGGAGGCTTCCTTGCACCGCCGCCGTCGCACCGCGCTCGTCCTCTCCGCCGCGATCGTCGCCGCGGCCCCCCTCCTCACCGGCTGCGGCAGTGACGCCCACCCGGGCGCCGCGGCGGTCGTCGGCGGGCAGCGGATCACCGTCGCCCAACTGGAGAGCCGGGTGAACGAGGTGCGCTCCGCGCAGCGCGCCGCCACCAAGGACGACACGCAGTACGAGCAGGCCATCGCCAAGACCGGCACGCTCACCCGCGACACCCTGCACGGCATGGTCCTGGACCGCGTCCTCGACCGGGCGGCCCGGAACGCCGGCGTGACCGTGACCCGCAAGGACTCCCAGCAGATGCGGGCCTCCCTCGAACAGCAGGCCGGCGGCTCGAAGGCGCTGGAGACGGCCTGGCTGCAGAACTACGGCGTCGCCCCCAAGCGGCTCGACGACAGCCTGCGCACCGAGATCGAGGCGCAGAAGCTCGCCGCCGCGCTCGGCGCCGACATGAACACCACCGACGGCAAGGCCGCCTTCTGGAAGGCCATGTCCACCGCCTCCAAGCAGCTCCACGTCGACCTGAACCCGCGCTACGGCGCCTGGGACGTGCAGAAGAGCAGCCGGGTCGACGCGAAGACCCCCTGGCTGCGCGAGGTCTCGGCGCCGGGCACCCAGCAGACGACGTGACCCCGGCGCTCGCCCGCACCTGGTGAGCCGCCCCCGCCCCCGGCGCTCGCCCGCACCTGGCGAGCCGCCCCCGCACCCGGCGGGCCCCTGCGCGGCTCTCGGCGCGCCACCCTCGCATCCGGCAGGCGCCCCGCACCCGCTAGGCGCCTGCGCGGCTCTCGGCGAACCGCCCTCGCGTCGGGCGCCGCGCTTGCTCCCGGCGGCCCCTGTGGACAACTTCCGGGGTCGTCGGAGGCGTGGGTTACGTTCGAGGGGTGAACGCAACCAGCAGCTCCGAGGACGCCCCCGCCGACCCCGGCCCCACGCCCACCGGCCCGGACCCCGCCGCCACCGGCCCGGGCCGCATCGTCCTGCTCACCACCAGCCACCGCGTCGCCCCCGGCCTGCTGTCCTGGCCCGCCTGGCAGGCGCTGCACGGCGCGGACCGGGTGCTGTGCGCCGACGGCGCGCACCCCCAGGTGCCGTATCTGCGCGAGGCCGGCATCACCGTGGACGAGGTGTCCCCGGCCGCCGAGGACCTGGTCGACGCCTGCGCGGGCGGCCGGTCCCTGGTCGTCGTCGCCACCGGCGAGGGCGAGCCCCGGCTCACCGACGGCCTGGCCCGGCTGGCCGGCTCGGGACGCGTCCGGATGCCGGACCTGGAGCTGCTCCCCGCCTCCTACGACCTGCCGGGCGCCCGCCTCCTCGACCTCGTGCAGGTGATGGACCGCATCCGCCTCGAATGCCCCTGGTCGTCCCGGCAGACCCACCAGGGCCTGGCGAAGTACGGCATCGAGGAGGCGTACGAACTGGTCGAGGCGATCGAGGACGGCGACCGGGACGAACTGCGCGAGGAGCTGGGGGACGTCCTGCTCCAGGTCGTCTTCCACGCCCGGATCGCCGAGGAGGACGAGGAGGCGCCGTTCTCCGTGGACGACGTGGCGGGCGGCATCGTCGCCAAGCTGATCCACCGCCACCCGCACGTGTTCGGCGACGCGACGGCGACGACCCCCGAGGAGGTCAAGGAGCACTGGCTGCGCACCAAGGCCGTGGAGAAGCGGCGCACCTCCGTCACCGAGGGCGTCCCGCTCGGCCAGCCCGGCCTGGCGCTGGCGGCGAAGCTGTCCTCCCGGGCGCGCACGGCGGGCCTCGACGTGCCGCTGCCCGCCGGTGACGGAGTGGGATACGAGCTGCTGGCCATCGCGGCGCGCGCCGAGGCGGCCGGTGTGGACCCGGAGGCCGCGCTGCGGGCGGCGGCCCGGGCCTACCGGGACGCGATCCTCGCGCGGGAGCGGGCCGGGGCGCAGGCCGCGCGTCCGGAGTCCGAAGACGCCTGAGCGGGACGGGAGTTCAGGCCTCCGGGGCGCGGCCCGCCGGGTTGTGCCAGCTCGGCCGGGGGCGGTCGAGGAGCCACTCCGCAGCGCCCAGCGGGCGGCCCCCGCCGGCCGGCGGCAGCAGGTCGTGGAAGAGCCGGCCGGCCGGGGTGCCGAGGGAGGGCAGCGTCTCGGCGACCTCCTGGACGAGGTCGGGCGGGCCCGCGAGATAGACGTCGTGCCGGGTCCAGCCCGCCCGGTTGCCGAGCGCGGTCAGCAGCCGTTCGGTCGCCTGGGCCTTGGGGCGGCCGGGCGCCGGCGTGATGTAGGTGACGGTGAGGCCGGGCAGCCGGTCCCGCAGGCCGTCCACGGCCGGCTGGTCGTACAGGTGGGCGACATCGCGGGCGACGAGGAACAGGCGGGCCTCGTGGGCGGGTTCGAGCCGCTCCAGCAGGGCCTTCACGGGCGCCCAGCCGGTGCCGGCCGCGATCAGCGTCAGGGGCCGGTCCGCCGGGGTCCGCAGGGTGAGGCCGCCGCCGGGCGCCCCGAGCCGCAGCACGTCCCCCACCCGGGCCTGCCGGACGAGGGCGGTCGAGAGCACCCCGCCCTCGACCCGGCTGACGTGCAGGTCGACCGTGCGGTCCGGCCGGGGCGCGTTGGCGAGCGAGTAGGGGCGCCAGATGCCCGGCAGATGCGGCATGTTGACGCTGACGTACTGGCCGGCGGTGTAGGTGAGGCGCTGCCGGGGGCGCAGGGTGAGGACCACGAGGTCGTCGCCGTGCCGGGTACGGGCGACGATCTCCGCGTCCCACCAGGGCGGCTCCCCGTGGTGCTGGGCCTCCCAGGCGCCCTGGAGCATGATGTTCGCGATCGCCCCGTACGCCTCCGACCAGGCCTTCTCGGTCTCCCCGCGCCAGGCGGAGCCGGCGACGGCGGCGAACGCGGCGATCAGGCTCGCCCCGACCGCCGCGTAGTGGTCCGGCTGGGCCAGGTACTTGCGGTGGTCGCGCCCGAGGTCGCGCAGGTAGTCGGGCAGCCCCGGATCGTCGAGGCGGTCCATGACGAAGGTCAGCGCCGCGAACAGCCGGTCCCGCTGGCGTTCCATGTCCTCGGGGAAGTCCGTCGGGAACAGCGCGCGGATGTCCGGGTGGTGCCGGAACAGGTGCGCGTAGAAGTACTTGACGGCGAACTCGGCCCGCCGTTCCACGACCGCGAAGCTGGACTTGAGTATTTCGGGGTCCACTGCGTGAATGTGGGAGCTGCCGCGCGGCCGAGTCAAACAGTCTCCGATGTGCGGACAGCCCGGGGTGAACCGGACGACCGCGTCGCCGTGTCCACGCCGGCCCGCCCCCGCACCGGCCCGCCCCGGCGTTCGGGCGCGCTGCGGATACGGTCGGGGAGTGACCGAGCACCAGACCCCCGCGAGCCGAGCCCCCGAACTCTTCACCTGGGAGTTCGCCACCGATCCCTACCCGGCGTACGCCTGGCTCAGGGAACACGCGCCGGTGCACCGCACGCGGCTGCCCAGCGGGGTCGAGGCCTGGCTCGTCACCCGGTACGCCGACGCCCGGCAGACCCTCGCCGACCAGCGGCTCTCCAAGAACCCCGCGCATCACGACGAGCCCGCGCACGCCAAGGGCAAGACCGGTATCCCGGGGGAGCGCAAGGCCGAGCTGATGACGCATCTGCTGAACATCGACCCACCGGACCACACCCGGCTGCGCCGGCTCGTCAGCAAGGCGTTCACCCCCAGGCGCGTGGCCGAATTCTCCGCGCGGGTGCAGGAGTTGACGGACGACCTCATCGACCGGTTCGCGGAGAAGGGGTCGGCGGACCTCATCCACGAGTTCGCGTTCCCGCTCCCCATCTACGCCATCTGCGACATGCTCGGCGTCCCCCGGGAGGACCAGGACGACTTCCGGGACTGGGCGGGGATGATGATCCGGCACGGCGGCGGCCCGCGCGGCGGGGTGGCCCGGTCGGTGAAGAAGATGCGCGGCTATCTCGCCGAGCTGATCCACCGCAAGCGCCAGGCGCTGCCCGCCGAGCCCGCACCCGGGGAGGACCTCATCTCCGGGCTCATCCGCGCCTCCGACCACGGCGAGCACCTCACCGAGAACGAGGCCGCCGCGATGGCCTTCATCCTGCTGTTCGCCGGCTTCGAGACCACGGTCAACCTGATCGGGAACGGGCTGTACGCGCTGCTGACCCACCCGGAGCAGCGGGCCCGCCTCCAGGCCTCCCTGGCGGCCGGGGAGAGCGGACTGCTGGAGACGGGGGTGGAGGAACTCCTGCGCTACGACGGGCCGGTGGAGCTGGCCACCTGGCGGTTCGCGACCGAGGACGTGCGGATCGGCGGGCAGGACATCGCGGCCGGTGACCCGGTGCTCGTCGTGCTCGCCGCAGCCGACCGCGATCCCGAGCGCTTCGAGCGGCCGGACGTCCTCGATCTGTCCCGGCGTGACAATCAGCACCTCGGCTACGGCCACGGCATCCACTATTGCCTGGGCGCGCCGCTCGCCCGGCTGGAGGGGCAGACCGCGCTCGCCACCCTCCTCACCCGCCTTCCCGACCTCCAACTCGCTGGAGATTCGGCCGATTTGCGCTGGCGCGGCGGGCTCATTATGCGCGGATTGCGCACGCTTCCGGTCGAGTTCACCCCGGTCGGACAGTCCGGAACCGGTTCATCCGGGTAGCCGGGGCGGCGGTGCCGCAGAGGGGTGCGCGGGCGCGGGAAGGGCGTTCGGCCGAGCGGTCCGGCGGGCGACGTCAACTGACACGCCGTCATAACTGTGATCTTCACGTGATCTGCGCTGCATCGACTTGTGACAAGCGTTCGAGTCCGGCTACCTTCACCCATCAACGCGGCCCCGGCGCTCATCACTTCGCCGTAGGTGCCGTAGTCACCCCGTTGTCACGCGAAAGGCTTCCGCATGCTCTCCGGGAACGGCCGTCACCGGCGCCCCCGTCAGGCCCCGGCCCTCATCGTCGCCGCAGGCGTGACCGGGTCGGCCATCGCGATCCCGCTCCTCGGGGCGACGAGCGCGAGCGCGGCCGACGGGACCACCTGGGACCGGGTCGCCGAGTGCGAGAGCGGCGGCGCCTGGAGCGCCGACAACGGCAACGGCTACTACGGCGGCCTCCAGCTCACCCAGGACAACTGGGAGACGTACGGCGGCCTCGAATACGCGCCGAGCCCCGACCAGGCCAGCCGCTCGCAGCAGATAGCCGTCGCCGAGAAGGTGCTCGACGGGCAGGGACTCAAGGCGTGGCCGACCTGCGGACCGCTCTCCGGGCTCAGCAAGGACTCGGCCGGGGTCGACGTCGACACGGGCATGGGTGACGCCGCGTCGGACGACGACACCGCCGGCACCTCCGGCCTGTCCACCTCGCCCGGCGCCTCCCCGTCCACCGGGGCGTCCGCCGGCACCTCCACGGACTCGTCGGAATCATCCGGGTCGTCGGACTCGTCCGGTTCGAGCGACACCGCCTCCCCGAAGGCGACCGGTAACACCACCAAGTCCGACCCCTCGGCGGGTACGGACGAAGCGGACGATCCGGATGCTTCCGGCACGCCCAAGGCCGACGATGACGAGTCGGGCAAGTCGGGCAAGTCCGGCCGGAGCGGCACCTCTTCGGAGCCCTCCGACGAGACGTCCGCCACCCCCGGACGGCATCGCGGCGGCAGCGCCGACGAGGACGCGGCCGACGCCGTCGGCGACAGCCGGCCCGACAGCGCCTCCGGGCGCCACGCCTCGCGCGGCTCGGACGGCTCCCGCGAGGCCGCCGACGGCACCTACGTCGTGCGCGCCGGCGACAGCCTGTGGGCGATCGCCGACGCCCTTGACCTCGAGGACGGATGGACCGGGCTGTACGCCGCGAACGAGGAGACCGTGGGCGCCGATCCGGACGTCATCCTGCCCGGTCAGAGCCTTGCTCTTGATGGCGAAACGGTCGAAAAGTAGCGGGAGTTCACGTCATGGTTCGCTCGTGAATGTCCGGTTTGGCGCGAGTGAGACATGAGTCTCAGAAGCCCTGATCGTCTTTGAAAATCAGGCGGCCCACTGCTTACGGTCGTGATCGCTCGCCACAGCGGGCCCCGACGGTCGCAACGCCGAATCCTGCCAGCGGCCGTACGGGAACAGTCGTCGCGTCAAGCGCCGTAGGCAGGAGCGGGGGACCCAAGGTAAGCGCCGCGAACGGGAGTTGAGAGACACCCGGGGACGGCTTGGGGTAAAGCCGCGCGCCGCGGTTCCGCAAGGGACCGTGACCGTGCGGCCGGGCAACTCAACCGGCCCGAACCCGACAGCTCACCTCGCAGGCGTCGGTGAGGGGATCACTCGATGCTGTTTTCCAGCAAGGGCAAGCACCGCCGCCCGAACAAGGCCACCCGTGTCGCCACGCTCGCCGGAGTCACCGGTGTCGCCATCGCCGCCCCGCTGATGGCCGCGGGCAGCGCCTCCGCCGCGACCGGCTCCGAATGGGACGCCGTCGCCCAGTGCGAGTCCGGCGGCAACTGGTCGATCAACACCGGCAACGGCTACTATGGCGGCCTGCAGTTCTCGTCCTCCACCTGGGCCGCGTACGGCGGCACCGCCTACGCCCCCACCGCCGACCAGGCCTCCAAGTCGCAGCAGATCGCCGTCGGCGAGAAGGTCCTCGCCGCGCAGGGCAAGGGCGCCTGGCCGACCTGCGGCACCGGCCTGTCCGGCGCCGCGTACAGCGGCGGCGACTCCGCCCCGGCGGCCCCCTCGGAGCCCTCGGCCTCCTCCGGCTCCTCGGCGCCGAGCGCGTCGCACAGCACCCGGACCACCGAGCAGCCCGCCTCCCGTTCGCAGGAGCGCCCGGCCGCCAAGAAGACCGTCACCACCCCGACCGGCAAGAAGGTCAAGAAGGGCGACGGCGAGTACAAGGTCGTCAAGGGTGACACCCTCAGCTCGATCGCCCAGAAGCACCACGTCAAGGGCGGCTGGCAGAAGCTGTTCAAGCTGAACCACGACATCATCGACGACGCCGACTTCATCTTCCCGGGCCAGCAGCTCCACCTGCGCTGATCCAGGCGGCACCCCCGGCCCTTCGCCGGCCGAGGCCGTACCCCGGTACTCCGGGCCTTCGCCGGCCCGGGCCGTACCCCGGTACTCCGGCCGACGGGGGCCGCACCCCGGACCGCCACCGATCGAGGCCGCTCCGGCCGGACGTGCCCGCCCTCGGCGGACGGCGGGCACGTCCCGGCCCGGCGGCTCCGGGCTCCCCGCTCCGGCGCGTGTTCCCCCGTACGCGCCGGAGCGGGGTTTTTCATTTCGTTTTTGTTCCGATCGGGAACAATATTTACCCCGAGTTCTGCCCAAGGGGTGGTCGATCGGCTGGCCGATCCCCCCGGGCCGGTTAGGCTCGTCCCGCAGGACTAGCCAAGCCCTGCGTATTCGCGTCACATCCCAGAAGGAGATGCTCGTGCCGTCCATCGACGTCGTCGTAGCCCGGGAAATCCTGGACTCCCGAGGCAACCCCACGGTCGAGGTCGAGGTCGGCCTCGACGACGGCAGCACGGGTCGTGCCGCCGTTCCGTCCGGCGCCTCCACCGGTGCCTTCGAAGCCATCGAGCTGCGCGACGGTGACCCCAACCGTTACCAGGGCAAGGGTGTCGAGAAGGCCGTCCTCGCCGTCATCGAGCAGATCGGCCCGGAGCTGGTCGGCTACGACGCCACCGAGCAGCGCCTGATCGACCAGGCCATGTTCGACCTGGACGCCACCGACAACAAGGGCTCGCTCGGCGCCAACGCCATCCTCGGCGTCTCGCTCGCCGTCGCGCACGCCGCCTCCGAGGCCTCGGACCTGCCGCTGTTCCGCTACCTGGGCGGCCCGAACGCGCACCTGTTGCCCGTTCCGATGATGAACATCCTCAACGGCGGGTCGCACGCGGACTCCAACGTCGACATCCAGGAGTTCATGATCGCCCCGATCGGCGCGGAGTCCTTCTCCGAGGCGCTGCGCTGGGGCGCCGAGGTCTACCACACCCTCAAGAAGGTGCTGAAGACCAAGGGCCTGTCCACCGGCCTCGGCGACGAGGGCGGCTTCGCCCCGAACCTGGAGTCCAACCGCGCCGCCCTCGACCTCATCGTCGAGGCCATCAAGCAGGCCGGCTACATCCCCGGCGAGCAGATCGCGCTCGCGCTCGACGTCGCCGCGTCCGAGTTCTACAAGGACGGCAAGTACGAGTTCGAGGGCAAGTCCCGCTCGGCCGCCGAGATGACCGAGTACTACGAGGAGCTGGTCTCCGCGTACCCGCTCGTCTCCATCGAGGACCCGCTGTACGAGGACGACTGGGCCGGCTGGAAGGTCATCACCGACAAGCTGGGCGACAAGGTCCAGATCGTCGGCGACGACCTCTTCGTCACCAACCCGGAGCGCCTGGCCCGCGGCATCGAGGAGGGCTCCGCCAACGCCCTGCTCGTCAAGGTCAACCAGATCGGCTCGCTGACCGAGACCCTGGACGCCGTCGAGCTGGCCCAGCGCAACGGCTTCAAGTGCATGATGTCCCACCGCTCCGGCGAGACCGAGGACGTCACCATCGCCGACCTCGCGGTCGCGGTGAACTGCGGTCAGATCAAGACCGGCGCCCCGGCCCGCTCGGACCGCGTCGCCAAGTACAACCAGCTCCTGCGCATCGAGGAGATCCTCGACGACGCCGCGGTCTACGCCGGCCGCAGCGCGTTCCCCCGCTTCAAGGGCTGATCCGCTCCACGAGCTGAGCCGCCTCGCGGGCTGATCCGGTTCATCGGCTGAGCCGCCTCGCGGGCTGATCCGCTCCATGGGCGGAGCCGCCTCGCGGGCTGGGCACCAGCCGCCCGCCCGCTTGGGCAGCGTCGTCCGTACGTCCCCGTACTCGGTCCCGTACCGTGTGCGGGGACGTACGCACGTGACGGCCCCGCACACGGCGGGCCGGGTACTGGGGAGGCGGGACTCATGGCCGTGAAGGACCGGGACCGGTTCTCCACCTCGACCAGGCTCAGACTGCTCGGCGAGCAGACGGCGGCCCGGGTCTACCGCTCCCAGACCAAACGGCAGGCCCGCCGCTCCCGGCTCACCGGCCGGGCCGCGCTGCTCGCGCTCGTCCTGTGCTCCCTGATCGTCGCGCTCGCCTACCCGATGCGGCAGTACGTCTCCCAGCGCGCCGAGGTCGCCGACCTGGAGCACCGCCAGGAGCAGGCCCGGCAGCGGGTCGAACAGCTCCGCGACCTGAAGGCGCGCTGGCAGGACGACGCGTACGCCGAGCAGCAGATCCGGCAGCGGCTGCACTACGTGATGCCCGGCGAGACCGGCTACGTGGTGGTCGACCCGGACCCGGCGAAGCAGGCCCGCGCCGGCCAGGGCGCCGCCGACCGCCCCTGGTACACCAACGTCTGGGACGGCGTGGACAAGTCCGACGCCGCCGACCAGTGACGAACCCCTGAACTGACCAGAAAGACACGTGACTCACGGCATGGAAACGCCACCGCCGACCACCGCGCGCACCGAGCCCACCGAGGCCGACGTCGAGGCCTTCAAGCAGCAGCTCGGCCGGCCGCCGCGCGGACTGCGCGCGATCGCGCACCGCTGCCCGTGCGGACAGCCGGACGTGGTGGAGACGGCGCCCCGCCTCCCCGACGGCACCCCCTTCCCGACCACGTACTACCTGACGTGCCCGCGGGCCGCGTCCGCGATCGGGACGCTGGAGGCCAACGGGGTCATGAAGGAGATGACGGAGCGGCTCGCCACCGACCCCGAACTGGCCGCCGCCTACCGCGCCGCCCACGAGGACTACATCGCGCGCCGTGACGCCATCGAGGTCCTGGCGGGCTTCCCGAGCGCGGGCGGCATGCCGGACCGGGTGAAGTGCCTGCACGTCCTGGTCGCCCACTCGCTGGCCGCGGGCCCCGGCGTGAACCCGCTCGGCGACGAGACCATCGCCATGCTGCCCGAGTGGTGGCGCAAGGGGGCGTGCGTGACGGTCCCCGGCGCGCCGGCCGGCGAGGGGTGGCAGACGGAGACGACACCGGACGGCACCGGCCACTTCGCCTTCAGGCCCGCCGAGACCGACGGGACCGGCGGGACCGACGGGTCCGACGTGGCCGCCGACTCCCACGGGGGTGAGGGCCGGTGACCCGCGTCGCCGCCGTCGACTGCGGTACGAACTCGATCCGGCTGCTGGTCGCCGACGCCGACCCGCGGACCGGGGAACTGGCCGACCTGGACCGCCGGATGACCGTCGTACGGCTCGGCCAGGGCGTCGACCGGACCGGGCGGCTCGCGCCGGAGGCGCTGGAGCGGACCTTCGCCGCCTGCCGCGAGTACGCCGGGGTCATCAAGGAGCACGGTGCCGAGCGGGTCCGCTTCGTGGCCACCTCCGCCTCCCGGGACGCCGAGAACCGCGCCGACTTCGTCCGCGGCGTCCTCGACATCCTCGGCGTCGAGCCCGAGGTCATCAGCGGGGACCAGGAGGCCGAGTTCTCCTTCACCGGCGCGACCCGCGAGCTGAAGGGCAGCGACGACCTCGCCAGGCCCTACCTGGTCGTGGACATCGGCGGCGGCTCCACGGAGTTCGTGGTCGGCGCCGACCGGGTGCGCGCGGCCCGCTCGGTGGACATCGGCTGCGTACGGATGACGGAGCGGCACCTCGTGCACGACGGCGCGGTCACCGACCCGCCCACCGCCGGGCAGATCGCCGCCATGCGCGCCGACATCGAGGCCGCTCTCGACCTCGCCGCGCTGACCGTCCCGCTGGCCGAGGCGCGCACGCTCGTCGGCCTGGCGGGCTCGGTCACCACCGTCTCGGCCATCGCCCAGGAACTGCCCGCCTACGACCCCGCCGCCATCCATCACTCGCGGGTCGGCGTCGACCGGGTCCGCGAGGTCACCGAGTGGCTGCTGCGCTCCACCCACGCCGAGCGCGCGGCCGTGCCGTCCCTGCATCCGGGCCGCGTCGACGTGATCGCGGCGGGCGCCCTCGTCCTCCTGTCGATCATGGAGCGCACCGGCGCCCGGGAGGTCGTGGTGAGCGAGCACGACATCCTCGACGGCATCGCGTGGTCGGTGGCGTAGGGCCGCCGCACCGCTCGCCGGGCGCCTCTCCTGAGCAGGTGGGGCGGCGTATGAGCGCGTCCGAGGGGGTCGCGGGAGCCCCTCGGACACACCTCGCCGGGAAAGTTCGTGAAGTTCTTCACAAGGAAAAAACCCCTGCTGGGCGTGGAAGGGGCCGGATGGGCCCCCGAGTGGGGGCCGGACGGTCCGCGTGAGGGCTCAACGGCGCGTTGCGGCCGCGTTTCCGGCCGGTGAAACAGGGGAGTCGCGTACCGGGCCGAACGGGTCGGAGTGCAGCTCACGCGGTGTTGACAAGGGTACGAACCGCCCGCTGGTTCCCTTCGGGGAGCGTGACCTCGCTCACGCGGGCCGCGCAGTGTAGCAGACCCCCTGTCAAACCTTGTGAAGGGGCGCACGAGCGACCCCCCATGACCGGGTGGATACTCGATGGCATGAGCACCACGGAGCGTCCCAGGATCCTCGTAGTAGGCGGTGGGTACGTAGGCCTGTACGCAGCTCGGCGCATTCTCAAGAAGATGCGCTACGGAGAGGCGACCGTCACGGTCGTCGACCCCCGGTCGTACATGACCTACCAGCCCTTCCTCCCCGAAGCCGCCGCCGGCAGCATCTCCCCTCGGCACGTCGTCGTCCCGCTGCGACGCGTGCTGCCGAAGGCGGAGGTCCTCACCGGCCGGGTCACCACCATCGACCAGGACCGCAAGGTAGCCACGATCGCCCCCCTCGTGGGCGAGGCGTACGAGCTGCCCTTCGACTACCTCGTCATCGCGATGGGCGCGGTCTCCCGCACCTTCCCGATCCCCGGCCTTGCCGAGCAGGGCATCGGCATGAAGGGCATCGAGGAGGCCATCGGCCTGCGCAACCACGTCCTCGAACAGCTCGACAAGGCCGACTCCACCACGGACGAGGACGTCCGCCGCAAGGCGCTGACCTTCGTCTTCGTGGGCGGCGGATTCGCCGGAGCCGAGACCATCGGCGAGGTCGAGGACATGGCCCGCGACGCGGCCAAGTACTACAGCAGCGTGTCCCGCGAGGACATGCGCTTCATTCTGGTCGACGCCGCGGACAAGATCCTTCCCGAGGTCGGTCCCAAGCTCGGCCAGTACGGCAAGGAGCACCTGGAGAGCCGCGGTGTGGAGATCTACCTCTCCACCTCCATGGACTCCTGCGTCGACGGCCACGTGGTGCTGAAGAACGGCCTCGAGGTCGACTCCAACACGATCGTGTGGACGGCCGGCGTCAAGCCGAACCCCGTCCTCTCCCGCTTCGGTCTGCCGCTCGGCCCGCGCGGCCACGTGGACACCCAGACCACCCTCCAGGTGCAGGGCACGGACTACATCTGGGCCGCCGGCGACAACGCCCAGGTGCCGGACATGGCCGCCCGCAAGGCCGGCGTCGAGAACGCCTGGTGCCCGCCGAACGCCCAGCACGCGCTGCGCCAGGCCAAGGTCCTCGGCGACAACGTGGTCTCCGGCATGCGGGGCTTCCCGCAGAAGGAGTACGCGCACTCCAACAAGGGCGCGGTGGCCGGTCTCGGCCTCCACAAGGGCGTCGCGATGATCGTCATGGGCAAGATGAAGATCAAGCTCAAGGGCCGTCTCGCCTGGTACATGCACCGTGGCTACCACGGTCTGGCCATGCCGACCTGGAACCGCAAGATCCGCGTCTTCGCGGACTGGACGCTCGCGATGTTCCTCAAGCGCGAGGTCGTCTCGCTCGGCGCCATCGAGACGCCGCGCGAGGAGTTCTACGAGGCCGCCAAGCCCGCCCCGGCCGCCGCCGCCCCGGCGCCCGCCGCCAAGGCCGAGGAGAAGGCCAAGGCCTCCTGACCGAGGCCCGCTGACGGCCTGAGGTCACCGCACGCCCCGAAGGGGCCGCCCGCCATCCGTGGTGCGGGCGGCCCCTTCGGCGTTTCCGGACTGCGCGGGGGGCTGAAGGGGTCTGAGGAGACTGAAGAGACTCAGGGGGCTCAGGGGACTGAGGAGACGGAGGAGGCCGAGGGGGCCGAGGATGCCTGAAGGGGCTGCGGGGGCGGGCGGCGGAGTCGGACAAAGGGATGGACCCGGCCAAAGTGCATGCAATGTACACGCATTTTGCCAAGCCGTGACGCGGGGAGGGGACTGCGCGGCGGGTGGGTAGGTGTTTACGTGGTGTCGGAGCGTTCGGGAGCGTTGTCTCGGAGGTGCACGTGATGCAGGACGCCGCGCCGCGGCTGAAGAGCCTTGTCGAACAGTTGACGGGAGCGCCGCTCCCCTTGCGCATCCGCGCCTGGGACGGTTCCGAAGCCGGCCCGCCCGACGCCCCCGCCCTCGTGGTGCGCAACCGCCGTGCCCTGCGCCGCCTGCTGTGGAAGCCCGGCGAGCTGGGCCTCGCCCGCGCCTGGGTCTCCGGCGACCTGACCGTGGAGGGCGACCTGTACACCGCCCTGGACCGGATGTCCGGGCTGATCTGGGAGCGCGGCGAGGACGCGCGCGGACTCGGTGAGGCCCTGCGCGACCCGGACGTGCGCGCCGCCGTACGCGGGCTGGTGAAGCTGGCCGGGCCGCCGCTGCCGCCCGCGCCGCCCGCCGAGGAGACCCGCAGGCGCCGCCATCTGCACACCAGGCGCAGCGACAGACGCGCCATCAGCCACCACTACGACGTCGGCAACGACTTCTACGAGATCGTCCTCGGCCCGTCGATGGTCTACTCGTGCGCCTACTGGCGGGACGGCGGCACCCTGGAGGACGCCCAGCGCGACAAGCTCGAACTCGTCGCCCGCAAGCTCGACCTGAAGCCCGGTCAGCGCCTGCTGGACGTCGGCTGCGGCTGGGGTTCGATGGCCATCCACGCGGCCCGCGAGCACGGCGTCTTTGTGGTCGGGGTGACGCTGTCGCAGGAGCAGGCCGCCTACGCCCGCAAGCGGGTCGCCGACGAGGGTCTGACGGACAAGGTGGAGATCCGGGTGCAGGACTACCGGGACGTCACCGACGGGCCCTTCGACGCGATCTCCTCCATCGGCATGGCCGAACACGTCGGCGCCGAGCGCTATCTGGAGTACGCCGAGGTCCTGAACCGGCTGCTCCGGCCGGGCGGACGGCTGCTCAACCACCAGATCGGCCGCCGCCCTCAGCGCGACGAATCGGCATACGCCGTGGACGAGTTCATCGACGCCTATGTCTTCCCCGACGGCGAACTCGCGCCCATCGGCTCGACCGTCACGCAACTGGAGCGGGCCGGGTTCGAGGTGCGGGACGTCGAGTCCCTCCGCGAGCACTACGCGCTCACCCTGCGCCGCTGGGTCGCCAACCTGGAGGCCGACTGGACCCGCGCCGTCCGGCTCACCAGCCCCGGCCGGGCCCGCGTCTGGCGGCTGTACATGGCGGCCAGCGCGCTCGCCTTCGAGCACAACAGCATCGGCGTCAACCAGGTCCTGGCGGTGAAGACCCCCGAGGCGACGGGAGCCTCCGGGATGCCGCTGCGGGCGCGCACCTGGAACTGAGCCGCCCGGAAGGCAGAACCGGGCCGCCTGGAACGCGGAACCGGGCCGGGGGTGAGCCTGTACGGCCAAGGGTGAGGGCCCCGTTCCCGATCGGGAACGGGGCCCTCACCCTCGTAGCAGCCGGGAGAACCGACCGGCGGTCACTCCGACTTGATGGCCGTCAGCGTGTTCAGGCGGGCCGCGCGGCGGGCCGGCCACAGGGCCGCGAGGACGCCGACCGCCGCGGCGAGGAGCAGGAACACCGCCATCCGCCCCCAGGGCAGCACCAGTTCGTACGTCGCCATCCTGCTGCCGAGCAGTTCACCGGCCGCCCAGCCGAAGAACACGCCCAGCCCGATGCCGAGGACACCGCCGAACAGCGAGATGACCAGGGACTCCAGGCGGACCATCCGCTTGACGCCCTTGCGGTCCAGGCCGATCGCGCGGAGCATGCCGATCTCCTGCGAGCGCTCGAAGACCGACATCGCGAGGGTGTTGATGACCCCGAGGACCGCGACGATCACCGCCATCGCGAGCAGCCCGTAGAGCATGTTCAGCATCAGCGTGAACATCCGGGCGATGCTGTCGGAGAGGTCCTGCTTGTCCTGGACCATGATCGCCGGGTTGTCGCCGAGCGCCTTCTCCAGCCGGTTCTTCGCCGCGTCCGAGGCGCCGCCCGCCGTCTTCACCATGACCTGTGTGTCGGACACCCGGCTCTGGTGCGGGGCGAGGGTGGCGTTGTCCAGGATGATCCCCTGGATCAGCTCGTTGCCCTCGTAGACCCCGGAGACGGTCAGGTTCTGACTCCTCCCGTCCTCGTAGGAGACGCGGAAGGCGGAGCCGGCCTTCCAGTGGTGCGAGGCGGCGGTGTCCGCGTCGACCACCACGCGGGGGCCGCCGACCCTGAACGAGCCGTCCTTGACGGTGAGATCGGTGAGCTTGCCGATGGCCGCGCCGTTCACCCCGGTGAGGTACTCGGTCTCCCGGTCGACACGCGAGGGCGCGGTGCGCAGCGGGCTGACGTCGGTGACCGAGCCGACCCCGGAGAGCTTCTTCTCGACGTCGGGGGAGAGCGCGTTGCCGTTCGCCATCGAGACGACGTAGTCCGCGCTGATCGCCGAACCGGCCATCTTGTCGATCGACTTCTGCAGACTGCCCGCCATCACGGTCATGCCGGTGATCAGGGTCAGGCCGATCATCAGCGCCGAGGCGGTGGCCGCCGTACGGCGCGGGTTGCGCACCGAGTTCTGCCGGGCCAGCTTCCCGGAGATCCCGAAGACGCGCAGCACCGGAGCCGCCGCGGCGATCAGCGGACGGGACAGCAGCGGGGTGAGGACGAAGACGCCGATGATGAGCAGGACCGCGCCGAAGCCCATCGGGACCTGGCCGTCCGAGCCGTCCATCCTCGTCGCGGCCATGACGACGGCGACACCGGCCGCCGCGAACAGGGCGCCGATCGTGTTCCGCAGCACCAGGGACTTCGTCGTCGCCTGCGCGTGGACGCTGCTCATCGCGGCGACCGGCGGGATCTTCGCGGCCCGGCGGCCGGGCAGCCAGGCGGCGAGCATCGTGATGAGGACGCCGACCAGCAGCGCGGTGGCGACCGTGCCGGGCGACACCACGAGCGGGCCGTCCGGGACCGTGGCGCCGAACGCGCCCATCAGGGAACGCATCCCGGCGCCGATGCCGATACCCGCGACGAGTCCGGCGACGGCGGCGACCGCGCCGACCACGAACGCCTCGATCAGCACCGACCGGGTGACCTGGCGGCGGGAGGCGCCGACCGCGCGCAGCAGCGCCAGCTCCTTGGTGCGCTGGGCGACCAGCATGGTGAAGGTGTTCGCGATGATGAACGTGCCGACGAACAGGGCGATCCCGGCGAAGACCAGCAGGCCCGTCTTCATCCCGCTCATCGACGCGGAGATCTGCTCGGCCTGGTCGTCAGCGAGCCGCTGCCCGGTCGTCGTGGAGGCGACGTCCTTCGGTACGACGGTGCCGAGCGCGGCGCGCAGCGCGGTCTGGCTGGTGCCCGGGGCGGCCCGGACGTCGATCTCGTCGTAGGAGCCGACCGAGTGGAACAGCTTCTGGGCGGTCGCCGTGTCGAACAGGGCGAGGCTGCCGCCGGCGGCCACGTTGCCGTCGTCGGTGGTGAAGACGCCGGTGAGGACGGGCTTGAGGACCGGCCCGTCCACCGACAGGCGGACGGTGTCGCCGACCCGGTAGCCGGCGCGCTCGGCGGTCCCGGCGTCGAGCGCGACCTCGCCGGCGCCGCGCGGGGCGTGACCGGCCGTCAGCGGGTAGCGGGGGTCCTTGTCGCCCCAGTAGTTGCCGCCCTGCGACTCGAAGCCGCCGCCGATGAGCTTGCCGTCCTTGTCGGCGACGGCGGTGAAGCCGTTGATCACGCCGATCGCGGAGGCGGCCCCCGGCACCCTGGCCGCCTTGTCGAGCAGCGGCCGGGTCAGCTTGGAGGTCTTGCCGACGGTGTCGCCCTCGTCCGCGGCGCTCTTCGGCCGGATGGCGACGTCGACCTGGTCGAAGCCCTTGGCGGAACTCTTCTGGAAGGCGTCCGAGATGGTGTTGGTGAAGACCAGGGTCCCCGACACGAACGCCACGCCGAGCAGCACGGCGAGCACGGTCATCAGGAGCCTGGCCTTGTGCGCGAGCACGGTGCGCAGGGCGGTACGGAACATGGGTTTCTCAGTCCAGGGGGCCGGGGGTGGGGGCGGCGGGCAGGGAAGGGCAGGGGAGGAGAGGGGAGGGCACAGGGGGTGTGCGGGGGCGCCTGGTGACGGCAGAGATGACGGCCGGGAGACGGCCGGGAGACGGCCGAGGTGACGGCCGGGAGACGGCCGAGGTGACGGCCGAGGTGACGGCCGAGGTGACGGCCGGGAGACGGCCGAGGTGACGGCCGAGACGACGAACGGGGCGGCCGGACGGCCGGTCCTCTCCGGGTCAGCTCGTGCGGCCCTTCCCGTCGAACTGCTTCATACGGTCGAGGACCGAGTCGGCGGTCGGCTCGTACACCTCGTCGACGATCCGGCCGTCGGCGAGGAAGACGACGCGGTCCGCGTAGGCGGCGGCCACCGGGTCGTGGGTCACCATCACCACGGTCTGCCCCAACTCCCGTACGGAGTTGCGCAGGAAGCCGAGGACCTCGGCGCCGGAACGCGAGTCGAGGTTTCCGGTCGGCTCGTCGCCGAAGATGATGTCGGGCCGGGAGGCGAGGGCCCGGGCCACGGCGACACGCTGCTGCTGGCCGCCGGAAAGCTCGGACGGCCGGTGACCGAGCCGGTCGGCGAGGCCGATCATCCCGATCACGGTGTCCAGCCACTGCTTGTCGGGCTTGCGGCCCGCGATGTCCATCGGGAGGGTGATGTTCTCCAGGGCGGTCAGCGTCGGCAGCAGGTTGAACGCCTGGAAGATGAAGCCGATCTTGTCCCGGCGCAACTTGGTGAGCTGCTTGTCCTTGAGGGAGCCGAGTTCGGTGTCGCCGATGCGCACCGAGCCCGAGGAGAAGGTGTCCAGGCCCGCCACACAGTGCATCAGCGTGGACTTGCCCGAGCCGGAGGGGCCCATGATCGCGGTGAACTCGGCCTGCCGGAAGCTGACGGAGACCTGGTCGAGGGCGACCACCTGGGTCTCGCCCTGGCCATAGACCTTGGACAGTTCCGTGGCGCGGGCTGCGACGGCGGTGCCGGTGCCGGCGAGGGGGGTGGTGGTCACGGGCGGGTGCTCCTGTCGGGATGACGACGAGACGTGTACGTGCGGTGGTGAGGGACGGATTCCATCGTCCGCGCCGATCCGCGCGCTGTAGTCACCCGCTGTTCCGGTTCCGGAGGCAGACTCCGGTCGCACCGGGAGGGATCGCGTCATACCTGGGGATGACGGAGGTGCCCTGAGGGATCTCCGGGACGGACGTCGCGGCTGCTCAGGCCCGGACGGTGAAATTCCGTCATTCCGTACACGAGGGCCGAGTCCGTCGGAAACGCTGTTGGCAAGTGCTGATGGCCGGTACCGGGTGCTGATGCACCCTCAGACGTCAATAAAATAAGACAACATCGGTCCGCCCGCCCGCTGTTCGGGGGACGGGCCCCGATAGGCTCGGAATCTCGATGCGGAGCCCATGGCCTGCCCGGATGGTGGAATGCAGACACGGCGAGCTTAAACCTCGCTGCCCCTAGCGGGCGTGCCGGTTCAAGTCCGGCTCCGGGCACCACACCGCATATGCGGCCTGAGCAGCTAGAACGGCCGATTCCCCCCATCACTCATTCGGTGATTGGGAACACGGTGGGAACACGGCCTCCCCTAGCGTCCCCCTATGGCATCAGTGCATCCCCGTAAGAACAAGGCCGGCGACGTCACCAGCTACCAGGTGAAATGGCGCCTCGGCGGCGCGCGTGACGGCCTCTGGCAGACGGAACGCTTCAACGACGAGCCCTCCGCGCAGGTCTTCAAGGACGCCGTCGACGAAGCCGATCAGCAGTGGCCACTCGGCTGGGTGAAGGGAAGGGGGTACATCACCGCCGAGCAGGCGGCCCAAGAGGGGGACGAGAAGTTCCGCTTCCGCGCCTACGCCACCGAGAGCATCAGGCAGCGCGCCAAGGGCGAGCAGCGTTACCGGGACGCATCACTCGGCGAACTCGAGAGGTACATTTTCCCCACCTTCGGCAACTGCGACATTCGGTCCACCGAGCACTTCTCGAAGTCCACCGTCGGGGAGTGGCTCCTCCTCATGCAGCGAACCATGGTCTTCCGCGGCTCGAAGCACCGGCCGATGAGCCCCAAGACGATCAAGAACCTCCACGGGCTCCTCTCCAGCATCCTCAAGCAGGCCACCCAGGAGGAGCCGCCCCTGCGCGCCCGCAACCCCTGCGAGCGCAGCAGCCTCCCCAAGGCACGCCTCCCCTCGGAGGGGTCGGAGGACGAGGACGACGAACCCGTCGAAGACATCGAATTCCTCGAGCCCCACGAGGTCGAGGGCATCGTCTCCTGCCTCGGCCGGCCAGAGGACAAGCGGCTCGTCCGGTTCGCCTTCGCCACCGGCCTGCGGTGGGGCGAGCTCACGGCCCTCGCGGCCCGGCACGCGAAGGTCGACGGGCGCGGCAAGACGACGCTCACCGTCACCCGGGCCTGGAAGTGGAACCGCGAGCGCAGCTACTACCTCGGCAGCCCGAAGACGGAGAAGAGCCGGCGCACGATCCGGCTGAGCAGGCTCGCCTGGCGCGACCTCGAAGAGCAGGGCATCGGCGGCCAGAAGTCTGCGCTGATCTTCCACAACGGTCACGGCAAGCGGCTCCCGTACTCGACGTTCTACGACCGCTGGTGTGACGCCGTCCGCCGCGCCCAGGAGGACGGCCTCCTCCCCGACTACAAGGCCCCCACCATCCACGACCTGCGCCACAGCCACGCCGCACTCCTGCTGTCCGAGGGGCGCGGCCTGGACTACGTCAAGCGGCGCCTGGGCCACGAATCCATCGTCACTACGTCCGACCGCTACGGCCACCTCCTGCCCCAGTCCGACGACGACGCCATGGAGATCATCGACGCCAGCCTCGGCCACACCCCCGACGACGACGGCCAGGAGCACGCGGCCGCCGGCGGCCGCGGAGTCGTGTACGTCGCGCAGCTCGGCCACGGGGAAGGGTGGCGCTGCGAGGGATTCTGGACGCGGGACGACGCCGAGCTGGTCGCCGAGCAGTGGGGCCAGGACCGCCGGCAGCCCGCCCGTGTGGAGGCCTGGGCCCAGGAGTGGTGGGTGCGCCAGCACGGCAACGGCCTCAAGGACGTCCGCACGTCCGTCCCGGACCGCGTCCGAATCTTCCAGGCCGGGCCCGCCGCGTACGCCCCCGACGGCACCGTCCTCTACACCGCGGATGGCACCGACGGTCCGGCCGCGAGCTGGGCCTGGGAGTGGGAGGAGCGGTACACGCTGCGCGCGGCCGTCGACCGGGTCCAGTACCGGCCAGGCCAGGAGGCGCTCACCGAAGCGGAGGCCTGGGGCGTGAGCGAGTCGGCCGTACGGGAGGCATTTACCGCCGCCTGCGCGACGGCACTGGGCCAGTGCGCCGGCCACCCTGCGTTGAGTACGGGCGCCGCGGACCGCGAGGGGGTGTAGCCGCGGTGTGGCGCTCCGAACTCTTCCTCGGAGCGCCACACCAAGTGCCATCAAATGCCATGCGCCATATGCCAGTTATCGGCTGATGGGCGTGTCGATTCCCTCCGCCTCATGGTCGCTCTTTCTGCGAAGAGGTGTCACGTCGCCGGAGGCGCACTTGTCCGATGCCGTGCTCAGCGCCCCGTAGTCGCGGGAAGCGTGGAAAAATCCGTAGCCTCGTGAGGTGAACTGGTCCATGGACAACTGCAGTTCGTGGGTGACGAGCTGGTTGTACTCGTCGAGCACCTCGTTCAGCTCCTGGACCACTGCTTCGAGCCGTGCCCGGGTCTGCGCTTTTTCGTCCAGCACCGTGTCGAGCCGTCGTTGGAGGCTGGCCATCCGGATCGCCGCGACGGTCCGCATGCGGTCCGCTGCGATCTCTCGGACTCTCACCCGCTCCTCGCGCTCCGCCATGGTGGCGTCCAGCGCTCTTCGACGGTCGTCCACCTCCTTGAAGTCCGCCTTGATGCGGGCCTCGAGGCATTTTTGGGCGTAGAGGAATACGAGGGCGACGAGACCGAGCCCGCCGGTGGCCAGGAGCCCGGCTCCGGCCGCAGCCAGTTTCCAGGCGTGACGCCAGACACCCTCGGAGAAAACGGCCCCGCCGAAAACACAGCCCCCGACGGCCGATATAGCAAGCCTGTACGCCACGTGCCTTACCCCTTTGCTGAGGCTCCTTGCCGCTCGGCCGCGTCCGCCTCCGCTTGAAGCCGAATTGCCTGCTTGATCGAGGCCAGGAGCATAGGTCGAACCTGGGGGTGCGTCACCCCCAGGCTGTCTGCCGCTTCGTCCGGCGTTGCCGGAACCTTCACCTCCTGGAGGTCGGGCCGGTCGGGCACTTCGTCACGCGACAGGAGTCCGCTCTCGACGAGCAGGTCGGAGACGCGTACCCCGAGCGCGCCGGCATAGCGCTGCATCGCGCCGGGGAGCGGGAGGCTCTTCCCGTCGAGAGCGCGGCTCACCGTACTGACGTCGAGTCCGATGTCATCTGCGAGTCTCTGTCGGCCTCCGGCTCTGGGGCGCACGTCATAGCCGGCCCGGATGGCGGCGTCGGTCAGCAGTGCGCCGAAATTTTTTATCCGGGCGGCGCGCTGGGCCCGGCTCTCTGGGGGGGTCTCTTCAGTGCTCCGCATACTGCGAGAGTAGCGTGCGCGCACACCAGTCGCACTTACTTGCGCGCGCGCAAATCCGCAGGTCAGGTAACCCTCTGGAGTTTCTCCAGGCAGACCCGCCCTCCTGTGCCGCAGCGGCACCGAGGAATCGCTCCATCCCGAACGGCCGTTTCTACTTGCGTGCGCGCGCGCCAGTGGATTAACTTGCGTGCACGCCCACAGGTTGTGTGCGCGCAAGTAAGGAGAAGGGGGTGCGCCATGCCGCTCCTACTGGCCAAGTGGAGGGTGCTCCAGCGAGCCCAAGAGGCTGGTGACGACAGCGTCTACAAGATCAGTCAGCGCACTGGCGTGAGCCAGGCGGCCCTCAGTCGCCTGTTCAAGGGACGCAGCGAGCCGAGCCTGCAAACGCTCTGGACGTTCCGCTACCACTACGGCCTGCCGGTGGACGAGCAGGTCACGGAAGTGGCCGAGCTGCCGAACCCCATGCCGCCCCGCCAGCGCAGGGTGCCCGCAGATCACATCGTTCAACAGCCGACCGGGTCATGACGACACCGGCCGCGCCGTCTGTCGAGGCGCTGATCGCCTACCTCGTCGACAACAGCCTGAGGACCTACTCGATCGCCGAGGTCGCAGACCTCCTCAACTGCAAGCCCCGCTTCATCGAGGACAACCTCAAGAAACTGCCCCACATCAAGGCCGGCAGGTCCATCAGCTTCGATGCCGACCAGGTCCGCCGGATCAAGGCAATGCACAGGGTCAACCCGCTCGACGCGGTGGAGGAGCCCGACGGCCTCAAGGGGCCGCAGCAGCCCGAGGAGCGCGAGGCAGCACCCTCCGCGCGTCACCTCGCCCTGGCGGAGATCCGGCCGGCCGCCGGCCGCCGCCGCGCGAACTGAAAGACGGGGGCCGCCCCCGGCCGGGCCATGGCCAAGAGCAGCCCCTCGCGAGCCCACCACAGTTCATCCACTCATGAACGGAGAAGGCCTTGATCATCGAGGCTAACGGCAGTACCCCTGCCTCCGATACGAGAGAACCGGCTCTCATCGCCCTCGCACGTCAGGGCGACGCGGACGCGTTCGGAGCCCTTTACGCCATGCACCACCGCACGGTGTTCCGCTTCGTCCGCCGCCTCGTCACCAACCAGCACCTGGCCGAGGACATCACCGGGGAGACCTTCCTGAGGGCCTGGGCGAAACTCGAGACGTTCACCTGGCAGGGCCGCAGTATCGCCAGTTGGCTGCTCACCATCGCCCGGAACCAGGTCACCGACCACTTCAAGAGCGCACGGCGCCGCGAATTCGCGGTCGACGACCTCCTGGCGTTCGACGACTCGGACGGCCTGAGCGCTGAGGACGCCGTACTGGCGAGCCTCGACGAAGACCAGGTCCGCACGGCGCTGACGCAGCTACGCCCCGCACAGCGCGAAGTCCTCGTCCAGCGCTTCCTGATGGAGCGCAGCCTCGCGGAGACCGCCCGCGCCATGGACCGCTCCGTCGGCGCCGTGAAAACGATGCAGACGCGAGCCGTGGCATCCATGCGCGGCGAGTTGGGAGTGGCGGCATGACGACGACACCGGAGCACCAGTCCCCGGCCGAGACCGAACTCGCCACCCTCCTCAACGCCGCTGCCAGGACGTTCGTCGCTGAACTGGAGGCGCAGGGCCGCCTGGTAGAAGTCGGCGGCGCCTCCGCGCTCAAGCGCCTGCGGACGCAGGTCGAGGCCCGCCGGAGCCTCCCCGCGGGATATCGGACCGCCGTGGACACCATCGTCGACGACTGCGGCTACCCGAGCGAGGTCGCCGTCCGGATCGCCCGGGCCCTCCAGCGCAAGGGACTCCTGGGCGACGGCGACGACGGCCCCGATCCGCAGCACGACCGAGCGTCCGCCCCGACACCGCTCGCGCCGGCACCACGCGGTTCTTTCGTCGTCCGCCTCCCTGCCCGCGACGCCACACACCGCGAATCTGAACCGGAGCAGCAGGTGGAGGCGCTGGTGCCGCAGCGCGTCAACGGCGCCGTCCCGCAGCTTCGTCCTGCCGCCGCCCACGCCCACACCCCCGAGGACGCCGAGCACGCCCGCGCGGTCACCGTCGCGGCAACCCTGCAGCTCGCCAACTCCTGGCGCTCGGACGTCTCGGAGATCGAGGCGGACGGCGGCCGTGTCACCGTCGCCATCAAGGCCACGAACCTCTCGGACTGGGACCACTGGCTCTCCGAGATCGGCGCGCCGCCGAACGTCCCCACCCGGCCGGCCGGCCACGCACAGATCGCGGCCGGAACGGTCGAGGGCGTCGACGTCCACCTCACCGCCCACGGGGTTCCCGAACTCCTGGGGCAGGCATGCGACGAGGCGCGCGAGGCGTTCTACATGTGGGGCAGGGTCTACGACCTTGGCCGGGGCGTCCTCGACCAGCACGGCCGTGTGTGGGTGTACCTGGGCCAGCGCCAGGACGACGGCATGCCCCTGCTGATCGAGCGCGGCAGCTCCGGCCCCGCGTGCCCGCTGGGCTCCATCGTCATGGCGAGCGGCCCGCTCACGGCCATCGACCTCCCCGCGCACGCCCCCGCCGAGGCCATCGGAGGAGGCGCATGAACCCTGTCACCGACCTCTACCTGGGCTGGGAGACCCTCACCCACGCCGAGCCCTGCCCGGCGCCCGTCTGGGAACCGCAGCTCCGTATCGACCAGGGGCGGCGCGGACGTCTCCTCTCCCGCGACCTGGAGCACACCTGCCAGGCCGAGGAGTGCGAGCACGGCATTTTCTTCACCCGGTTCACCGTCCGGCTCGTCTGCCGGGCCTGCGGCGCGGTCCACTCCGTCAGCGGTGAGGACGTCGGGACCTCTCGGACCAGCACCACCGCCATCGGCTACGGCCTCCCGCCCCAGGAGCACGAGGGACTGTGGCTGTGGCCCGGGGAGCAGGTGCTCCTCGACGCCGGGGGCGGAACCCGCGACTGGCTCATCACCCGCGTCCCCGTCGCGCCCGTCAGGGTCCAGGACATCGCCGGACTGATCTGCCGCCACCGCACCGCCGGCGGGCACCTCCGCTGGCAGGCCAACGCCGTCCCCGACCACACCGGCCCCTACGGCGACCAGCAGCTCCGCTGGGCCCGTCGCGAATCCGACCACCGCACCGTGGAAATCGCCGCCGAGTGGGTCGCCGCCCAGTACAAGCCCCGGAACGTCGAGGTGATCGTATGAATCTCCGCGAACTGGCCGTTACGTCGTACACCGAGTACCAAGGCAGCTCCAAGGAACGGGAGGACGAGGCGCGCGAGGCGTTCGAGAAGTCCCGCGACGAATTCCTTGACAGCGTCCGCCGCAGCGCGCGCGACGCGCTGTGCCCGGACGCCGGGACGCTCGACTGGCGCTACACGTCCGCCTCGAACCTGCCGGACAACACCGAGGAGGCCACGGCGCTCATCGACCCCGGCAGCCCCGACTTCCTGCGCTACCGGTTCGACTACGCCGCCGGCAAGACCGCCGGTTTCGAGCTCGTCCGGCCCTGCCGCCACTGCGGTCAGGCCCGCGTCGACCCCGTGAGCGGCCTCCTCGCCCTTGGCGCGCTCCTCGCCGCCGAACCCGAGGAGCCGCGCACGTGAGGGGGACCGTGCTGGATTCCTACCTCGGCTGGCGCGACCTCGCGCACGCCAGGGACTGCCGGAAGCCGTCCTGGGAAGCCCAGGTGCAGGTGGACGACTCGCGCGAGCTGACCACCGTGCGCCTCGTCTGCCGAGCGTGCGGCGGCGCGCACGTCCTGGCCGGCCAGTTGACCCAGGAGTGGTCCACCCGCATCCAGACCATCGGCTACGGCCTCCCGCCGCGCAGGGTCGCCGGGGTGCTGCTGTGGCCGGGCCAGCCGTTCTGGTCGTTCGGTCGGCAGGCCCCCGGGCACCCGCATCCGCACGATCTCCTCGTCACGCGGCTCGGAGTCGAGCGCGTAACGGACGACGCCGTCGTCGGCGCGATCTACCTCATGCGCGGAAAGCTCGGCGGGACCGTCTGGGCCGCCAGCGCCCTCCCTGACCCGGATGGCACGTTCGCTCCCGGCAACCTGCGGTGGCGGTACACCCGTGAGCGCCTCAGGTCCGTCGGCGCTGCGGCCAAGTGGATCGGGGAACGCCTCGCCGAAACCGAGGGTGGTGACCGCTGATGCCGCCCCGCACCCAGCGGCCTCGCCTCCCTGAGGTCAGCGAGGCACAGAAAAAGGCCAAGCAGATGTGGAACGGCGGTCTCACCGGCACGAGCCGCAAGCCTGTGCCGACGGCCGCCGTCCAGGCCTGCTCGGTGGAGGCATGCGGCCTCCCGGCAACATCCCGCCGGCCCCCGGCCGCCGGGATGGTCCGAGTCCGCGGCGCCGCCGACGGAGCAGCCGCGCACTGGTACTGCCCCGGCCGCTGTGCCGCCATCGCCAACGCCCGCGCCGATCTTCGTACGGGAGGACACCGATGAGCCCCGCGCACCGCAGACTCACCCAGGCCGAACTCTGGGCCGAAGCAACTGCCCGTTTCGGTAATGACCCCCTCAAGTGGCGCTTCCGGTGCCCAAGTTGCGGCGACGTTGCCAGCGGCGCCGACTTCAAAAAGGTCCTGGACGACAGCCCCAGCACACACGCGCCGACGCGACGCGGACGCCCGGTCATCTGGTCGGACGTGCTCGGTCGCGAGTGCATCGGCCGTCACCTCGGCGCCCTCGGCAGCGGGATTGCGAGCCGAGGCTGCGGCTGGGCCGCGTACGGACTGATCGCCGGGCCCTGGTTCGTCGAACTGCCCGACACCGAGAGGGCGGCGCCGTCCTTTGCCCTCGCACCCGCTCCGGCCACGGTTCCCGCCGTGACCGGTGGGGCGGAGGTCGACGGGAGTGACCCCGCGTGACCCTCCTGCTCGCGGCACTCGCCGCGATCGTGACGGCCGCCGTCGCGGTCCTGACGGGTGTTGCCCTGCGCCGGTTGAGTGCAACTGATCCGTACGGCGCGGACGGTCAGGACCCGGAAGTCACCGACCCCGACGCCCAACTCGCGGAGTCCGTCGCCCGTCACCCCGCCTCCCGACCTGCTCCCGGCCTCAGCCGGGGGCAGGTCCCCGGCGGCGCCTTCGTTCCGGGCCAGCGCAGGCACCGGAGGCTGCCGTGACCGGTCGTCCCACTTTCCGCACGGAGGACATCCGGTTCCGCACGGAGGACATCCGGCCCCTTCTCCAGGCCGGCCTGTCCGACAGCGAGATCGGCCGCCGCCTCGTCCACCGCCGGGAGGCAGTCGCCCTCGTCCGCGAGGCGCTTGGCTTCCCACCGGCCCGGCGCGATCGCGGGGCCGAGCCGCCGCCGCGGAAGTTCGGCCGGTACACCCGCTCCGTGGAAGGAGGACACATGCAGTGGGTCGGGGACCGAACGCAGGACCTCGCCCCCGCCCATCTCGGCGATGAGGTGGACCGGGACCGGATGCGCTGCGAGGCGCCTCAACTCGACGCCGCTGGTGCCCTCCTCGGAGTCCGCAGCGCCATTGCACGCGGCGCCCTCGCGGCCAGCGACGCCGGGCCGACCGGGCGGCCGAGACCGTGGGAACGACATCGTGACAGGCCGCCCCGGTTATGACAGACCGGACCAGCCGTCCTACGGCCACTGGATAGGCCCCGAGCGTAGGCACTGCCTCCCCGGCCTGCGACGTCCGCTCCACACCCCGGCCGCTCTGGCCGGGGCTCGGGAGCCGCAGCCCGGACCACGCACCCCCGCCGGCGCATGGACGACCCCCTCACCCCAGTCGGCATCCGCGCTCATCGACGAGCGGGCGATCGCCTCCGACACGTCGCGCCTTCCCCCACACGTACGGGGCCGCCCAGGCCGCTCAACGCCCACAGCGTGAGTAGCTCGCCCCTCTCAGATCGGAGCCACTGTGTCCGCCTCACGCAGTCACCAGGAGCGCGCTGGAAGCGCCCCTGAACACGTGCAGGCTCCCCGCACAGCGTGGATGAACCGGTTGCGCGACGAGACGCTCCGGATGCGCCGGCCCGAGATCTCTCAGATCGTCCACGTCGGCTGGATCATCGCCTCGTACGCGAACGCCGACGGGACGAACGCGTGCCCCGGCACCGACACCATCGCGGGTATCGCCGGCTGCTCCGAGGAGACGGTGTCCCGCAGCAAGAAGGTGTTGAGGGCCCTGGGCGTTCTGCACGAGCAGCGTCGCCCGAACAACTCCAGCATGTACACGCTCCTCACGATCACCGCGCAGCGGCTCGACTGGGCAGCGCACCTGCACCTCTACACGGATACGCGGCAGTCGCGGCGGAAGAAGCGGCTCAAGGAGAAGGAGATCCAGGAGCTCCTGGACGCGGACGCGCAGGAGGCCGCCTCGGAACCCGACGCGGAACGGGGTCCGGAACCCGACGCAGAACGGGGTCCGGAACCCGACGCAGAACGGGGTCCGGGGGTCCGGAACCCGTTCCCTGCCGGGGGTCCGGAACCCGTTCCCGCCGGGGGAACCGAAACCCCCGGAACCCGTTCCGGAACGGGTGCGGAGCCCGACGCAGAACGGGTTCCGGAACCCGTTCCCGCCGGGGGCCTACAAAGTGATCCCTACTTCGTAGGGGACAAAGGGCCTGACCACGACGAACTTGATGCCGGAGCTCAGCCACAGGACGCGAGCGCGCACGAGGCCGGAAAAGACAGTCAGCCGGGCTCGGGTGAGGCAGGACCCGCCCTGCGGAGCGTGCCCCCCGCTCGCGGCCGCCAGCGGCCCGCCCGCAGCGGAACGCCCGCGCAGCCGCCCTTGCTGCTGTCTGTCCCCGGTTCCGGGCCCGACGTCCCGATCGAGGCTCCGCCGGCCTCCACGGCACCCGAACTGACCCGGGAGCAGAAGGCCCGGCTGCGGGACGGCGCGACGGACGACGAGATCCAGGCCGCCATCGCCGCCTACGGCCGCGCGACGGCGATCGACCTCTACGGCCATGTCCTGGTGCTGCCGCACCTCAACGACACCTCCCAGACCGGCTCTTGAACGGAGCACCGCCATGAACCGAACTGCCATCAGCGACCTCGGCCGTGCCCTGCGCCTGCTCGGCCAGTACGGCGACGACCTCTCGCAGGCGAGCGCGACACCGGAGACGCTCGAGCAGATCCGCAACGACCTGATCAAGGCGCGCGGCCTGCTCGACACCGTGGCGCAGCCCGCTCCCACCACCAAGTGCAGCGAGCACCCGCAAGGGCCGACGGAGCCCGGCACAGACGGCGAGTGCCTGCTGTGCGGCATCCGTTCCACCCGGGCCTCACGCGCTGACAGCGACGACGTCTCACGCAGCACCGTCGCCGGCGTCATCAACCAGCTCGGTACCGACGCCGCGCTGCGCATGTACGGCCCGAGGGCGGTCGCCGCCGCCACCGTCACCGCCCGCCGCACGAGCCACCTCAACCCAGGAGTCCGGCCGGAGGCGGCAGATGCCTGACCACGTCCCGGCCCCGCGCCGGCCCATGACCCGCGCTGAGGCGCGCCACCCCGAGGTCGCCGTCCGGTGCCGACACTGCCACGCCCAGGCCGGCAGTGACTGCACCAACCAGCGGGCAACCGCGTCGATGACCGAGCCGCACCGGGGCCGACGCGACGACTGGACGGCCGCGACCGTCGGCTGCACAGACTGCGGCGCTCCCGTCGGAACGCCGTGCTTCCCCGCCAACCCGGTGATCCCGCTCCCCGGCCCCCACCGAGCGCGAACGGAGGCCGCGGACGTCCTCTACGCGCAGGCCCTCGAGGCCGCCTCACGAGACGTGCCCAGGAGGAAGCGGTGACCGCCCGCTGCCCGGACTGCAACGCGGAGATCCTCTGGACGCGCACCCAGCCAGGCGCAACGACCGCCGGGGGCAAACGGATGGCCGTCAACCCGAACCCCGACCCCGCCGGCAACACGGCCGTGCGCAGGGACGGCACCGGTACCTGGATCTCGCGCCGCGTGACCAAGGAACTGCCGCTGTGGGGCCCCGAACGGCTCCACATGCCGCACCAGGCCACCTGCCGGGCCCAGCAGAACCAGCTCCCGCTCGACCTCCCCGCCGGCGTCGTCCGGCTCGACGACCGCCGCCGCAACCGTCGGCCCTGACCGAAAGGCCCCAACCCCCGATGGCTGCACACCTCCTGGTGCCGTACGTGGATGACCTGGTCGACGTCATCCACGGCCTCCACGCCGCCGCCGACTGCCACTGCCCCCAGTACCCCGACCCGGCACAGGCCGCCAAGTGGCGCCGCCTCGCCAACGCGATCGGCGATGCCACCGACCGGCTCCCCGCCCCTCCTCAGAAAGGCGCCTCCGAATGATCAGCCTCACCAAGCTCGAAGAGACCGCCCCCGCACTCGTCGATGTCGCGAAGACCGCCGCGGCCTCCCTCCAGAAGCGAGCACTCGATGGCAGCAACATGGCGGTCTACCTCGTCATCGACCGCTCCCTGTCTATGGCGCGCTACTACGCGGACGGCAGCGTGCAGCACCTCGCCGGCCGCGTCCTGGCCCTGTCCACCCGGCTCGACGACGACGGCCTGGTCCCGCTCGTCATGTTCGACCACCGCCCCTACCCGCCCGTCGGCATCCACCTCACTGACTACCAGGGCGTCGTCGCCGACCAGCACGAACTCCACGGCGGGAAGCCGACCATGGGCCGCACCAAGTACGCGGTCGCCATGGACCGAGTGATCGGGCACTACCGGTCGTCGGGAGCCACCGGGCCCGCGCTCGTCGTGTTCCAGACGGACGGCATCCCCAACGACCCGCTGGAGACCGAGTGGACGCTCCGAGAGGCCTCCAGGATGCCCATGTTCTGGTCGTTCGTCGGCTTCGGCACAAAGCGGGTCGCCTACCTCGACAGCCTCGACCAACTCCGCGGCCGCGCCGTCGACAACGCCTCGTACTTCCACGCCGGCTCCGAGCCGCAGACCCTCAGCGACGAAGCGCTGTACGACGGCATCACCCATGAGCTCCCGGGCTGGCTCAACGCCGCCCGCCAGCTCGGAATCGTGCGGTGACCTCATGTTCGGACTCACGACCACCCGCCACCACCGCGCCGTCACCACCGAGCTGCGCGCCCAGCTCGCCCAGGCCTACCTCTCCGCCGAGCTCGACCGGCGGCGCTTCGAGCGCAGCCGCGCCATCGAGCGGAAGAACTACCGGGACCGCCTCGACCGGATGATCAAGGCCGTCGCCCACACCCGGCGAGATCTCACCGGCGCCAACGGCACCATCGGCCGGCTCGCCAAGCAGATCGTCGACCAGCCGCGCCCCGAACGTATCGGGAGCCGCGGGTGACCATCCTTGCCCGCGACCTTCACGCCGGCGCCGAGGCCGAGTCTCCCGAGGAGCTCGCCGTGCTGCCGCCTCACGTACGGATCGACATCACCGAGCACCTCCTCGGCGGCCGCCCTCCGCACGTGATCTGCCGCGAGCTCAACGTCCCGCACAGCGACGTCGCCGACGTCCTCGCCAACCTGGGCCGCAACTACGCACCCCGCGAGCTGCGGCCCACGATCCAGCAGCGCTTCCGATCCCGCACCCGCCACATCAGCGGCGGCCACCTCCTGTGGCTCGACCAGATCGACAACGGCATCCCCGTCCTGACGCACGCAGGCCGCGTCCACTCCGCCCGCCGCATCGCCTGGGCCATGACCCATCCCGGCCTCCCTGACGGCCCCGTGCTGCCCGGCTGCAGCGTGCGGACCTGCGTCGCCCCTGACCACGTCATCGACCACACCACGCGTCACAAGCTCGCCGCCCTTCTCCACGAACTCCTGGGAGACGCCCGCCCATGAACTGCCCCGTCCCGCCGCTCGACTCGGCCACGATCACCCCGGCCATCGCCCTGCAGGTCCTCGCCCAGTACGACCACCCGGCGCCCGGCGCCCTGCCGGCGGAAAGCTACCCCGCCCAGATCGTCGCCTGCATCGACCGCGCCGACTACGACCAGAGCCGCATCTACGCCAGCCAGTGGCCCGCGCACTACGCCGCCGTCGACATGGCCCGCAATAGCCCCACCGGCATCACGACCCTCCAGGCGATCGCCCAGACCGCGCCCGCCACCACCAAGCCGTCGCCCTCCCTCGATCGGAGCCGCCCCGTGTACCCCAACTACGACGCCCCCCGCCTCGAGGGCCCCTACCTGGAGGTCCACGCCGAACGCGCCCGGCAGGTGGCCCAGCGGGGACACGAGGACCACCAGCTCCCCGAGTGGGTTGTGGCCATCGTCGAGCACGTCGGCAACCTCGCCCAGGCCGTCCTCGACGCGACCCAGGACACCGACCGGCCCACCAGCCACAACGCGGCGGTCCGCGCCGAGGCACTGGAGATCACGGCGGCCGGAATGGCGCTGATCGAACATCTCGACCGCGTCGAAGCACTCGCCTGAAGCTGACACCCGAGCATCACGTGACCATCCGTTGCAGTGCGTGCAAGACGCCGATGCGGAAGCCGAGCCCGGACGGGCTCGGCCCCACCTGCCGACGCAAGGAACGGGCTCGGCGGCGCAGCACCGCCTTCAAGGCCGCGGACGCCGCCCGCCGCCGCCTCGGCAAGCCCGTACAGACCGCCCCCGGCCAGCTCGCCATTCCCACGGAGTTCTTCCCGATGTCCCAGACACGCCCGGCCACTTCCGCAGCACCAGGCCGGCCGCCCGCGCACCGCCAGCTCGACGCGAACGTGCCGCTCCCCGAGATCCGCATCACCCCGTGAGTAGCAGCACGGCCGGCCCTGTGGATGCCAGGGCCGGCCGCACCCAGCACGATCCCACACCGAACCTGGAGCAGCCCATGCCCGACCGCCCGTACTACCGCGATGATCAGGTGACGCTCCTCCTCGGCGACGCCCTGGAACAGCTCCGCACGCTGCCCGCCGGCTCCGTCGACTGCATCGTCACCAGCCCGCCCTACTTCGGTCTCCGCGACTACGGCACGCCCGGTCAGTACGGGCTGGAGGCGACGCCGGCCGAGTACGTCGAGACGATGCGGCAGGTTTTCGCCGAGGCGCGACGCGTGCTCGCCGACGACGGGACGCTGTGGCTCAACCTCGGCGACAGCTACGCCTATCCGCCCGGCTCGACGCACAAGCAGGGCCAGACCGGGCAGCGGAAGGACTGCACGTTCACCGCCGAGACGATCCGAGGCACCACGGCGCTACCCACCAAGAACCTGATCGGCGTTCCGTGGCGCGCCGCGTTCGCCCTCCAGGACGACGGATGGATCCTCCGCAGTGAGGTCGTCTGGTACAAGCACAACGCGATGCCGGAGTCCGTCACGGACCGGCTGGCGTCGCGACACGAGCACCTGTTCCTGATGACGAAGGCATCGAGGTACTGGTTCAATCTCGACGCCATCCGCGAGCCACACACCATGCGCCCGCAGCGCAGGCCTCGAGGTCACACGGAGCGCCAGCGTCTCGGGGTTCTGCCCGCGCAGACGTACTCGACGTCGCAGCGTGACGAGCCCGGCATCGACGGGCACCCCCTCGGCCGCAACCCAGGCGACGTCTGGGACATCACCACCAAGCCCTATCCCGCCGCGCATTTCGCTGTGTTCCCCATCGAGCTGCCCACCCGCTGCATCAAGGCCGGCTGTAAGCCCGGCGGGACCGTCCTCGACCCGTTCTCCGGGTCCGGCACCACAGGCGCCGCGGCCCGGCAGTTCGGCCGGCGGTACATCGGCATCGACCTGAACCCGGCCTACCACGACCTCGCCCGCGAGCGGTTCGCGCAGGGCGTCCTCGACCTGCCCGCATGAGCAGCAGCACGTCCGCCCGCCCCTCCAGTCCATCCCCGCCCGAGGAGCAGCACATGCCCGACAGCACACCCGCCACCGTCGACCTACTGCGCCGTACCGAGTCCTACCTGTCCGCCCTGCACGGGGCCGTCGCCCGCCACGACAATCTCGCCGCCGGGCTCGGGTGCGCGGGCTGCGAACTGCGGGACCAGATCGGCGAGGCGCTGCTCGCCGCCGCCACGGTCCCGGCGCCCGCGACCACCGACCGGGTGGCGCTCGTCGACCTCGCCGCGCAGTCCATCCGCGACAGCAACGGCAGCCCCGACGCGCTGGAGTGGTGGCGCACGCACCCGCAGTTGATCCCGGCGCACGTGTACGCCGACGCGGTGCTGGCCGTGCTGCTCGCGCCAACCGGCCGGAAGGCGGGCCGCCACCCCACCGCACCACCGGAGGACCGCATGACCGCCAACCCGATGATCGCCACTGACCGAGTGCTGCAGGAAGTCCTCGCCGAACGCGTCCGCCAGGACGAGAGGTGGGGCGAGCAGAACCACCCCGACGGCACCGCACTCACGGAAGACCGCGACCGCGCGAATCGGGCCCGCCACGTCTGCGAGTCCATGGCACGGATGGGACAGCTCACCTGGCGGGACGTCCTGCACGAGGAGGAGCAGGAGGCCTTCGCCGAGTCCGACCCGGCCAAGCTGCGCGCCGAGCTGGTCCAAGTCGCCGCAGTCGCCGTCGCCTGGATCGCCGCAATCGACCGCCGCACCGCCTGACCTGACCCGCCGATCCGGCCACCGCCGCGACCGCGCACACGTCGGGCCGGGTACACCGCCGCCCCCGTACACCGCTGACATCACCGTCAACAAGGAGTGATCATGACCGACCCGACGCCCGCCCCGTCCGCCGAACAGCAGCTCACCAGCACCATCTACGACTCGATCACCGAGTTCCAGCTCACCGCCCAGTACGCCAGCCTCCAGCACGCCCAGATGCGGCAGTACCTCGCCGAGCACCTGGCCGCCGCGCTCGTCAGTCAGCCGCCGGCCGAGCTGGCGCCCGCCGCTGACACGATGCCCGCCTGGCTGGCGCAGCGCTTCGACCCACGAGGCCCCGAGTGGGACGCCCTCACCGACGACGACCGGACGTATTGGGAGCACCACGCCGCCGCTGTCCGCCGCGCGGTTGCCCGGGGCGGGTTCAAGGCCGCCGAGGGGGCGCAGCAGACGGCGACGCTCCTCGTCGACCGGACCTCGTCCAGCTGCGGCGCCTGCGGGCAGCCCACCTTGCCGAGGGCGCTCGCTCACGTCGACGTGTCCGGCTACGCCCCGAAGCGCGGCGGGGGCTGCGGCGCCACCTTCACCGCGATCCGCAGCGTGAACCGCGGCGTGGTCGAGGACGACTTGCGGTCCCTGCGCCCGGACCTGCCGATCGCCTCCTCGTGACTGTGTCTCGTCGTCCCATGCCCCACCCCGCCCCGCAACGAAAGGCCACACCATGACCGACCGCCCGTACACCGACGAAGACCTCCGCGCCGAAGCAGGCCGCGCCCTCTCCGCGCTCGTCCACCTGCCGACCGTCGAGGAGATCGTCGCCTCCTTGCGCCAGTCCTACATCCCCCACCTGCACGCCGACGGTGATCTCGTCACCTGGGGCAGCGTCCTCGACGAGGACGAACTCGCGGAGGCGGCACGCCAGATCGCCGAGCGGATGATCCCGGCGGCGCCCGTGGGCGAGTGGGCCGTCAACCTCGGTGCCGACGGCCTGGAGCCCACCGCTCACGTCATCAACCTGGACAGCCCCGACGGCCCGTTCGTCCGCCTCCACCTCGCCATCCACCCCGACATGCCCGAGGCCGACCGGCTGCGCCTCCACAAGGGCATGCGGCACGCCATCATCACCGCGGTCGGCGAGCCCGACGAGGACGAGGAAGTCGACGAGCTCGGTGACTCCGACGGCGACGTCCTCGACCTGATCGCCGAGATCGCCTCACGCCTCCGCGACGCCACCGACGAGGGCGAGTACCACGCCGTCGGCCTGGTCTACGACCTGGCGAGCGGGCGCACCACCTGCGCCGAGGCGCGCCGAGACCTCGCCGACATCACGCTGCGCCACGTGTGACAGCACCGGCGCCCCGCAGTCGAGTTGCGGGGCGCCGGCCCCTCCAGTCCATCACAGCCCGAGGAGCAGCACATGACCGAGACCACACCCGCCGAGCGCCGCAACCGGTACGACGCAGCAATCCGCGAGACCGAAGGCTGGGTCCTCGACGACGGGCAGCACATGCTCGACGCCGTTATTGCCGTCGCGGACGCCGAGCAGGCCGAACTGCGCACGGCGAACGAGCGCATGCGACACGAGCTGGAGGTGATGTACGGCGGCGCCTTCGACACGCTGCCCGCCACGGCCCCGGCGTCCGCGCCCACCGACCAGGTGGTCGAGGAGGCGGACGCCGACACCGTCACTAGGCGAGCCACGCAGGTGATCACCAGCATGGGCGCCGACATCCGCAGCCTGACGGGCGAGCGCGACCGCTACCGGTCGGCATGGTGCAGCGCGCGGGAACGCGCTCAGGCCCATGGCGAGGGAATCCTCCGCGTGGTCGGGGACCGCGAGGAGTACCGGAAGTGGCTGCGTCAGGCCGAGGCAGCCGCCGAGGCGTACCGGCTCGCCCTGTCGCAGGCCCTCGGCCTCGGCACCGGAGCGAACTGGGAAGCCATCCGCGACCGAAGCCGGGACCTGGTCGCCGAAGTCGCCGAACTGACAGAGGCCGTGCGCCGGCTCGGCGGCCGGGACGAGGAGACCCGATGAGCATCTACCACCCCGACATTCCGCTCGGCCACAGCATCCCGACGCATCAGACGTTCGGCTGGTGCTCTCACTGCCCGGGACGCACCCTCGCTGAAGAACTGGCCGCCTGGCAGACACGCGAGCTGAGCCGCCTGGCCGATGCCGTGTCCGGTCCGGGCCGGGCGGACGGCGAGCCGCGCAGCTACGCCGAGCGCGTCAACGCGCCACTGTCCGAGTCGACGATCACCGCGCTCAACCAGCGTCTCCGAGCGGGCGACACACCCCGCCGCAGGGTTGGTCGACGGGCGGACGGCGAGGCACAGCAGGACGAGACGCAGGCCGAAGCGATCGCGCGGGTTCGGAATCTGCACCGCCCGGCGTCCGACTGGTCCTGGAAGCCGCTCGGCTGCCAGCACGACGGCGCGCACACCGCGCCCTGCCGCGGTTGCCGGGGCAAGTGCTGGCCCTGCCCGACCATCCGCGCCATCGACGGCGAGCAGCCCGCCGCCGTGTCCCAGCCCGACGGGGAAGCCTGACCATGGCCGAGACCAACCCGCACGGCGACGCCACCCGCTGGAATGCGCGCTACCCGATCGGCACCCCAGTCACCGCCTACCCGGGCGTCCGGCCCGAGGACGGCGACGGCAAGCGCCTCGACACCCGCACCCGTTCTGAGGCGCAGGTTCTCGGCGGCACCGCGGTCGTCTGGGTCGACGGACACGGCGCGTGCATCGCCCTCACCCACGTCGACCCGGTCCAGTCCGCCGACACGTACACACCGCCCGCACCGTACCGGCGGTCCGACGGAGTCCTCGTCTGCTGCCACACCACCCCGGTCGGCCCGGGTTCGTGTGACGACTGCTGGGACCTCGTGAAATGGGACGCCGTGAACACCCCGGTCACGCTCGACGACCAGGCACAACGGCCGACCGCCTGTGCGTCGATCCGCGCCAGCATCGCCGACGGCGGGGCGCCGCCGTCGTGAGCTTCGTGGACCGCATCTTCCTGATCCTCGGCGCCGCAACAGCCTGGACTGCCCTCACCGTGGCGCTCGGCCTCGCCGTCGTCGCCGGGGTCCTCCTGATGGTGGTCCGGCTGATCCGCCGCCACCGCCCCTGACCAAACCCCCGTCTCATTCGCAAGACGAACACGGAGTCCTATCCAATGTCCCTCACAGAGCGCACCGTCCACGTCACCCGCCGCGAGTTCGCCGTCGTCGCTGACCCGGCATACGGCGCGAACCACGTCGAAGTGGGCAAGGCCTGGCGGGCCGTCGACCGCGCCTACCGCGAGGTCCACGGCATCACCGACGCCAACGCCAGCACGCCGGACAACGCGATCGCGTTCTTCCCCGGCGACAGCGAGATCATCATCAGCTTCGAGACCGAAGGACACGCCCAACTGTCCGTCGACGAGCTCGCGCGCGCCCTGGCCGAGTACGACCGCCGGGCCGGCCGCGAACACATGGCCTACGCAGACCTCCCGCGCCCCGAACAGCAGAAGTACCGCCTGGCCGCGACAGATCTGATCAACGTGCTCGCGACGAGCGGCGTCGCACCCCGGAACTGATCTCAATGCGTCGAGCGGGCCTGCCGATCAGTGAACAGGCAGGCCCGCCCCGCCCTCGCCCGCCCTTCAACGACAGGAGCCGTGATGGCCGGTGGCACCCCCCACGACCAGCTCTCACCCGCGCAGATCCGCGTCATCGCCGCCTACGCCCGAGGATTCCGCACAGCCCAGGTCTGCGCCGTCCTCGACATGAGCTGGCAGTGGGGGCACCTCCCCACCCGGCGCCCTGCCCAGCCGCAACCGGCAGAGCCCGCCGTCGAGCAAGCTCACCTCCTCCACGCGTCGGGGGCGACGTCGTGACGATGGGCATCACCCTCAACTGCAACCAGCAGTGGGCACACGGCACATGCGCAACCTCCCTGATCACCGGAACGTCGAACCCGGACGAAGCGCGCGCCGCAGCACAGCGACAGGGCTGGCGGACCCACCCGGACGGCCAGGACTACTGCCCGGGCCACTCCGGACGCCCGCCCCTCATCGACGCGAACGTCGTACCGCTTCGCCCAGGCCAAGAGCCCGCCTCGACCCCGCAGGCTGGCGGCTCGAGCACAGCCGCGAGCACCGTCCGTGAAGCAGCTGAGCTCCTGCGGCGACTCGCCGACACCACGACCGCCGAGCTCCGGGCCGACGGCTCCTGGCACCTCCACCACGTCTCCCGCGAACGGTGGTTCATGGAGGGCGTCTCGAACGCGGTACCCGGACCAGCCGGGCAGCTCGCCGGCCTCCTGGCCCCCGAGAGCGCGCGCTTCGTCGCCAACCTCCTCGACCGCACAGTCACCCCCGGAGACGAAGGCATCGCCCCCATCCCCGCAGAGGCGTTCCTACTCGCCAACAACATCGTCAGGAGCCTCCGACGATGACCGCCGCACGTGGCGGCACGCGTCGGCCCCGCATCGTCTGCCTCCTCCTGGCCCTCCACGCCGTATGGAACGCCTGGTGTGCAGCGCAGCAGTACGCGTACGGCAACGTCCCGTGCGCCGCGATCTTCTTCCTGTTCTCCCTGGTCCCGGTCGTCGCCCTGGTCCTACAGAGCGAATTCGACGACCTCCACGACGCGCTCCGCTACTACCGAGCCCGAGAAGCCCGAACCACCCAGGACGGCATCCCCGGCGTACACCGTGCGCGCCCTCGACGGAGAGGCCCCCCAGCCATGAGCGTCTGCGCCCTCTGCCGTGAGGCCGGTCTCACCCCCGGCCAGCCCCACACCTGCCGCGAACCCCAATTCGCGGAGATGGTGTTCACCCGTCACCGCGGGCGCGGCATCACCATCGACACCGCGCCGGCCCGCACCCGTATCTCCGTCCAGGCCCTCGTCGACAAGTACAGCTACCTGCACATGCCGCGCCCCGACGTCGTGGTGTTCGCCGACCAGGTCGTGTACCGGGTGGCCGGGTACGACCCGGTGCTGAGCGCGCTGGAGTTGGAGCTGCTGGAGGACATGCGGCCGGCGGCGCCGAGCGAGGAGCAGCCCGATGGATGAGCTGCACGTCACCTCGCACACGAAGCTCGTGCCCGCCTGCCCGTCCGGGCGGCACGTCGTTCACCCGCTCGTCGAGTGCGACGAGATCGACCTGCTGTCCGCTGCGTTCGCCGAGATGTACGAGGCTGCCCTGACGCAGTCGATCGACGGCAACGGGACGGGCGCCTCGCTCGGCATCCTCGCCACGCATTCGTCCCGGGAGCCGACGCCGATGGACCGGGCCCTCGACATCCTCGACCCGGAGCTGCGCCGCTGCCCGCTGTACGACGCGTGACGTCGCCCTCTGCCCGCGCTGACCAGCGGACGGCAGCGCCCTTCAGCCGAAGTCGCCCAGGGTGGTGAGCCGACGGGGGTTCTCGTGCTCCCTCACCGCGCCGAGGGGCGTCTTCCACTGCACCCGTTCGACGATCGAGTGCATGTAGAAGCGCGTCCCATCCTGAACGACGGGAATGGCAAGCGAGGGCCTGTCCCGTTGGCGAGCGTGCTCCCGCAGTTCTTCCCGGTAAGTCCGCGCGGCCTCGGGGAATTCGAAGACCAGAGACTCGCCGGGTGTGACGGTGGCGCTCTCCTTCCGAGCTGACTCGCCGTCGACTGTCACGCGCGCGATCACGCTGTACGCGGTGTGGGTGCCGCTCACCGTGAGGGCGTAGCGGCCCGGGCCGATCCAGTCGCCCTCCCACTCGACGTCGTGGGCCTCGGTCTCCCGCTGGTCTTGCCGGTGCGAGAGCGTGTTGGCGTCGAGCGCGAGGGCGTTGGCCTCATCGCTCTTGCGGTTCGCCTCCTTGGCGATGGCGTTGCCTTCGTTGGCGATCTTGTTTCCCGAGCGGGCCGCGAGGTAGCCCAGCACTCCTGTCACCGCGCCAATGCCGCCGGTGGCGGCGCCGAATATGCCTGCGTACAGACCCCAGTTCGTGCTCATCAGCGAAGGGTATCGGGGTCTGATCGAGCCGGTTCGGAGTCAGTGCGTCCAGACCTCGGGACCACCACCACGCCACTCGATCCACTCCGCGCGGACCACGGTCATCTCGTCCGCGTCCTGAAGGCCGGCGGTCTGGAGCAGCGCCGCCACGTCCCGTACGGAGAACGCGCGGCCGAGGATGGCCTCGCCCGCGCGGACACGTCGGCCGCCAGCCTCATCGGGCGGGTACACGGTCACCGGGGTCATGTCTCCAGCCTCGCCCCAGGGCCGGGCGGGCGCGCGCTGGACTACTCCTCGACCCCGATGGGCAGCAGTGGGCAGCAAGCGGAAATTTTTCCTTACCCACACCCGAACCAGGGCAGCCTGAACCAAGACCAACCCGAGGGGGGACAAATGCCCGCACCCGTCACTGCCGCCGACCTCGCCGCCGCCCGCACCGCACTCGGCCTCAGCCGACACCAGCTCGCCGAACACGTCGACTCAACCCCCGACGCGATTATCCGCTGGGAGTCCGGCAGCAGCGTCGTTCCGCCCGAGATCGGCGAGGCTGTTGATCGGCTCGTTGCGTACACCAACGGCATTGTCGAGGCCCTCACCCGTCGGGCCCGCCAGGATCGGCGGCTGTGCCTCGCGGACGTGTCCGACGGCGGCGTTTTCGGTCGCCCTCTGCCTGAGTCGTGGCGCGGCATGGTCATGCAGCGCGTCGCTGGCCGCCTCGCTGGCTGATTCTCTGATGGCATGACGATGCCCCCGACCACATCGGTCGGGGGCATCGTCGTGTTAAGCGGCCCGGCGGCGTGGACCACTTGGGTCGCAGCACGTTCCACCTGTGCCGCAGGACGGTGTGTGCACTTGATGATGCTGTGCACACACTCGCCGTAGTGGTTGCGATCCCGTCCGCCGGGCCTGCGGCAAACAGTAGGACCACGGTGGCGATTGACGTGGCCCGCGCGGCGCCCTTCACTCGTTCGAGTGAAGGGCCCCTTCTAGTTCCGCCACGGGTGCATGTCGTCGTTCACGGCCGCCATTCCTCGCGGTAACCAGGGCGGTGCGCATAGGGGGCAGCCAGCAGGCGCAACAGGTCACCGTGTACCTCGTCCCACCCCATCATCGTGGCGTGGCTGTTGATCCTGCCGATCATGCGCCGCTTGGCGTCGATCTCTCGCAGTACCCGGGCCGGATCATGCTCGGCCACGTGCGGCGCAAGCGCCGGCGCGCCCACCCTCGGATACCTCCACTCGATCGCCGTCACCGGGGTCGACTGCCGCCCGGATACGGTCAGGCGGCGGCAGAGCACCACGTTTCTCGCCGCGTCCAGCCGCCATTCGGCATCGACGTGATCAAGGGCACGCGACACGATCCGCTGGTCTTCGTCGAGCTGCGCGCCGAGCCACTCGATGATCAGGTCATCCATCCGACGCCTCCGACCGCGGCCCGTACCCCGCCTGCTCCAGTCCCCGACGCGCCACCGTGTTCCTCACGTGATCGGCTTCTCGCCCGGGCGGAGAGTCGGAGCGTGGCGGGGTCTCCTCGTCGTGTCGGTCGACCTGATGCAGAGCGCGGTCTGCGCGGGGGTACGGACGGTGGCTCATACCCCCTACAACGGAGCACCTCAGGCTCCGTAATGCTCCGGCTTCGGGGACCGCGACATCAGCGCCGCCGCGGCTTCCTTGACCGTGGCCGTACCGTCGATCACCGAGGCGACGACCTCCGTGATCGGCATTTCGACGTCATGTGCCCGGGCCAGGTCGAGGAGCGCCCGGCAGGATTTCACGCCCTCGGCGGTCTGGCCCGTCGCTTCGGCTGCCTCGTTGACGGTCATGCCCTGTCCCAGGTGCTCGCCGAAAGTCCGGTTCCTGGACAGCGGTGAGGAGCAGGTGGCGATGAGATCGCCAGCCCCGGCAAGCCCGGAGAACGTCAGCGGGTCGGCGCCCATCGTGGCGCCGAGCCGGGCGGTCTCCGCGAGGCCGCGGGTGATGAGCAGAGCCCGGGCGTTGTCGCCCAGGCCCAGGCCGGCGGCCAGCCCGACAGCGAGGGCGATGACGTTCTTCGTCGCCCCGCCGAGTTCGCAGCCCGCTACGTCCGTCGATGTGTATGGGCGGAAGTACGGGGTGTGGCAGGCAGCCTGCAGCACGGCGGCCGCGGTCTCGTCCGGGCAGGCGATGACGGACGCCGCCGGCTGGCCGCCCGCGATCTCCCGGGCGAGGTTCGGCCCGGACAGCACGGCGATCCGCTCGGCCGGGATTCCCGTCACCTCGCCGATCACCTCGGACATGCGGAGCCCGGAGTGTGTCTCGATGCCCTTCATCAGGCTTACGACGACCGCGTCCGCGCCGATGTGGGGGGCCCAGGCGGCGAGGTTCTCCCGCAGCGTCTGAGCGGGGATGGACAGCACCACGTACGCCGCGCCGGCCAGGGCCTCGGTCGCGCTCGTCGTTGCCCGGAGGCGGGGTGGCAGGAGGACATCGGGCAGGTACCGAGGGTTCTGGTGCCGCCCGTTGATGGCGTCGGCGACCTCATCGCGTCGCGCGTGGACAACGACGTCGCTGCCGGCGTCGGCGAACACCTTCGCCATCGTCGTCCCCCACGACCCCGCGGAGAGCACTGCAACCCGAGCCACCCGACACACTCCATCCACGTCCCGAACCCTGACCCGGTGACCCTATCCGCCACCCCCCGGCTTCCGGAGCGTCACCACCAGCGCCTCCCTCCCGGCGAGACGGGGCAGCATCCGCTCCGCCTCCCGCAACATCCCGTCGGCTTGGACATCGCCCAGCTCACGCCGAAGGTCCACCGCGCGGGCCTGCCACAGCCGGTACAGGCGCCCCCACATCGCTGGCTCGCCCGGCCGCTCGTCGACGAACTCCAGCTCCAGGCCGGCCGCGTACGCCTGCTCGGTCACCGTCTGCCGGAGCCCGGACGCCCCGGCCCGCGTCATCACCGCCCGGCCGCCCGGGCGTAGGACCCTGCCGAACTCGGCGAGCGCCTGGACGCGGTCGCTGGCATTCGCCAGCGCGTCCACGCAGACGACCCCGTCGACCACCCCGTCGCGCAGGCCGGTCGCCTCGAGCGTCCCCGTGAGGAACACCGCCCGCGCGGCCGGCACGAACCCCGCGGCCCGGGCGGCCGCGATCCGTACAGCGGCCGGAGAGATGTCCAGGCCCGTAAGCCGTGCGCGGAGCTCCCGCGCCAGCCACAGGCCGACACCGCCCGTCCCGCAGCCGACGTCCGCCAGGTCCTCGCCCGGCCGGAGCTGCAGACGGGCCGCCGCGGTCTCGAGGAGCTGCCGGTCGCACGAGCTGTACGGCGCGACGTCCGCCGGGTAGGCGTCGCCCATCGCCTCCGCGTACAGCGCCGACACGAAGCCGCTGCCGGCACGGGCCGTGTGGAACGCGTCGAAGTGCGCGGCGAGCAGCTCCTCGCGCTCCGTGCTGCCGTTCACCGGGGGATCGCCCGACGTGTCCGGGACGTCGCCCCCGGAGCGATGATCTTGACAGCCGTGAACGGCGCCTCGGGCTCCGACAGGGTGACCATGATCGGCTCGTACCCGGTCACCGCCTCCACGAGCCGGACCGCGCCCTCCGCACGTCCCCGCAGCGGGCCGCCGGCCGTACCGCCGACGTCGGCGAACAACGTCTCCCATGCGGCCCCCGACGGGCCCCCGACGGCCGGGGGCAGCGCCTGCCCGGCAGCGAAGGACTCCTCCTCGGACGGCAGATCGTCACGCGTACCGGCGATGCACGTCAGGCGGGACTGCGCCGCCTCCGTAATGGCCCGGGTCAGCGCGATGTGCGGATCGTGGTGGCAGCCGGACCCAGCGAACCAGAGCGGAATGTCCTCCGACCACAGGTACGCCAGGCACACAGGCAACCCGTACGGGCTCTCCACGACCAGCAGCTCCAGTACGACGCCCGCCGCCCGCACGCGCTCGATCAACTCTGCCGCGTACGGCGCCTCGACGCTGTCAGGGTCGACGACCGTTCGCAGCTCCCCTCCGGTCTTCTCGTCGAGGTGAAGCGTGTGCCGCTCCATCACCTCGTACACGCCGTGCAGCACCGCCTCCTCCGCGCTGTTCCCGCACGCCAGGCCGGTGCTCGTCGCCCGGAACACAGCCGGCCGCCACATGCTCGGCACGCGCCGCTGCACCAGGTCGACGGGCACCAGAACGCGACGGCCGCTCACCAGGCCCAGGCCCGTCGTCCACTCCAGTGGCACGTCCCCGAGCCCGGGGTGCCGCTCCCGTAGGGGCAGCGACAGCAGCGGATACGGCAGCCCCAACGCCCGCGCCGCTCCCACCCGGTCGACCGGCAACTCCTGTTCGGCGTGCCACAGCTCGACCGACTCCATCACCGCCGAGATCGCCGCGAGCCGCCCGGTCGCCCCCTTGCCCTGCGACGCGGTCAGCGTGAGTGCTCCGGGCCGGATCGCCGTCCACACCGGCACCCCGAGATAGTCCAGCCCCGTCAGGTCCGCGACCCGGCTGATCCCGCACCGCTCCAGCCACGGCTCCAGCGCCGCCCACGTCTCCTCGGGCGCCCGCGAGCGTACCGTCCCGTCAAGGACCACCACGTCGTCAGCCACGGACCAGCCCACCCTCCACGCGCCGCTGGTCCTCTACGAACCCCGGCACCAGCGCCTTCACTTCCTCGACCGCGTGACCGGCACCCCGAAGGCCCCGCGCCCGCGCCTGCTCCTCGACGCCGGCGTCGCCGCACTGCCACACCGCGGCCAGCATCCGCGCGGCGACGTCGTCCCGTACGCCCTCGACCGTGAACCCCGGCACCTCCTGACGGGCCCGCTCGATCGCCGCGGCGTACCGGGCGACCGCGGTACGGTCCGCCGATGTCTCCCGGGCCAGGAGAACGTTGACCGCTGAGCCGTCACACCGGTCCGGCTCGATCCGGAACACGGCCTGCAGCAGGCTCGCGTCCGCCTCACCGGTGAGCTCCCGTGTCCGGTCGCTCAGCCGCCGGCCCCGGCCGCCCTCCGGCGGGAAAAGAGAGCACCGCTCGAGGTAGACGCGCCACACCGCCGCGAACCCCGGATCGAACACCTGCTGATACAGCACCCGCAGCCTCGTCGGCACCGGCACACCGTCCAGCTCCTGCGCGGCGAAGTGGTCCCGCCACCGCCGGAAGTACGCCGTATCCCAGACCGCCGGCACAGCCTCCCGGCCGCGGCGGCCGCCCGCGAGCGCGACCCTCACCGCGGCGACCGCGTCGGAGTGCTTCAGGTCCCCGAACCGCGGATCGGCCGTCCGCCGCCCGTCGAGCCACTCCACGAACGGCCCGGCGCCCATCCGGCGGCACAGAGCCCGGACCGCGGCAGGTGTCCTCTGCGCGTAGTACACGCCTCGCAACCCTGCGAGGAGCCGGTCGGCTGACCGCGGGCCCGGCGGGAGAACACCCTCGGCCGCGGCCAGTCCCAGGACGTGACGGAGGTTCACCAACGGCCACGTCAGCGCCCGCCCGTCGACCGGGTCCTGGCCAACGGCGACCTCATCGTCCGCCGTCAGCGTCCCGGCCCGGTACAGCTCATAGACCGCCCCCACGCCCTCCATCCCATACGGGTGGAGCTCGGCGGCCCGCAGCGCGCCGATACTCGCCGCCCCGATCACGCGCACCCCGCGCGCCAAGAGCGCCAGGAGCTCCTTGTGACGGACCGCCGGCGCCTGGTGGTAGAGCCCGTCGACCAGGACGACCGTGTCCGTGTCGGCGATCGCCGGATCAAAGAAGTCACCATGCCGCGCCGGTGGCCGCCACCGGATACCCGGACCGGCGAGGACCGGGTCATCGGCCCCCAGCGTCGGCCCGCTGTACACGTGGATCATCAAGCACCCCTCCCGAGTGAACTGCCAGAACGAGGAAGTGCTCCGACACCTGCAGGCATCGGAGCACTCGTTGTGGACGAACCGGTCGCACGCTGGTCAGGGCGCGATCCGGCTCGCGGGGATCAGAACTCGTCCTCCACGTCCTCGATCCGCACCGGGACGACCGGAGCGTCGATCGGTCCAACCTCCTGCGTAACGAGCACCGCTAGCACCGCTACCTCGGACTTCGACAGGTCCACGGGAATCCTCCTGAAGCACACACGATCGGCAGACCCCTCGCCTGCCAGGCATCCAACCTGACGCACCGAACGTGAACGGAGCAACCCGAACGGTTACTTAGAGGGGGCGCACGAGAGTCAATGGCCGGTGCGTGACGTGCTGACGAATGCGCCGCAGCGGTCACATTCATCGGCTGACACGACGTGCAGCGGTGCCCGGTCAGTGCGGGGAGAACTGGCGCTTACCCGCATGCGTCCCCCCTCTTCCGCTCGTAGTCTGACGTTCTCGGGGCACGTCACGGAGGTCTCCCATGCCCCGAACCGTCTGGTCAGGCGCCATCAGCTTCGGCCTGGTCACGGTCCCCATCCGCGTGCTGAGCGCGACCGAGGACCACTCCGTTCACTTCCACCGGATCCACCTGAAGGACCTGGGGCGCGTCCGGAACCGCAAAGTGTGCGAACTGGAGAACCGCGAGGTCCCCACCACCGAGATCGGCAAGGGCTACCAGCTCGACCAGGACACGATCATCCCGGTCCTCGACTCCGAGCTGCGCGAGATGCCCCTGCCCACGGCGAAGGCGATCGAGATCGAAGCTTTCGTCCCCGCCGACAGCATCGACCCCATCCGCCTCGGCGACGGCTACTACCTCCAGCCGGACAACCAGGTCGCCGCTAAGCCGTACGTGCTGCTCCGGAAGGCCCTGGAGCGCTCGTCGAAGGTCGCCGTCGCCAAATTTGCCTGGTCAGGCCGGGAGCGCCTCGGCCTTCTCCGCGTACGGGACAACATCATCGTGCTCCACGCCCTGCACTGGGACGACGAGATCCGCGACCCCTCCGAACTCCGCCCGGACGAGGTGAAGCTCACCGCCGCCGAGATCGCCGAGGCCGAACACCTCATCGACCGCCTCACCCGCGACGGCCTCGACGGCCCGGACTTCACCGACCGGTACACGGAAGCCGTAGAGGAAATGCTGGAGCTGAAGCGTGAGCACCGCGAACCGGCGGCCGAGGCGCCGAAACGGCCGGGGAAGGTCGTGGACCTGATGGCCGCCCTGAAGGAGTCCGTGGCGAAGGCCCAGGAGTCCCGCGGTGAGGACGCCACCGTCCATGACATGTCGAAGAAGGCCACCGCGAAGAAGGCCCGGAAGCCGAAGAGCGCCTGAGGCGCCGCATCACGGGCCACCGAGTCGATACGCCCCGCCTGGGGGCCGCGGGCCCCCGGTCCATAGATCGACACGCTATGGGGCCGCGTCGGGGCCCGCCTCCGCCAGGGCCTGAATCGCCTGCATGTTGAGCGATTTCGCGAGTTCTTCCAGGTCGGCGAGGATCGCCGCATAGACAGGCGCCCGGGTTCTGTCTCGCGACCTCATGAACCGTGGCCTCGTGGCCCGGACCCATGGTCCGCGCGTGGGGCCGGCGAGGCTGCGGCAGGGGTGGGGCCCACGGGGCCACGTGCGGGCCCCAACCCCCCCCGGCTGAGGTGTACGCCGCGGCGCCCTTCGGCGACGGCCTCCTGGACGCGGCTGATGACGTTGAGCCACATCCACTCGGTCCGAGTGGCGGACCCCTGCCGCAGCGGCGTTACGGCTGATCGGGCTCGGGGGGCGACTCGGCCGCCCTGCCCTTACGTCGAGCCGTCGGTGACCGGCGCTGTCCGGACCCCCGGTACCCGTCGAGCATGTCCTGCACCGTTCCGGGGGCGACCCCCAGGCGCTTTGAAAGGCCTCGGATGGTGGCCTTCTCGCCCTCCTCCTGTTTGATCCGGTTCGCGAGGGTGGTGCGCTCCTTCATCCAGCGCGAACTCCGCTCCCGTACCTCGGCCGTGACCTGGCTTTGTGCGCGCGACCGCGCCTCCGGGTCCGTGATGGCCTCGACGGCATCGAGCGCCTCGAACACTCGCCGTACCTCCTCGTCGCTCACGCCGGCGCCCTTTCTCGAATCTGGGCGGGCTCTTTCCAAGACTGTACGGTGACCGTACGCTTTTGGTGTACGGTCACCGTACATAGCTCGGGTTGACGCCCGCGCTACTACGCAAAACCCCCGGCCCGGGCTGGCAGGCCCATATGGGTCGGGGGGCCCACCCTCACAGCGACGAAAGGGCAGGCATGCCCGACACTACCCAGTCCCCGCAAGCTCGCTTCACCCCCGAGGCGGGGCGCCCCCGCCGATTCCTCCTGCCGCAGCCGGCACCGCTCTCGGCCACGATCCCCACCGCCCGCCGGGCCCAGACCCTCTACGACGGCGTCCGGGGTGGCGACAGTCCGCACATCGTCACCGGCGCCCTCATCGGCCACCGGACCGCGCTCCGCCAGCTCTGCGACTCCCTCCAGCTCGAGCACCGTCCCGTCAGCCCGGCGGAGCGCGACGCCCGCAAGACGCTGGACCAGTTCGGCACCGTCTACGGCTCCACGGACCCCGCCCGCAGCACCCGGGCGCTCGAAGCGCTGAGCGACTGCCTGGAGCGGATCCTCGGCGACCTCCAGGACGCCGGACTCGTACCCGGTGACGGCCGATGAACAGCGCAGCGCCCGAGCAGGCGCAGACCCCCGGCTACGCCGCCGCGATCGGCGAGGCCCTCGGCATCCCGAACATCAGCGCGCATGCCCCGCGCCCCGAACTGGGCGAGACGCCCACCCGCCTTGTCGTGTGGGACGTCCTGGGCCTCCGGGACATCCACGCCACGGCGGGGGGAGCCATCTCCCTCTTGCAGACCGAGCGCACCGGCCCGGACGGGATCACGCAGGTGGTCATCGAGCTGACTCTCACCGTCGACGTGGAGGGGGTTGGTCCGGTCGAGGCCGTCGCCGACTGGGAGCCGGCCCTCACGCCCGGTCAGGAGGAGAGGTGCTGGCGCGAGTTCGTCGCGGTCGCCGAACTCGTCAAGCCGCAACCTCCGCTCGGCGGGCACGACTGATGGGCCGCCTTGAGCGCCGGCTGGCCAAGGCCAACCCGTACGCCTCGACCCCGAGCACCGCCGAGCGCGAGAAGGCCGCGAAGAAGAAGAGCCGCTCGAAGGGCGGCGAGTCCGCGAAGCACCACCGAGAGGCTGGCGGCCGCGACTGGAAGCCGCGCTGGCCGTTCTGACCCTCTCCACAGGAGGTCGCCGGGCCAGCGCGGCGCTGGCCCGGCCCTCCACCCCCATCCCCCAAGCCTTGGACTCAGACCTGATGACGATTCCCATGCAGCTCACGGACCGGGCGCCGGCATCTCACCACGATGGCCCGCGTGTGATCGCGTTGATCCCGGCCCGGAACGAGGGCGACCGCATCGGTGCCGCGATCGACGGACTCCACGCGCAGACCCGCGTCCCGGACCAGGTGATTGCGGTAACGAACAACTGCACGGACTCGGGCGCCACCCGCGAGGCAGCGCAAGACTCGGGAGCGTGGGTCCTGGACTTGCACGGGATCGAAGGCATGAAGGCCGGCGCCCTCAACGAGGCACTGGAACAGCTCCTGCCCACGCTGGGTGACGACGACCTGGTCCTCATCCAGGACGCCGACACCGTCCTCACCCCCGGCTTCGTCGAGCATGCCGCTGCGGCGATGCGCCGCCGTGTGGGCGCGGTCGGGGGCGTCTTCTACGGCGAGGAAGGCGGAGGCCTCCTCGGCCAGTTGCAGCGGAACGAGTACCAGCGCTACGCCTGGGAGATCGCCCGTAACGGCGGCAAGGCCGTCGTCCTTACCGGTACCGCCAGCTTGTTCCGGGTCCGCGTCCTCAAGCAAGTCAAGGCCGCTCGCCTGGCCGGTCAACTCGGCGGAGGCGCCTCCTACTACAGCCTCGCCTCCCTCACCGAAGACGACGAGATCACCAAGGCCGTCAAGACACTCGGCTACCGCACCATGTCGCCGGCCGCGTGCACGGTGACGACCGAGGTCATGACCACGCCCCGCGCCCTGTGGGACCAGCGGCTGCGCTGGCAGCGCGGTGCCCTGGAGAACCTCCGCGACTACGGCCTCACCAAGGTCACCGCTCCGTACGTCGGCAAGCAGATCATGATGGGCCTCGGCGCCATCGCGTTCGCCCTGTACCTCTCGTTCGTCGCGCTGGAGCTGTGCTACCTCGGCGAGATCGGCGTGGACCCGTTCTGGACCGCGATTGGCGGGATCTTCGTCGTCGAGAAGGTCGTCTCCGTATGGCACGCGGGCTGGCGCGCCCGCCTCCTCGCCTGCGTCCTCGTGGTTGAACTCGCCTACGACCTCTTCCAGCACGCCGTCTATTTCCGCGCGCTCCTCGACCTGGCGCTGCGCCGTGAGGAGCTGTGGGTCGCTACCTGACCCCTCACCCCCCCCAAGCCCGGGCTCGTGCAACCGGCGTGAGCCCGCTACTGAAAGGTCCACCAGTCATGTACGGAGTCATCGTCGGCGGAGGAATCGGTGGAACCGGAGCGGCCGCCATGGCCAGCACCGGCCTGAACACCCTGAGCTGGGTCGTCGCGGCCACCACGCTCGTCGCCGCCGGCATGTCCCTCTGGAAGCTCGGCCGCCCCCGCCGCAACCGCGGCTGACGCTGCCCACCGCCGGGCCCCGCCTCTCCGCGGGTCCCGGCTCTGGCCCTCCCCGACGGCGTTTTGAGGCCGCGTCGTCCGTCCCGCACTGTCTCGCCCTGGAAGGTCCGATGAAGACCGTGAAGCGCCTTTGGCCCTGGTCCCGAAACACCGTTTCGGGAGCAGCCACGGCCGTTTCGACAACAGCCCTCACCGTTCCGGCTCGGGCAGCCGCACACCGGCCCACCCGGCCGTCAACCGCGTCCTCAGCCATCGGCCGGCGCCGTGCGGCGGCGCTGGCCGGGAAGGCCATTTCGGGCGCAGACACCGCAGCCATGTCGGATTCGACAACAGGCCGGGCCGTTTCGACGACAGCCGACGCCGTTTCGACAGCAGCCCGCCAGGGGCTCAACGTCGTCGCGACCGTCGGCGGCCTGCTCCTCGCCGCGATCGGCTTCACCGGCTCCTACCGCGCCCTCGTCAAGCTCGGCGAGGCGCACCATTTTGGCGAGTTCGCGCGGGTCTTCCCGATCGGCGTCGACGTCGGCATCGTCGTCCTCTACGCCCTCGATCTCGTCCTCACGCACCGCCGGATCCGCTGGCCCATCCTCCGGCTTGCGGCCCACGGATTCACCGCGGCCACGATCGTTTTCAACGCCTCCTCGGGCGACCGGCCCTGGCGCCAGGACCTCGTCGGTGTCGGCATGCACGCCGTCATTCCCGTCATGTTCGTGATCGCCGTCGAGGCCGCCCGCCGCGTCATCGTCCAGGTCACCCGAGCCGAGGACATCGCCGCCGGCACCCGCCGCGACGGCGTCCCGCTCGAGCGCTGGCTCCTCGCGCCGCTCGGCAGCTTCCTCATGTTCCGGCGGATGGTGATCCACGGGATCGGCTCCTACCGCGAGACGGTAGATAGGCGCCGTGACCTGCTCATCTACCGGGCAGCGCTCGACCGCGAGTACCCGAAGGGGAAGTGGTACCGCGCGGGCTGGAAGTCCGCGCCGATGGACGAGCGGCTCCCGATGATCCTCGCGCCGTACGGCCTCACCGTCGACGAGGCACTCGCCATCCCGCAGCAGGCCCGCGACGAGGAGCAGCGGCGCGCCCAGGCAGAGCAGGAGCGCGAGGAGGACGAGACGCTCCAGGCTGAACTCCGGGCCGGTGACCAGGAAATCGCCCGCCTCAACAAGCAGGCCGAGGTCGCCGAGGCGCGGCAGAAGGCGGATGCCCGGGCGTCGGTCGCTACCGTCGCTTCCCGCAGTGCACACGCCAAGGCCGCCGCCGTCGCCGCGGCCCAGGAGCGTGTCGCTGTCCAGGAGGCGGAGGCCCTCGAGTCCGCGGCCGCCGCCGCTGCCGCGAAGCAGGCAGCCGAGGACCGCGCGGCGGCCGCGGCCGCCGACGAGGAAGCAGCCCGCTCCGCAGAGCGCGCCGCCGACGCCCGCCGCACAGCGGCCCGGGCTGCCGAGGACACTGCCCGCGCCCTGGCCGAAACCCGCGCCGCCGAAGCGAAGGCCGCAGAAGACGCAAAGCGGACCTCCGAAACGGAAGCGGCTGCCGCCGAAGCGAAGCGCCGCGCCGCCGAAACGCAGGAGCAGCTCACCGCCGAGCAGCGCGCCGCCGCCGCCCGGGCCCTCGAAGACGCGCGCCGGCTCGAGGAGACAGCGGCCGCCGAGGAGCGCGCCGCCGAACGCCGGAAGGCTGCTGCCGAAACCGCCCGGCTTGCTGCCGAAACGGAAGCCGCTGCCGCCGAAACGGCGCTCCGGGCCACCGAAACGGCCGCCGCCGCGGCCGCCCGGGAACTCCAGACCACGATCGACCAGGAGGCCGCCGAAGCCTCCCGGGCGGCTGCCGCCGAAACGCGCCTCCGTATCGCCGAAATGGAGCGCCACGCCGTCGAAGCCGAGGACGCCGCCCGCCTGAAGCCCAGTGAGCGCGACGCCCGCAGGGTCGCCCGAATGATCCTCACCGACGGCGCCGGCGACCCCGAGGCCATCGACCTCAACACCATCGCCAGCATGCTCGGCGTAGCGGTCTCCACCGCCCACGAACGCCGCAGGGAAGCCGCGCAGCTCATCGCGGCCGGCTACGAGCTCCCTGAGCCCGCGTGCATCACAACCTGACCCCCCCGCCCAGCCCTCCAGCGATGAACGGAGCAACCGTGGACTACCGCCTGACGCTCGAGTTCCTCATGGCCGTCCTCATCGGCGGCGCCGCCATCTTCTACGCCCTCCTCCTCGTCGGCGGACCCCGCTTCACCGGCTACGCCCTCGCGCTCTTCCTGATCAGCCTCGCCGCGCTCTTCACGACGATCACGGCAGGCGCATCATGACCGGCCGGACCCCGGAGGAGGCCTGGGCAGACTGGGACGCCCAGCAGGAGCGGAAGCAGGACGTGCCTCCGACCGAGCCCGCCCCGCCCGCCGAGCCGCAGAATCCTGCGCTCCCGGCCACACCCTCGAACCCGCCGAAGCCCACCGTGCCGCCCACCGTGCCGCCCCGGCCGCTCCCGACAGTCCTCAAGCGCCCCGCAGAGACCAAGGCCCGCGAGAGCTGGATCATCCGGCTCCTCCACCCGGAGAAGGCCGACGAGGCCGCCGCTGAGCGGGAGCCGGAGTGCAGCCACCCCCGCGCCGTACCTGTGAACAACATCTACGGCGAGACGATCGCGCAGTTGTGCCTCGTCTGCGACGAGCAGCTCGACCCACCGGCCAGCGAGGAGGCCGACGAGCAGCCCGCCCCGCCCGCCGAGGCCGGGGCGAAGAAGAAGCCCAAGGCGCCCGGCCGTGGAACTCAGCTGCGGAGGCCTGTCTCCCTGGGCGGCGGAGCATCGAAAATCAAGGCTCCGGACGGAGCGACGGTTAAGAAGGGCAGGCGCTCACGCATCAAGCCCGCCCTATTCACAGGCAGCGCCGCGGCCGTGGGGTACGGCTTCGGCCTGGTCCAACTCCTCGGCGTCTACCTGCCGGTAGCCGAGCAGGCCGCCGTCGGCACCGTCAGCTTGCTCCTGGCCGTCGCCGGCGGATGGGGAGCCTGGCGCCTCTTCGGCCGCCCCGAAATCGGGCGGATCTTCCCAGTCCCGAGCCTCGCCCGGGTCCTCGCGACGCTGGGCGCAGGCGAGCTGTGCCGGCGCATGGCGCCCGCGCCCGTCGACTGGCTCAACGACCACGGCCAGCAGTGGGGACTCGGCGCCTCCGCCGTATCCCTGCTGCTCACCGCCGGTGGCATGTGCGTCGGGCTGTGGTGGCTCATCGACTCCCGCGTCCGCCACAAGCCCCTCCTCTTCCGCTGGCTCGCCCGCATCCCGCTCGCGTCCGCACTCCTCGCCACCGCCCTGTACGCGCCCGGCAACACCCGCTGAAAGGCCAAGCCGTGACCCTCACGACCCTCGCCGCCGGCCCCGGCATGGGACACCAGATCTTCGGTGTGGTGACCTCCACCGGCCTGTCGGGCTATCTCGCGTTCCACCTGCTGCTCGGGCTCCGCGGCAACAAGCGGAGCAAGCTCACTGACGACGACCGGCTCGGCGCTTTCGCCCTGGTCACCGGCCTCGTCTGGGAGGCCGCAGGAAGTAACTGGGCCGACCTCATGCAGGGCGTCAACTCCGTGCCGACCGGGCTCCTTGGCCCCGGATCCCCCATGGGCGACTGGGGAGCCGGAGCAGTTGCGGCCATCTGCGTGGCGATCACGTTCCTACCCGACTGGGGCTCGAAGCGTTTCCCGCCCGTCATCTTCGGCCTGATCGCCGCGACCACCCTCGCCAAAGCCGGAGGGCTCTGGGCCATCCCCGTCAACCTCGTCCGCCTCCTCGTCTCCCTGATCACTAAGGGCCTCACCCCGTGAGCCGAGAGAAGGAGCCCCTGCCCACCCTCGGGGAGATCTGCGCCGACGTCGCCGCCGGATCCATGGTCCTGGCGCGCCGCGTCCCCGTGCTGACCGGCCGGGCCTGGCGCCTCCTGGTCACGTTCTCCGAGGGCGCGCCGGAGGGCGGCGCTGCAGCCAAGCGGGACCGTAAGGGCAACGGCAAGAGCAGCGTCAAGGGCAGGAAGAAGACTGCGGCGAAGGGCGACGGCAAGGCGAATTCCGGCGGGACGTCGGACGACGGCGAGCAGCCCAGGAGCGAAGGCGCCGACGAGGCGGCGAAGGCCCCCAGCGGGGACGGAACGGAGAAGGAGCCAAAAGCCAAGGAGCGCTCCGGGTGGGACCTGCTGGAGCAGCTCGGACTCGGCGCGTTCACCGTGGTCGTCGGCTACGTCTTCCTTCACCCCTACCTGGCAGCCCTGTTGCGGGCCCTCGCGCCGGCGGCCCTGCCCATCTTCGCGACAGGCGTGGTGCTGTGGATCGTGGCCGCGTACCGGGCCGCACCCCCAAACGATCACGACAAGCAGCGCGAGGACGGGCAGGGCGAGGAGCAGCAGAACGCCGGCCCCGACCCGGCGGAAGTGCGGGCGGCCGAGCACTGGCTGTGGCTCAACGTCATCAGCCGCGTCCAGGAGGCCGTCGCCGAAGGGCGCCGCGGCGTACACCTCAGCACGCTCCTCGAGGAGCCCGGCCGCTTTCCTCCCGACTGGGACGTCACCCGCCTCCGCGAGCACTGCAAACGCTTGGGCATCCCCGTCAAGATCATGCAGATCCGCGGCAGTAAGAACCGGGGGCCCACGTACGGGGTCCACGTCGACGAACTCACCGCCGCACTGGGCATGCCACTCGCTGAAGCCGTCTACCGGTTCAACGTCAGCGATCACCGCGTCGACCCGACCTCCGACGAGCTTCCCGAGGCCGAACACGGCACCCTCGAGGCGCCTCCCGCCGGCCCCTCCGACACCCCGGCTGACGCCCCCCGGCGGGCTGCCGAAAGCACTGCCCCGCCACCCGCGATCAAGGCCACTGCGACCCCCTCCTCGGGGGACCGCAGGCCCGGCCTCCGGGCCCGGCTCCACCACCCCCGCCGGGGGGCGCACTCACCTCCCGCCCTCACCCCCTCCAGTGCTCCCGCACGCCCCTCTCCCGAAGTCCACCCGCACCCCCTCCTGAAAGGCGACAGACGCCCAGGTGAGAGCCCATCTACCGCCCCGATCTAGCACCCATCTACCACCCCCTATCTACCAACACCCGGACGCGAGACTATGACTGCATGCGCACCGCATACCGCTACAGCTGCCCCGTCTGCCGGACCGAGTCCCGCCGCTACGCCACCGAGGTCGGCGCACGCGGCCACGCCGACGGCCACCGCGACGAGTTCCACGGCGGCGACCACCCGCACGGCGAGTCGATCGTCCCCGTCGCCGGTGGCGGCCTCGACCGCAGCGACCTCCGCGTCCTGGCCCTCGTCGCCCTGCTCCTCTGCGCAGGCCTCGTCGCCAAGCTCCTCTGACCCCAAGCGCGCTCCCGGGGTCCCCGACGATCGGAACCCCGAATGATCGCCTCCCGCACCTCCGTCGACCGGATCCGCGCGGCGTACGACCGGCACGCAGCCCTGTACGCGCCCAGCGTCGTCACGGAGGCTGCGCAGCTCCTCGACGACCTCCTGCAGACCGCCGCGAAGCACGGCCACGACCGCGACGTCGAGGGACTGTCCTGGCTCACCGTCGCGGCCGCCGAAGCTACGTCCCGGAAGTACGGCCGCCCCCGCACCGAGCGGAACAGCACCGAGGTCTACACGCTGCACGCGGCGCTGTCGGCGGCCCTCGACGAGCAGGGCCTCACCCGCGCAGGCTCCTGGGTCCGGATGGGCGTAGCGGTGAGGCCCCGCGACGACGGCCCGCGCTGGGGGCTTGGAGGTACGACAGGCCTCGCTGTGGCCCTCTACACCGACAGCGGCTGGGAGCTCATGGTCAACAGCCCCCAGACGCGCGCCTTCTCGATCCACGCCCCTACGACGGAGGCCGGCGCCACCGAGGTCGCGCAAATCGTCCGCGACATCCTCACCGGCGACACCCCCGACCCCTTCCGACCGGCCCATCGGTGAAGAACCACCCCGCCCATCACGACCCTGGAGAATCCGTGAGCACCACAGAGAGCCGCGCGCTTCCCGACGACGGCCGCGCCGAGATCCGCATCATGTCCGCCGACTCCGACGCAGCCGACCGCGTCTGGGCGAAGACAGCGACCGCGCTCGGCTACGCAGGACAGCCGCGCCGACGCGACACCCGGGAGAGCCGCGGCGTCCGCCTGTACGCGGTCGTGGAAGCCCCGGACCGCCCGCTCCCCGGCCAGGTGGACGCCGCCGAGACGTCCGTCAGCCACCTGTCGGCCGGCCCTCGCATCACCGTCGACGAGCTCGCCGTGCACTGCTCGGCCGCAGCCGTCTGGCTCAGCCAGCTCGCGCGCGCCGCGGAGACCCCCGACACCCCGGTCGAGCTCGCCGACGACATCGAGAGCATGCGCCGCGAAGCCACCATCCTCCGGGACCGAGCGGAGCGCCTGCACCGCGTCGCCCGCATCATCGAGGGCGACGTCCCCCTCGCCGCCGCCTTCCAGCGGGGCGACGGCTGGGGCGCAGCAGCCCTGGACACGGACCGCGAGGACTACGGGGGGCCCGCCGTCATCCCGACCGCCAACCAGCTGATCCTCCTCGCGGACACGGCCAGGCACTCCGAGAACACGGTCACGTACCGGGAAGGCATGGACGGCGTGCCCACATCGCTCCTGAAATCGTGGGAGTCGAAAACCGCGCAACAGCGCCGCGCCAGGGAGCGGGCGCGCGCCGTGGCCGCCGAGGTTCTCCGGATCGAGTGCGAACGGTGCGGAGCCACCGAGGGAGAGAACTGCCGGACGAACACTGGGCGCGCGGCGGAGCAGGCTCACGCCACTCGGCAACGCGAGGCCGAGGCCAACGTCGACGCGCGGATCGGCTGGATCGGCGACAACCCCGTCGCGGTCCCCGGCGCCTGAAGCCGGCCCGCACATCCTGCCCGTGTACCCCCACCGAAGGTGAACCCCGACCTGATGACCGAGCCCCCCGTCGACGCCGCCGCAGCGGCCCGCGTCCACTACACCGACCCGCGCGTGCGCCAGCTCGCCTCCGCCCGTTGGCAACTCGCAACGGGCGGCAGCCACTCCGAGTGGCTGAGCCTCGGCAAGGACAACCCCGAGGCACTGATCCAGGAGGCGCGCGACTGGATGCGCGCCGCCGTCGCCACCGGCCTGCTCGAGCCGGCGAAATCGAGCTCCGACCCCCAGGTGTCCGACGACAGGATGAGCGTAACCATGAGCGACCGAGTCAACGTCAAGATCCTCTTGCTGTTCGGTGACCAGGCCGAGGTTCAGGCCGACGTCCCTGCCTCCGAGGCGGAGCCCCCCGTGCGATACCCGGCCGCCGAGATCGCCGAGGCGGTCGGCCTGGCGCCGTCGGACCTCCCGGGGAAGCGTCTGACGGCGGACGTAGGGGTCGATGACCGGCTGTCCGGATGGCGGCTGGCCTGACGGCTGGTCACGGGCTCCGCTCGCTCGCGCGGGTGGGGCCCTTTCTTCAGCCAAAGGTGTTGCAAATTTAGAATCTAGTGCTGTAAAGTTAGATGCGTAAGGAGGGAGGGGCCGCGAACCCCGACCCGACCACCCATCGAAAGGAAGCCGAAATGGCCGACTCCGAAGACCTCACCGCCGAGGCCATCGCCCGCAGGCTCGACACCCAGTACAAGATGCTCCAGCGCTGCTGCGTGATGCTCCCTGTCCCGATCAACCTCCCGGACATGGGCGCCTTCCAGGCTGACGTCGAGGCGCCCCCCGCCGTCGAGCGCACCGCCGAGATCGCGACCGAGCAGCCGATGCCCGAGGAGGCGCAGGCCGCACTGTTCACCGCCTGCGTGTTCTGGCTCACCGGGATGGACCTCCTCGGCATCTTCGCCATCGGCGGCTGGAGCCGCGTGCGCGCTCATCAGATCCTCAAGGCCCTCGACATCTCCCAGGACGCCCTCAAGAGCCTCGGAGAGTGGCTCCTGGCGCAGGACTGACCGGCGCCATGGCCGCCCCCGGCATCCAGCCGGGGGCGGTCCTGGTTTCAGCTCGATGAATCGTCCGCAGGGTGTTGCAAAAATAGAATCGAGTGCTGTAAAGTTAGATGCGTAAGAGGGAAGGGGCCGCGAACCCCGACCCGCCACCCACCGAAAGGAAGCCGAAATGGCCGACTCTCAGGACGAAGTCATCGAGCGCCTCGCGCTCGGCCTCAGCGTCACCTACAGCGGTCTGGCCCGCGTCTGCCTCGCCCTCCCGGTCCCGATCGCCCTGGCCACCGGCCCGGGCGTCAGCAACCTCGAGGCCATCCCGGCCGTGCGCCGGATCATGGAGGTCCTCCGAGACCAGCCGATGCCGGAAGAGCAGCACGGGAACCTCTACAGCGTGTGCGCCTACTGGCTCGCCGCCATGGACGTCTTCACGGTCCTGGTGGCCGCCGAGTTCCACGCGGCGCGCGCCATGTCCATTGAGGCCTGCCTGATGATGGCGGACGGGTGCCTCCTGGACATCGCCGGATGGGCCGCCTCGCAGGACGGCTAACACGCATCGCACCGCCCCCGGCATCCAGCCGGGGGCGGTCGTGTGTCCGGCCCCGGAACGGCAAAGGACCGGCAGGCCCGAGCCGGGGCCCAGACACCCCAAGGGGTGCTCGCGAAAACCTGCCGGTCGCCACCCAGCCGTAAGGCCGAGGCTCACATCGTAGGGCGCGGGCTCGGGCCCGGCTGAACTTCTCCGGAGAAAGGTGTTGCAAATGTAGACGCGAACGCTGTAAAGTTAGAGATGTCAGGGAGGGGGGTGACAGCCCCTCCACTGACGGTCAGTTGAAAAATCCAGAGAGGAGAACATCGTGGCAGACCACGATGAACAGCGGGCCCAGGCGATCAAGGCCCTCCTGGGGGCCTTCAACGCACTCCGGATCGTCCTGCAGAGTCTCCCCATCCCGGTGGAGATTCCCTCGTTCTTCGGCACCGATGGCCGACCGAGCCCCGAAGGGGTTCTCGCCCTTGACCGGGCGCGCGCCATCCTCGCCGACGAACCCATCGCCGAGAACGTGCGGAACGCGCACGACAGCGCCATCCTCGACTGGTTCACCACCTACGAGCTGATGTTCCTCACGGCAATGGCAGGGCCCGCTCCCTGGCGGATGGACGCAGCCGAGTACTCACTCGCCCGGCTCGCAACCATCCTCGAGATGATCACCACCGATGATCTCGACGACTGGGACGACAAGTCCTAGACGGCCCCGCCCGCCCCGAGCAGCCAGCCCGGGGCGGGCACCCTCTCCCGGACCCTCAACGCCCCCCACAGCCCCTGTCACAGCACAAACAGAAGGGGCCGACGCATTCCCCAGGCAAACCCGGGGGTGACAGAGCGCCGGCCCCTCATCAGTTGAAAACTCCGCAAAGGAGAATCGCCACCATGGTAGACCGCACCCGCCTGATCGTCCCCGAGATCGCCGAGACATACGGCGTCAGCACGGACACCGTCAGCAAGACCTGGGCCCAGCACCCCGCCTGGCCCGCCAACATCGACCGGCGCGGCCGCTACAAGGAGTACGCCGCCCAGGACATCGCCGCCTTCGTTCGCGACCACGTCCAGCGCGAAACCGTCACCCTCGACCCCACCCGCCTATACACCGCGACGCAGCTCGAGGACGCGGGCATCGGCATAAAGGCCGCCACCATTCGAGCCGACCGCACACGCGGCCGCTGGCCCGCCCCGGACGACACCGCGCACGGCGTGAACCGCTGGAAGGGGGCGACCGTCACGAAAGCGCTCGCGGGTCGCCGCGGCTACCGCAGGAACAGCCAGCCCGCGACGGCCCCCAAGCAGCCCCGCAACGACGGGTGAACGAGATCGTGGCCGAGCTGCTCGACGAAGTTGCCCCCTCAATCTCACGCCCGAGACCCCTGCTAGGGAAGGCCACGCCGCGTTCGCGCGGACGTGCTGTCATGGTGGCCATGATGCGACCGGCCGCCGCTGTGCGGACCCTCTGGAATGCCCACTGCGACGGCTGGCGCGCCATGCGCCGCCAACCCGCCATCCCCGCCTCCGCCTGGACCCTCGGCGTCTTCGTGCTCCTCGTCAGCGGACACTCGTCGGCGGCCCTACCCCTCGCGCTCGTCGGCCTGACCCTGGTCCTCGCCGACAGGTGAGCAATGAACAGACTGTCCACGCGCCGTCTCGGCCAGCACCGGCAGCGCTCAGGGAAAACCCCAGTTCAGAGCCCCAGTTAGGGGCGGGTGCGAGACGAACTGTCTCCATGTTGTCCATGGCTGATGGCTTTTCCATGTCGTATGCTGCGCTTCAGCGGGAATCCGTAAATCAGTAAAAGCGTAAAAGCGTCGAACCCGCTGCAGGACGCGGGCACCGCAATGAAGTGGGGCCCGGCGCTGTTACAGCAGCGCCAGGCCCCTGGGTGCCGCAGTCAGTGAGCCCGGCCGTCTAGCTCTCGGCCGGGCTCATTGCTGCGCACGGTCCGTAGTACGGTCGGGGCCTGGTCAGTGCCAGGGGATCTGCTGCAGTACCTCGAGGATGATCCGCGCGACCGGTGCCCAGTCGATGATCGCCTGCCGTGTGGAGGGCTGGCGTTCTCGACAAACGCAGTGATCGCAATGGTCATCGCGATCGCGGTCGGCAGGGGGATCTTCCATGCTTCCTCCAAGAGGCCCCGAGTGGCCCGGGGTTCAGGCCCGCCACCTCGATCGAGGTGTCGAATGTGAGGGGCCTTCCTGGTGAAGCAGCCGAAACGATATGTGAGTTGTAGGCACGGGAGACCGAAGTTGCCTTCAGCCCTGGGCCGGTGACATCAAATCACTAGATGTGGGGTCCGTGCCTCGAAACTGCCACCCCGCGGCGTACAACCTTTTGGCGGGCACCGAGGTCTGATAGTGCCTAATCAGGCACCTTGCCCAAGATCAAGTCCGGGAATGGGTGATTTAAGCCCCGCCGGGGCCGTGCACCGACTCGCTCGCCAACCGGCGTACGCGACCGCACGAGAGGCACCCCAACATGTGGACACTCCACCGAGGCGACGCCCTTACGCTGCTCCCCACCCTCGATCAGACCGTCGACGCCGTCATCTGCGACCCCCCGTACAACAGCGGCGGCCGGACCATGACCGAGCGCACCAGCCGCACCGCCCGCGAGAAGTACCTCTCTGAGGGCGGACGCAACCACGGCGCCGATCTCGGTGACTTCACCGGCGAGAACCGCGACCAGCGCTCGTACTCCGCCTGGCTCGCGATGATCCTGGCCCACTCCTACCGGCTCACACGCCCGGGAGGCGCCGCCCTCATCTTCACCGACTGGCGCCAACTCCCCGCCACGAGCGACGCCCTGCAAGCCGCCGGGTACACCTGGCGCGGGATCGCTGTCTGGCACAAGCCGATCGCCCGCCCCCAGCCCGGCCGCCTCCGCCAGGAGTGCGAGTTCATCGTCTGGGGGAGCCACGGCGCGATGATCCCCGGCAACGCCCCCGTCTACCTGCCGGGCCACTTCACCGGCAGCCAGCCCCGAGGCGCAGCCCGGCTCCACATCACGCAGAAGCCCGTCGAGGTCATGCAGCAACTGGTGCGCATCGTCCCCGAAGGCGGGACAATCCTCGACCCGTTCGCCGGCGCAGGCACCACCGGCGCGGCCGCACTCCTCGAGGGCCGCGGCTTCATCGGCATCGAGCAATCCGCCACCTACGCAGCGCGCGCCCGCCACCGGCTCCAGGAGATCGCCCCGCACGCCGCCGCGTAAGCCTCCCGGGTGAACGATGCCCAAGCCGTTCCCGAGACCCGCCAACGGTGCCATGCTGAGCGTCCCCCCCCGAAGAGCTGCCCGGCGTACACCCGCCGGGCAGCTCTCTGCGTGCGGCGCAGATCGCGATTCGCGAGACCCCGAGCCCGCCGGCACGGCATGATGCCGTCCTCGCTCAATCGCCCCGGGGGGACGCGTGCGCACCAACACCCTTGCTCTGACCGCCTGCACCGCAGTGCTGCTCACAGCGCTCACCGGATGCTCCTCCGGAGACGGTGACGGCGACACCAGTGCGAAACCGAAGGCGACCGAGACCGCCGGCGACCCCGTGACCTACCTGTACGACGTCGACGGCCACCGCAAGCCTCGCGCCGACGTCCAGGCGCTCGTGGACCAACTCCGTACGCGCTGCTCCGACGACGCCCTGGGCCTCGAGTTCACCGCCACGACCAAGGCCCTCGACCTCGTCGACGCCACGCACGAGCACCAGGACGTCTACCCGGTCCTCGCTCAGCTCGTCGCCAACCTCCCGAAGGGCGGCGTGAAGCAGCACTGCGTTCCGCACCTCGATGCCGCCGTGCAACGCCTCAAGGACCGGCGCGCCTAGCTTCGGTCGCCGTCAGGTCATACGGCGGCCGGAAGTCTGAAAAGGCGATCCCTGGTGCGTTGAGCTGGCTACGTTCCAGGGCATGACCGTTCGGATCCATCTCATCGGCAAAACAGAACCCGTGCACTGGCGGGATGAGGAGCCTGCACGGCCCTCTTACCGCACGTACTCGTACCTGGTGCTTTCCAGTGGAGCTTTGCGCGTTGACGTGACTGTGCAGCACGTGGATGACCAGGGGTACCTGAGCACCAATGGCACGGCTACCGAAACCGTCTACGGCCCCCATGCGTGGCAGCAGGTGGAGGGAAGCGGCGAAGCCGTGACGTGACCATAAACGACGCCCGTATGCCCTGGTTTCCTTGCTTCTGATGTGACTTGTGGGGCAAGATCGAAGAGATCTGCCGACTCCATGCAGCAGCTCGCTTCCGTGAACGGCCCCGCTCTCGAACCTGGCGGGGCCGTTCGCGTTCCTCCGCCCCGCTGTCCCACACCAGGGGAGGCCCGCAATGCCAACTCCCGCCCCCTGCCTCGGCGTCTGCAACACCGCCTGGCGCCGAGCCGAACACCACGCCCTCGCCACCCACACCGACCACGACGTCCCCGTCACCTGGGGAGCGCCCATCCACTGCCCCGGCTGCGTCGAGCGCGCGACCCGTCACCTGGAGGAGCTCCCCGAGCTCCTGGTCGCCGTCACCCGCGAGCCCCTCTACGGCCAGCGCGGCGTACCGACGGCCACGATGCACAGTGCGCCCACCGACACGACGCCCTGGCCCGGGCAGGCCGCCCGCCTCCTCATCGACCGGATCGCCGGCGGCCTGGCCGAGACCGCCGCCGAGCTCCGCCGGCTCCGCGGCCTCGGCGACCGCCCGGTCCGTACCCCGGGGGTACGGGAGGAAATCTGGATCGCCGGGACCGTCCGGCTGCTCATTGCCCACGTCGAGTGGCTCCTGCAGGAGCACCCGCTCGCCTCCGAGTCGCACGACCCCGCCCGCGTGGGCCGAGACGTCGTCCCGTCCGGGAACCCCGCCGCGCAGATCGCCCACTGGCACCGGGCGGCAGTCCGCTTCACCGGCCGGGACAAAGCCCCCGAGACGAAACGATTCGCCCCGTGCAAGCGCTGCGGCGGTCCCTGGCTCACCGAATCCCGCGACCTCCGCCTCGTCAACGACCAGCCGTACATCGAGTGCCAGGACCCCGACTGCCAGGCCCTGTTCACCCACGCCGAGTACCGGGACTACGTCCGCAGCCTCATCCCGGCCGCCGCCCGCCAGGAGCCCGACGTCCACACCGTGCTGGACCTCCCCGCCCTCGACGACGACGAACTGCCGCCCGTCCTGCGCGGAACACTCAGCCGAGGCAGCACCCTGCCAGGCCGTCACCCGGACGCCACGCCAGACAAAACACTTGCTTGACGGGGGTGCGTATCACGCGTGATGCTGCTCCCGGATCAGTGCGTCCGCATACGGGAAGGCTCCGCGACCTCGCGGGGCCTTTTTCGTTTCCCTCAGAACATGCACGGCCGGAGGTGACCATGGACCTCAGCGGCGATCTTCAGAACACGCTCTGGACCGCCCTCGAAGCTGCCGAGGCCGCCGGAGTCGAGCCGAACACGGTACGGAACTGGAAGTACCGCGGGCACTTGGCGCAAGCCGAGACGCCCCAAGGCCGGCCGATGCGCAACCTGGCCGGACAGCCCCTCTTCCGCGCCGTCGACGTCATCCGCGCGGAGAAGGCCACCCGCAACCGCGCCCGCCGCGCCTACGCGGTGCACTCCCTCGCCTGACGGCCGCACCCTCGCCGCCGGTACCCCTCCAACTCCGCCCCACCGCGCACCAGCGGACCGGGGCGGGGACGGACCGTCGTCGGCTGGCGCCGAGGGTCGCCGCGCCACGGCGGTCCACCACGAACTCCGCTGCCCGGCGAACGGGCCTGGGCGGCCACGGGTGATCTCCCAGGGGACAGGGAGATCACACCGGGCAGCGGATCACACTCCTCACCGAGACGGGTATACGGGCGCCGACCGGTGAGGACTGATGTGTCGCCCGCCGAAGCGACACGGGTAATCCGCGAGGACCCCACCGGCCCCGGCGTCACGTGCTCCGCCGGGGCCGGCCTCACACTCTGCGCGCCGCGGTGACCACCCCTGCGGCGCGCGGGACAACCACACTTCCGTCCGCACCGACCGGGGGTGACGAGCGATGCAGCACCACACCGTCCAGCAGCTCCAGGCGGGCCCGCGCGACGGCATGTACGTCTACACGGGCGGGAACGCCCGCATGGGCCGCTATATCGAGTGCTGCTCCGAGGCCGCGCAGATCGTGATGGCCGCGCCGGAAGGGCAGCGTGCGGCCAGCCCGGCGTGGCAGGACATCGGGCACCCGACAGCCGAGGCCGCGTACGCCCACATGCGCGCCGTACTCCTCGAGCGCCTCGACCTCGACGGGAGCGCGCTCACCGACTGGGCCGGCTGCCGAGCCCCCATCGCCGACGGACGCCGGTGCGACGTCCCCACGAAGCGGATCGCGTCGATCCCGCCCTGCCACTTCCAAGACCCGCTGTGCGACGAGCACCGCACCCGGCAGACCGTCGAGGCCATGTGGGACGGCCCGGGCGAATGGTCCGGCTCCTGGTGAAGCCCGTCACGCAGACGATCCTCCACGACGACCCCGAGGGCCGGCCCGGGAACTGCCTCCAGGCCGCCGTCGCGTCCCTCCTGGAGCTGCCGCTCCTCGCCGTCCCGCACTTCCTCCTGCTGGACGACTGGTGGGGTTCCCTCATCGCCTTCTGCCGTCTGGCGGGCTACGACGTCTACGAGCAATCCCCGAACCGGCCGTGTGCGTACGGCCTCGCCTTCGGACTGTCCGAGCGCGGAGTCCGGCACGCCGTCTGCTGGATCGATGGCCGTATCGCCCACGACCCTCACCCGTCCCGCCGCGGTCTGCTCACCCTCACCGAGCTGATCGCGCTCCACCCTGCCCGGCCGCGCCACGCGGCACTCCGCCCGTGAGGACAACCGCCCATGTCTCGAGGCCCGATCCCGCCCCCGGAAACCGTCGCGACCATCTTCTGGCCGCCACCCGCCCCCCAGATCGGGCAGAGCGTCCTTTACCGGCTCAGCGACGATGATGCCCGCGCCATCGCCCGCCAACGCCTCGGTGGACGCAGCCGCCCGACTCCAGCCCGCGCCGGCGACGTGTTCCCCGCGATCGTCGTCCGGGCCAGCGCCCAGGAGGAGGACGTGCCCTGCAACCTCCAGGTCCTCCTCGACGGCCCCGACACCTACTGGGCCCGCGACATCAGGTGCGGCACCGACGCCGGTACCTGGTCGTGGCCCGCCCGCGCAGGAGGCTGACATGGTGGCCGCACCCACGCACATCACCCTCGACTGCCCGGCCTGTTCACAGCCGCTCCGGCTGAGTATCAAGCTCGGCCCGATCAGGCGCGAACACGGTGAAACCGTCGCGAAACTCACCGTGGACACAGCGCCGCTCGCGGAGCACCTGGCCGTTGCCCACCACGTCACCCGGGACGGAACCGGCCGAACGACCTCGTCCGGCACGACCGAGATCCGTACCTCGGCGGAAGCCGGTACCAGAAGCCCAAACCCAGCCCCCGGCGCCGGCACCGCCTCGGTTGGAGCGGTCGTTCACGTGCACCATGTCCCGTCCCCCGGCGCCGTAAGTGCTGCCGTCCGGCGCGCTGCACAGCGAGCTGAGCAGCGCGCGATGGGGCGAAGCTGATGACCGCGAGCAACGGTGGCGCGGAACAGCCCAGGCGGCGCCTCAACCGGGCGGAGCGCCGGCACCGGAAGCGCGAGTTCATCAAACAGTTCCTGGACGGACCGCCGAAGCCGCTCATCTGCGGACAGGCCAAGGCCGCCGCGCGCGCCCGCTCCGCCAACGCCGCCGCCCCGGGGGCGCCCAAGGGAGATCCGAGTGTCAAGGCCCAGGCCAGGGAGTTGCAGGCCGCCACCGGCCAGCCGTACGGCGTGTGCCTCGCTGAGGTCAGAACCCGCGAGCAGGAGGCCCGGAAGGGCGAGGGGGAGCAATGAGCCGTGCTGGCACCGATGTCCCGCACGCCAGTGAATTGCGCATGGTCGTCCGGCGTGCTGACGGCACCATCGAGGACCACGGTGTCGTCGCCGCCCACTACGCCAATCCGCTACGGCAGGCCTGGTGGCAGCACGTCGGCCGTCGACTCGCGAACCGCCGTATCCACCGATCGAACCGAAGGAGAGGGAGAGCCTGATGGCTGTTGTCACCGCCAAGGGGCGGGAGATCATCGCGGGCAGGATGCGCGGGTCGTCGCCCTCGCAGGCCGAGCCGCTGAACCTGGCCTGGGGGAACAACCCGGCCGGCCTCACCGCCGCCGCGTCGGACGTGGGCCTGTTCAAGGAGGCCTCGGAGTCGCGTGTGGCGGGGACGTCGTCGATCGTCACGACGACCACGCCGTCCGACACCTACCAGGTCACCGGCACGTTGACGTCCGGTAGTTCGCAGTCGATCGCCGAGGTCGCCCTGTCGGACACCGCGTCGAAGCCGACCGCGGACTCGGTGCAGGCCGGTTCGGCTGTCATCGGCTCGAACTCGGCGACCACCCTGGTCGTCGCGAACGGCGCCAGCTTCGCGACGAACCAGTACATCCAGATCCGCACCGAGGTCCTGAAGATCGTGGGCATCAGCACAAACACGCTGACCGTGACCCGCGCCCAGAACGGCTCCACCGCGATCTCCACCATCGCCTCGGGCGACACCGTCACCGGCGGGAACATCCCCGGCGTCTCCAACGTGACGAACGGAAACCTGTTCTTCCACTGCGAGCACGGCGCGCAGAACCTCAACTCCGGCGATCAGGTCGCCTACACCCTCACCACCAAGTTTTCCTGACGCCACGCCGCCTACACCGACCCCGCCGTGCACACCCGCTGGACCGACCTGTGAGGTGACAGGCTGATGGCGCGGATGTACACGTGCGGGTTCGAGCTGCTGAGCGCGGCTGCCCTGATGGAGTGGCAGGACTCCAACGGCTCCCCGGCCATCTCCCAGACGATTCACCGCGCCGGCAACGCCTCCCTGCGCATCACCCCGTCCGGGGCCACGCAATACATCGAGCACCAGCTCACGTCCGGCGTGGTGCAGCGGACATTCCACCGGTTCTACCTGTACATCACGGCGCTGCCCGCCGCGGACTGCAACATCTACGGGATCGGGCAGTCCGGGTATTTCCCCGGCGTCCTGCGGCTCACCAGCACCGGCCAGCTGCAGCTCCGCGACAACCAGGCCGCCGTCAACCTCGGCTCTCCGACCGGCGTCCTCTCGACCGGCCGCTGGTACCGGGTCGAGCTCGACTTCACCGACGTCGGCGGTACCCTCACCGCCGGCGTCTCCGCGTTCAAGGGCTACCTCGACGGCGTCCAGTTCGCCGACACCCTGTGCACGAACATCAACGGGTTCTCCCGCTTCAGGGTCGGCGCGATCCAGTCGGCGACCGCGATGGACGTCTGCATCGACGACATCGCCGTCAACGACGACACCGGCACGGTCCAGAACGGCCTGCCCGGGCCCGGCTCCGTCGTCCACCTCCAGCCGGCAGGCGCTGGCGACAACAACACGTGGACCGGCGTAGGAGGCACCGCCGGAGCGGCGAACAACTGGACCCGCGTGGCGGAGGCCCCGCCAGACGACGCGACCACCTACAACCAGACGGCCGCGACCGGCACCACGGCCACCGACGACTTCACCGTGTCCTCACCGGCCTCCGCCGGCATCGGCGCCTCCGACGCGATCACCCTCGTAGCCGTCGGCGCGCGGATCGGTTCCACCGCCACCACCACGGCCAGCATCGTCACCCGCATCAAAGGCCAGTCCGGCGGCACCGTCTCCGAGTCGCCCTCCACCAGCGTTGCCGTCAACGGCTGGTCCACCCACAAGAGCGCCGTACCGCGCCTGTACCAGCTCACGACCTACAGCAACCCGCAGACCGCCGATGCCTGGACGCCGGCCACCCTCGCCGCCGCGCAGATCGGCTACAGGGCGAGCATCTCCCAGTCAACAACCCGCCGAGTGAGCACCCTCTGGGCGCTGGTCGAGTTCGTCCCCAACCAGACCACCTCCATCAACCTGGGCGCCACCACGTCGCTTACTGCCGCCGCCGTCCGCTCCACAGCTCTGGCCCGCGCCACCACGGCGGCGACGTCCGTGGACGGGCTGCGGCGGGCCCAGTTGCCCCGCGCGGCGGCGTCCACCGCCACCCCACTCGTACGGCGGGCTGCGGCGCTGCCCCGAGGTGCGGGCGTAACCGCCGAGGCGTCGGCCAGGCGGAGCGTCACGCTCGCCGCGCTCACCGTCGTTGCGCTGGTCCAGGGCGGTCTGCGCCGGTCGGTGGCGCGCGTTCTCCAAGCCGCAGTAGCCACGCTGGCCACCGGCCGCCGCAGCAGTGTGCTCGCGGCGCTGCTGGCAGCCGTGGGCACGGCGCCGGGCAGCAGCCGGCTGCTCACGCTGCCGTACGCGTCGACGGTCACGGGGCAGGCCGCCACCGGCCGGGCGGGCAGGATACGGCGGGGAGCGACGGCCACAGCCACGACAGCCCTTGCACTCGGCCGCCTCGTCGCGGTCGCCGTCCAGGCGGCCATCACGACCGCATCCAGCCTGTTGCGCCGGGTAGGCCTCGACCGCCAGACCCCGGTCATCAGCGCGCCCACGGCCAGCCGACGGGCGAGTCTCCTGCGGGCAGCGCCGGCCACGACCACCGGCGCCGCGGCCAGGGTGGTGCAGATGGCCCGTTCGGCCGCCGTCCAGGCCCTCCTCGGGCAGGGCCGCAGGACATCGCTTGCCCGGCCTGCCTACGTGACGACCGGACCCGGGGGGCCGCTGCGCCAGACCGGGCTGGCCGCAGCCACCACGGCCACCACCAGCAGCCGTACGAGCCGCGTCATCTCCCTCGCCCGGACCGCCGTCGTCACCGCCGGCAGCGCGGCGCGCCGTGCCGCCAGCGTGACCCGGACCGTCACCACCATCTGCGGTACCGGGTTCTGGCGGGCCGCCACGCTCACCGCACTACGCACCACCACGGTCCTCAGCACCGGGATGAGCCGGGGCGCGTCCTACACCCGCATGCTGGCGGCCGAGGTACAGACCACGGCCGCGTCGGTCATCAGCCAGATCGCCCACGGAGTGATGTTGGCCGCCGACATCGCCACGATCGCCGTGACCAGAAGGGGCGCCCAGCTCTACGCCGCTACCACCATCCTGGGGAGCAGCGCCCTCCGGCGGACGGCCGGACTGCGGGCCGTCGCGAGCAGCCTGGCCGGGGCCACGGCCAGCCGGTTGACCGCGCTCACCGCCCGCGCCACCCCCGTGGTCAACCCCACGGCCGCCCGGCGCACCGACGTGGCCCGCACCGCCGAAGCCGGCGGGCAGGCTGCTGTGGGGCGGACCGTGCTGATGGGACGCCAGGCCTCCGCCACACCGGCAGGCCGGACCGCCCGTACCGCCGGACTGCACGCGGCGGCGAGAGTGGTGACCATTAGCGTCCTCACCCGGGCAGCGACCCTCACCCGGGCGGCCGTCGCCCTCGCGACAGGGCAGGGGCTCCGCACCCTCCAGCAACTCCTACACACCGAGACGCTGACGGAACCGGCAGCTACCGCCCGTGCCGCAGCCCGGCTCGCGCTCGCCACCGCCGTCGACACGACCGGGCGTGCCGCGCGGGCGATCGGCTTTCACCGGCGCGCGACAACGGGCCTCACCGGCCGCTGTCGCCGCACCGCGCGCGCCTCCTACCGGGCTGTCGTCCTCCAAGCCGGCGCCGTCCAGACTGGCCGGTACTTCGAGGTCGTCCTCCAAGCCGGCGCCGTCATCACCGCGGTGGCAACCGCCGTCCGCAGCAACCTGCGCCGCCTCGTCCTCCAGGTCACCGGGCCGACGAGCCGCTGGCGGGTCCGTGATGGGCTCCGCCGGTGGCAGGCCCGGCGTGGCGACGGCCGCTGGCACGTCGACGACTAGAACGGGGGGCGAGTGCAGTCCATCGACCGCGAGAGCCGCGAATTCGTCGAGGCCGAGGTCACCGCGACCGTCCAAGGCCTCCCGTACGACCCGACGTCCGACCTCGTGGAGTTCGCCTTCACCGCGATCGGCGCCCGGCCCGCGACCTGGTACGTGGGCGGCTGGGACGGCACCCAGTCGATCCCCGGCACCCGCGCCTACCGTGCGCAGGTCCTCGTCGGCCCCGGCAGCGACGGGCCCATCCTCGCCAAGGGCAAGTACACGGTGTGGATCCGTATCACCGACAACCCGGAGCAGCCCGTCATCCCGTACGGGCAACTCACCGTCACCTGACCGAAGGAGACTGGCGTGGACACCCTCACCTCGCCCACCCCCGCGCCCCGCCCGGGGCCGCAGACCGCCGACGCGCCCGCGCCGATCGACATTTCCGCCTCCAGGGGGCCCGCCTGCACGCTGTGCCAGCGCCCGGCCCTTGTCCACTGGCTTCGCCGTCCCACCAACGAAGACGTCGAAGCCGTCCGCCTGCTGGAGATCGACCGCCGCGCCGCCCAAGAGCAGCTCGACAACCCGGACGCCCCCACGCCGGTCTACCCACCGCTGCCCACCGGCGCCGACACGACCGTCATCGTCCACGCCTGCGGCCCCCACGCGATCGACATGGAGGCCGCGGCCCACATCCACGCCAGCACCTGCACCGCCCCGAACGAGGCAGACCTGCCCGGCTGCGACTGCACCCCCGAGAAGCTGCCCACCGAGCCTCCCGAGGAGACCGCCCCGCTTCCGGCGCACTGGACATCCGGCGGCCAGTGATGGTCGCCTCGCGTAGCAACCTCGCGAAGCCCACCCCCGAACGCCGCTGCACCGGCCACAAGAAGGGCACCGGCGGAGAGAGAGGGGAGCGCTGCAAGGCCTGGGCGCTCAAGGGGCAGACGGTCTGCCGCGTCCACGGCGGGAGCGCCCCCCAGAATCGAGCCGCCGGCGAACGCCGTGTGGCCGAGGCCCGCCTGGAGGAGGAAACCCGGCGGGCCCTCGCGATCCTCGACGTCCCCCCGGTCGAGAACCCGCTCACCGCCCTAAGCGAACTGGCCGGGCAGGTCATCGCCTGGAAGGACGCGCTCGCCGAACGCGTCAACGAGCTGCACCGCATCCGGTACACCGACGACAAGAACGCCGAGCAGCTCCGCTCCGAAGTCGTACTGTACGAGCGGGCGATGGACCGGTGCGTCACCGTCCTCGGCACCATCGGCCGGCTCCGCATCGACGAGCGCCTGGCCGCCATCAGCGAGCAGCAGGCGACCACCGTGATCGGGGCGATCGAGGCGGCCCTCACGCACGCCGGCGTCACCGGCGCCGAGGCCACGGCGGCTAAAGCGGTCGCGGCCCGGCATCTTCGGGCTGCTCCCGGCACGTAGGTGAGGCGGCCATGGATGCTCTCGCCCTCGCAGCCGACATGCTGGACGCGGAGGCCGAGCGGGAGCAGCAGGCCGTCCAGTACGTCACCGAGCCGGGCCGGTGGGCGAGCGACAAGCTCGGCGAGCACCTGTGGTCCAAGCAGGTCGAGATCGCCGAGTCCGTCCGCGACAACCGGCTCACGGCCGTGCACTCCTGCCACGGCTCCGGCAAGAGTTTCCAGGCGTCCAGGCTGGTGTGCTGGTGGCTGGACACCCACCCGCCGGGCGAGGCCCGCGTCGTCACGACCGCGCCGACCGGCGACCAGGTCAAGGCGATCCTCTGGTCCGAGATCAACGGCGCCTGGGTGAAAGCGGAGTCCCGAGGCACAAAGTTCATCGGCCGCGTCAACGAGACCGACTGGAAGCTCGGCAAGCGGCTCGTCGCCTTCGGCCGCAAGCCATCCGACTACAACCCGCACGCCTTCCAGGGCATCCACGCGAAATACGTGCTGGTGATCTTGGACGAGGCGTGCGGCATCAACAAGCAGTTCTGGACCGCGGCCATGTCCATCGCAACCGGTGAGCACTGCCGCATCCTCGCCATCGGCAACCCCGACGACCCCGGCTCCCACTTCGCCAGGATCTGCCAGCCCGGCTCCCGCTGGAACACCATCCACATCTCGACGTTCGACACCCCGAACTTCACGGGGGAGACGGTCCCCGACAGCCTCAAGCCGATGCTCGTCGGCCCGGACTACGTCGACGAGATGCGCGAAGAGTTCGGCGAGGAATCCCCGACCTACATCTCCAAGGTGCTCGGCGAGTTCCCCGACGATGCCGAGGACGGCGTCGTACGGCTCTCCGCCATCCGCGCCTGCCACGCCCCCCACGACGACGACCTGCCACAGGAAGAACGGACGCCGCACGAGCTCGGCATCGACATGGGAGCCGGCGGCGACGAGACCGTCATCCGCGAGCGCCGAGGCAAAGTCGTCGGCAGGGAGTGGTCTTTCCGCGAGCGGGACCCGATCAAGGCCGCCGCCCGCATCCTGGAGATCATCCAGTCCGTACGCCCCACAGCCGTCAAGATCGACAGCATCGGCATCGGCTGGGGCATCGCCGGCACCCTCCGGGAGAAGGGCCTCAAGGGCGAGCACACCGCGGCGATCATCCCCGTCAACGTGTCCACCGCCACCAGCGAACCCGAGAAATTCCCCCGGCTCCGGTCTGAGATCTGGTGGCGCATCGGCCGCCAGCTCTCCGAAGACGAGGCCTGGGACCTGTCCGGGCTCGAAGAGATGGACCGCGAGCGGCTCGTCACCCAGCTCACGGCCCCGAAGTACAGCATCGACGCCGCCGGCCGGATCGTCGTCGAGCCGAAGGAGAAGACGAAGAAGCGCCTGGGTCGCAGCCCGGACCACGCCGACGCCCTCCTCCTCGCGTACTACACCCCGCCCGGCGGCATCGACGAGCAGTCCGAGTGGCTGCGTCAGTACGCCGCTGCCTGACCCCCGGAGCACCCTCATGCGTCAACGTCCCCGCCTGGTCTGGCTGATGCCCGGCCTTGCGCCCCGCTGCCCCGTCCACGCCGCCCGCGGCTACCGCGTCATGCTCTGCCGGGCGCACCCGGGCCGCACCCTCTGCGGTACCCGGTGGGTTGCCCACAGCGCCGCGCAGCTCACCGCCAACGAAGCCCAGCGCGCCACCCACGAAGCCCTGTGCGGAGCCGGCCTGTACGCCGCCGCAGGCCTCTGACCCCCGAGCGGCCCGCCGCTCACCGACACGACGAAGGGGGTGCTCGTGGGCCGTAAGAAGCGGACCGGGCCGCGCACGCTCGACAAGGCCGCTGTACCGGGCGGAGCCGTCACCTTCACCAGCGACCAGGTCGCCGCGCTCCTCACGAACAGCCGCCTCGGCGGCCAGACCACCGGCGTTTTCCCGCCCCTGCCGCGCACCGACCCGGCTGTGGCGTTCGGCCCGGGCGTCCCGCTGATCCCCGCCGCGATCGATCCGCCGCGCCCGGACACCGGCCGGCCCGAACCACGGCTCAACGAGTACCCGGTCTCCAGCAACCTGCCCGGCATGTCCGACCGGATCGTGCCGTGGAAAGTCCTCAGAGACGCCGCGGACGCCGGCGGACTGCCACGCCGCTGCATCGAGATCCGTAAAGCCGAGGTGGCCTCGCTGGGGTGGACGATCCGCCTCACCGAGTCGGCCATCGAGCGCGCCCAGGAGGGCACGGACGAGCCGGACCACGTCGTCGCCAAGGCGCTCCGGCAGCGGCTCTCGGGCGAGGTCACCCGGTGCATGGACTTCCTGGAGAACCCCGACCGGGGACAGGGGGAGGAGCCCACCGACTGGTTCTCCAAGATCCTGGAGGAGCACCTCGTCCTGGACGCCGTCGCGATCTACCCGCGCCGCACCCTGGGCGGGAACCTCTTCTCCCTCGAGGTCATCGACGGCTCCACCATCAAGCCGCTCCGCGACCACCGCGGCGGTCGGCCTCTACCGCCGAACCCCGCTTTCCAGCAGATCCTCTGGGGATTCCCGCGTGGCGAGTTCGTCGCCGACGTCGACGAAGGCGGCGCCGTCCTCAACCCGCTGCGGACCGACCAGCTCGTCTACAAGCGCCGCAACGTCCGCTCCCACACCCTGTACGGGTACAGCGCCGTGGAGCAGGCGCTCGAGGACATCGACACCTGGATCCGGCGCCGCCAGTGGATCAAGGCGGAGTACACCGAGGGCACCGTCCCCAACTCGCTGCTCCGCAACAACGGGGCGAACGGCTGGAGTCCGGCCCAGCTCAAGGACTACGAGGTCTGGCTCAACGACGCGTACAGCACCAGCGCATCGCGTCACCGGATGCGGATCCTGCCGCCCGGCCTGGACCCCACGACGCAGCCCGACGTCGCCGAGCGCTACCGGCCCGAGTACGACCTGTTCCTCATCAAGCTCCTCGCCTCGCATTTCGATACGACGATGGCGGAGCTCGGTTTCACGGAGCAGGGCGGACTCGGCTCTACGGGCTGGCACGAGGGCCAGGAGTCGGTGCAGCGCCGCAAGGGCACCTTGCCCACGACCCGCTGGCTGCAGAGCCTCGTAACGGCCGTGCTGCGCCGTCACCTTGGGATGAGCCGCGATCTGGAGTTCGTGTTCCTCGGGATGGACGAGGAGGACGAGGCGGCCGCGGACGCCGTCGCCGAGAACCGGATGAAAACGGGCCGGATGACGATGAACGAGGCCCGTGACAGCGCCGGGAAGCCGCGATACGACTTCCCGGAGGCCGACAAGCCGATGCTCGTCACCACCCGGGGCGTCGTCTTCCTGGAGGGCGCATCCGAGCAGGCGGCGCCCGGCACGCTCATCGGCCCGCCGAAGGGCGCCATCGAGGACGCAGGCGACGACCAGGACCAGGACGACGAGGACACCGGCGCCGAGCCGGAGTCCGGCGGGCAGAGCAACCGGCCAGACGCAGTGAAAACGGAGCTCGCCGCATTCCGGCGCTGGGCCCGCAAGAACCCGACGCCGTCCCGGCCGTTCCGCTTCACCACCGTCACCAAGGCCGACGCCCCGCCGGACGTCAACCACGAACTGGTCCTCTTCGCCGACCCGCACGGTGGTGGTGCCGACCCAAAAGCGTCATCTTCCCCGGATATTGAACGCGTCCGGGACTGGCCGGGCTGGACCGCTGACCGGCGGGCCGTCGACTACTGGAAACCCCGCCTGATCGCGGCGGCCGCCGGCGCCGTCGATGCCCGGGCCCTCGCCGAACGGTGGATCGCCGCGCGCGGCATCGTCGTGAAGTCGGACGAGCCGGACCTCGGCGGCGTACAGCGCTCCGGCGGCGATGATGACCACCAGCGCAAGCCCTGGCACGACGCCGCCGGCTGGCTCGCCGCCCAGGGAATCCCCTTCCCGCAGGCTCTCCTCAGCGTCCGGGAGATCCACGCCGACGGGTACGTCATCGGCGAGCGGTCCGCGGTCTCCGTCCTCGCTGGGCACTCGACCGTCGACTGGTCGAAATGGCGGCCCGGCGACAAGGACGCCGCCCGCCTGGTCGCCAATAACGGCGCCACCAACGGGCTGCAGACCCTCCTCGACGACGCCGGCCTCATCATCCGGAACATCGCGGCGAACCGCATGGGCCGGCTGGCGAAGATCCTCTCCGGCGCGCTCACCCGCGGCGACTCCGCCGACACCCTGGCCATCTCGATCGGTCACCTGCTCAGCGACCCCGCCTGGGCCGAACGCATCGCCGTCACCGAGATCGCCCGAGCCGTCTCCGCCGCCTCCCTGTTCACGTACCAGCGCAACGGCGTCCGCCAGAAGTCGTGGCTCACCGCGGTCGACGAACGGGTCTGCCCGGTCTGCATCACCAACGAGAGCGCCGGCGCCATCCCCATGAGCCAGACCTTCCCCAGCGGGCACTCCTACCCGCCCGGGCACCCCTCCTGCCGCTGCGCCCTCCTCCCCGAAGGCCTCGGCACCTGACCCACGCTGCTGGACGCTCACGGAAAGGGCAGCCGATGGACACGACCACCACCTTCGCGTGGGCGCCGATCACGAAGACGGAGGAGCAGGACGACGGCACGATGATGGTCTACGGACCCGCAGCCTCCTCCGACCTCGACCGCGCCAACCAGCGCCTCAACCCGGAGTGGCTGGACGGCGCGATGCCGGCCTGGTTCGCCGAGGGCGCCAACGTGCGCGAGCAGCACGACGTGAAGCGGGCTGTGGGAGTCGGCGTCGGCCTCGCGAAGGGCGACGGCGACAGCCACCTCCTGGCCGCGCACATCGTCGACCCCGTCGCCTGCCTCAAGGTCCGGCACAAGGTCCTCAAGGGGTTCTCCGTCGGCATCAAGAACCCCAAGATCAAGCTCGGGAAGACCGACGCCCCCGGGGGTGAGATCGTCGGCGGCTCGATCTGTGAGGTCTCCGTCGTCGACCGGCCCTGCAACCCGACCACCATGTTCGAGATCGCCAAGGCCGACGGCGCCGAGGGCGACCTCGAGCTGGTCGACGGCGCGCTCGTCGTGGAGAAGACCGACGCCGCAGCATTCGGCATCGCCGACGACCTGTACGAACAGCTCCCCGACGCCGTCCGTACGGCACTCACCAGCCTTGCGGCCGCCGGGACAGCGGTCACCGCCGAGCCGATCGGGAAGGCCGAGGAGGCCAGCGCGCTCCGGCCAGCGTCCATCCTCCTCAAGATGGACGCGGTCGGCCTCCCGGTGGCCGAGGACATGATCCGAGGCCTCGTCGACAGCCGCGTCGCCGAGCGCCTCGCCGAGCTGCAGAAGGCGGACACCTCGGCAGCCGGCCGGCGGAAGGCCGCCGCGGCCGGTACCGCCATGGCCGACGGCTCGTACCCCATCACCAGCAAGGGCGATCTGCGCAAGGCCATCCGCGCAGTCGGCCGCGGAGGCGTCGACCACGACGCCATCCGCCGTCACATCATCAAGCGGGCCAAGGCCCTCGGATTGGAGGGCCTGGTGCCCAAGGACTGGAAAGCAGACGGAACGGCGAAGGACGCCACCAAGGCGGATGACACGAGCTCGGCGGCCACCGACGACCAGGCGGCGATGCAGAACCAGGTCGAGGGCGTCCTCCGCGACGTACGAGCCCTGGTTCCCGCCCTCGCCAAAGCCGATGGCGAAGACGGCGCTGGCGACGACGGCTCGGAGGGTGGGGACATCACTTCGGCCACCGACGCGATCGCCTGCATCGCCCGGCTGATCATCAGCGAGGCCGAGTCCCTCGCCGAGGGCAACCTCCACGAGGCCACCGACATCCGCCTGCTCCTCGACGCCGTCAGCAGCCTGAAATGGTTCAACGAGCGCGAGCAGATGGAGCAGGACAACCTTGATCGCGCCGACAAGGCGGACGGTATGGACACCGCCCAGACGGCCGCTGCCGGCGCCCCGACAGGCGAGACAGCGGTAGTGACCAAGGCCGAAATGGCCGATCTTGTGAAGGCGGCAGTCGCAGAGGCCACCTCGTCCTCCGAGGAGCGCATCACGACGCTCGAGGGCGATCTGACGAAGGCGACCAGCGCCCTAGAGGAGATCAAGAAGCTGCCGACACTGGGAGGCCCCGTGCTGACCCGGAACCCCGCAGACGCGGCGAGGGCCCGTACCAGCGACGCCGACCGCATGCGCGCCGAGGCCGCTGAGCTGCTGACCAAGGCAGACCGGTGCCAGGACCGCGAGCTGCGCGAGGGCTATCTGGAGCGGCGCCGCGACCTCCTGGCCAAGGCCGACGCCTGACCGTCCGCCTATGACCCCCACCGCACGTTCAACAGCCCCCGACGAGGGGGCTTTCGCATGAGAGGAGCAGGGCATGGGTGCTCTGCCCAAGGCTCAGGTGCTCTTCGGCGGTACGCCGGAGGCCCCGGAGCTGACCAAGGCCGAAGTCAGCCGCCGCTTCGACGAGCTGATGTCCGCGCTCGACACGGCGCCGTCGCGATACGTCGACCAGCAGGTCCTCGCCCAGTCCTTCGGCGAGGGTCGCGGTATCTCCTTCAACACCGGTCCGACCACGGCATACGAGGCGCTCACCAAGAGCCTCGAGGGCGACATCAGCAAGGCGATCTCCCCAGACGCGCTCGCGTCCGTCACCAGCGCCCTGGAGGCCCTCAAGGCCGAGCAGCCGGACCTGGTGAAGGACATCACGACGACCTCGCCGCTCGGCACCGGCCTGGTCGCCTACGACCTCGAAGCGCCGGCGAAGATGCTCACGCCGCGCCCCACCCCGCTGCGCAACCGGCTCCCGCGCCGCAAGGGCGTAGGCCTGGCCCACCAGTTCAAGGTGATCTCCGGATTCACCGGCACCGCCACCGGCGGCGTCGCGAACATCCACCCCGGCATCGTCGACGCGACGCAGACCAACTTCGCACCTCCCGGCGGCGCGAACGGCCTCTACTACGCGCGCGGCCCGAAGATCACGTACGCGGGCTACGACAAGACCGTCGGCTACTCGCAGTTCAGCGTGTCCGACCAGGTCACCTGGTCCGCTCAGTACGCCGGCCAGGGCTACCAGGACATCCGCCAGCTCTCCCGCACGAGCCTGCTCTACTCGAGCATGCTCCTCGAGGAGCGCATGCTGCTCCTCGGCCGCGGCACCAGCGCCCGGAACTTCCTCGGCGCAGTCGCCGCGCCGACCGGTCTGGCCCTCACCGCCCGCTCCGCAGCGGGCAGCGAGACCGCACTGTCCGGCGTCTCGACGAACATCTACGTCAAGGTCACATCGGACGCCGGCGACTTCGGACAGTCGGTGCTCACCTCGGCCGTCAACGTCGCCCCCTCGGGCGGCCAGGTCGTCGACGTCACCGTCAACCTGCCCACCGGCGCCACCGGCCTGCGCGTGTACGTCTCCACCGGCTCCTCGGACCCGGGCGACGCCTCGCGCTGGTACGCCGGACGCACCGGCTACAACACCTTCACCCTGCAGGGCGCGCTCCCGACGTCCGGCACCGCGGCCTCCGCCGTCACCGCGGACACCACCGCTTACACGGCCGGCTACGACGGCATCCTGCCGATCTGCACCGGCGCCGAATCCGGGTACGTCAACCGCCTCAACGCGGCCCTGTCGACCACCAACCCGGGCTCTGAGTTCCAGACCGCCTTCGCGGCGCTCTACGACGCCGTCAAGGCCGACCCGGACCGCATCCTGTTCAACGGCTCCGACCGCAAGCAGCTCTCCGACTCGCTCAAGGTCAACTCATCCTCGAACTACCGGATGACCCTGACCCAGGACCAGTTGACCGGCGTCACCCTCGGCGACGTCGTCACCTCGATCATCAACGAGGTCACCGGCAAGGGCGTCGACATCGAGGTCCACCCCTGGATGCCGCAGGGCAACGCCCCGATCATCTCCGACACCCTGCCGCTCCCGGACTCCGAGGTCAGCGACGTCTGGGCCGTCTACAACGTGCAGGACATGATGGGCGTCGACTGGCCGGTCACGCAGTTCGCGTTCGAGTCCAGCTCCTACTGGATGGGCGCCCTCGTCTGCTACGCCCCGGCGTGGAACGGCGCCATCACCGGCATCAAGAAGGCCTGACCCAACGACCCCTGGAGGCCGGGCGGGCACCACGCCGCCCGGCCTCCAGAGGCACCCTCCCACCCTCGAAAGGCGGCCCCCTTGGCCAGGCTCTGCATGCCCGACGGCGCCGTACGCGGCATCGACATCCAGGGAGCCCAGACCGGCGCCCGCACCGCGTACACCCCCGGCCGCGACGGCACCGTCACCGTCGACAACCCCCAGCACGAGCGAGCCCTCCGCCAGTACGGGGCGTTCCCCGCCAACCTTGGCGGCCGCACCCGCGGCGGCTACCGCTGCACCGACTGCGCATTCGGCTCGTTCTTCACGTCCTGCTCCCGCTGCGGGGGCCCCTGCACGAAGGAGTAGCTCATGGCAGCGCGAAAGTCTCCGGCCAGGAAGGCCGACGACGGCACCACAGCGGAGGCGGGCCCGGGCGACATCGTCACGGGTACGAGCCCTGTCGAAGGGCCGCACAGCTCCGACCCGTTCCAAGAGCCCACCAGCGACGCCCCGAACTCCGATGGGGACCAAGTGCACTCGCCGAACGTGGCGGCCGCCCCCGACCCCGAGGCATCCACGCCCCCGGGAGATGACCCCGACGAGGACGACACACCGGACCCCGAGTCGAGCGCCAAGATCTGCACGCGCTGCTTCCCCGGCGGCTGGCAGCCCACGGTGACGGCCGTCGGCTGCGAACACGGCAACTACCAGCGCACCGCTGACCACTCCTGACCGACCGCTGCGCGCGGCCCCCAACCCCTTGGAGGTGAGCCGTGCTCAGCGTGCCCTACGTGTCCGCGGCATCGTTCCGGGCGTACCCGTCGTACATGGACACCGACGGCCTCAACCTGCCCAGCCTCGACGACCCCGCCATGCAGAGCGGCGAGCTCACCAACCGCCTCCTGGCGGCGTCGGAGTGGGCGGACAGCGAAGTCGACTACACCCTCGGCGCGCAGTTGCACGTCCAGCGTGAGCGAGTCGACTGCGGCCGGGACGGAACCCTGACCATCCACGCCGAGCACCGGCCCGTCCTCCAGGTGACGTCGGTCGGATACGGCTACACGAGCGGCGCCCTCACCACGCTGGACAGCCCCACAGCGTGGATCGAGGGCGACGTCAACATGGTCATCTCGCTCAGCACGCAGGGCACCACCCCGTGGTCGGGCAGCCTGCAGTTCGGCTCGCCCGTCCTCGCCGGCCGCATCTTCGCGCAGGCCTTGTACGTCGCCGGACACCCGGCAACGGTCCTGCAGTTCGGGGCAGAGGCCGCGGACACAACCCTGACCGTCCTCGATCCGACCGGCATCGTGCCGGGCGAGCGGTACCGCCTCTACGGCGGAAGGGACGAGACCGTCGTCGTCGACCCAGCCTGGATTCCTCCCGTACCGAGCACCAGCCCTCTCCCGGCCACCGTCGTCTTGCAGCAGCCGCTGCGCTACGACCACGAGCCGGATGAGGAGTTCTCCGGGATGCCCGGCGACGTCCGCCTGGCGATCGTCCAGCACACGATGAGCCAGCTCCTGAAACCGGACTCGCCGGCCGAGGACGAGTACCCCGACAACGCGACCTCGACGACCCGCACCGACGACTCCCGCCCCAAGGGCGTCGGGCTCCTCGCTGCGGCCCGCCGCACGCTCGCCAGCTACGCCCGGGTCAGGTGACCGATGCCGATTGCCGCCGTCCTCGACGGCATCTGCCGCTACTTCGGAGGCGAGTACGACGCCATCTCCCGCACCTACCGCACGTCACCGATCACCGGCGTCGGAGTCGTCCGCCGGGCCTGGCCCACCGACGACCCTAAAGAGGACTACTTCCTCGGCATGCCAGCCGACGCCCGGACCGGATGCCAGATCGTCGTCCACATCCCACGCCAGCACGAGTTCAGGCGCGCCGTCGGCGGCGAACACTCCGGGGTCAAGCAGATCGTCTACGAGGTCATCCTCCACTGCTACCTCCGGTCCCGGACCGCGTACGCCGAGGACGCCCAGGACGACGCGCACGCCCTGCGTGACGAGCTCGTCGAGTACATGCGCCGTGAGCGCACCCTCGGCGGCTGCGTGTTTCAGGCAGGCGAGCACGTCACCGACGGCAGCGGAGGCGACGGCATCGACTTCGAGTACCAGCAGCCGGCCACCAAGGCCGGTGTCACCAAGGGCTACATGACCATGCGCTTCGCCGCCGTGGAGTTCGTCGAAGCCTGACCGCAGTAACCCCCGGGAGGCCATCGCCGGGGGTTTCCGTATCTCCCGGACCGGAGGGGCCTCATGGCCAAGACCACCGCCAGCAGCAAGGCGGCCAAGGACACCGACACCGACGCGACGGACGAGGCACCCGCCCCGACCGACGCCCCGGCCGTCGACGAGCAGCCGGAGCCCCCGGCGGCCACTGCAGAGGACTCCGCCGAGGAGGGGCCCTCGGATCAGCTCCCGCCCGGGGTCTACGAGTACGTCTACGGCATCGGCTGCGTGTACCCCCACGTTCCGCTCACCTGCCACGCCTACCACCCGGCCGTGGACGAGACCGAGACCAGCCCGGCAATCCCCGAACAGCCCGCCACGATCTTCGAGTGGCCGGACGGACCGCCGGACGACGGCCGCTGGGCGAAGACCCGACGCAAGCCCAACCAGGCCGCGGACAACGCCGGCGGCCTCCTGAGCGGCAAGGAGTAAGCCGGTGCCCACGCCCAACACCTACGCGCCCGCGAAGCAGTTCGTCGGCATCGCCAACGAAGTGAGCCAGGGCACGCCGGTCGGAATGACGGCGACCATGCTGGTCGACAACTTCAAGCCGAAGGACTCGCCCAAGTTCCTGGAGGACAAGGCATGGCGCGGCGCGATGGCGACCGACGCCTTCGCGCAGATTCCCGGGACTCAGAGCGCTGAACTGGACCTCGGCGGGCCGGTCTTCCTCGACGGCCTGGGCTACATCCTCCGCAATATCATGGGAGACCTCGCCACCACCGGCACGTCAACCGGCACCGGCGGCACCACCCTGGCGGCCAGCGCAGCAGCCGGCGCCACGACGATCTCCACCGCCGCGACCATCCCCAACGGCACCGTCATCCAGATCGGCTCCGGGGCCACGGCCGAGGTTTTCACGACCGGAGCACCAACCGGCTCGGGCCCCTACACGATCCCGCTCACGTCACCCACCGGCGGCCTCGTCTACGCCCACGCATCCGCGCAGGCCGTGCAGCCTGTGACCGGCCCGTACACGTACGCCTGGAGTCTCCTCAACTCGGGTACCGGGCAGCCGATTTCCCACACGCTGACCCACATGCTCGGGCCGACCGCGACGTCCGGCGCCCGCCAGTACCCGGGCGCCTGCTTCTCCGAAGTCGGTTTCAAGTGGAACGCCGAGAGTGAGCTTTTCACCTGGGACGCGAAGGCCACCTCCTGGCCGTCCGTGATCCTCGGCTCGCCGCCGGTCTCCAACCCCGGGTCCATCGCTCCCATGGCCTCCTGGCGGATGTCCGTGGGCATCGGGGGGCCCGCGTCCGGCGGCACGCTCATCCCGACCGTCATGGACGGCGAGATCAACCTCAAGCGGGAGATCAACCCCTACTACACCGGCAACGGCGCTCAAGCGCCGTACGTGATCCAGCGAGCTGGCCTCACCGTCGAAGGCAAGCTGAGCTTCGTCGCGGACTCCGAGTCGCCATACCTCTACATGATCAACAACACGCAGCCGCAACTGCAGTTGGCGATCTCCAACGGCCTCGCCGGGCTCGCCTACGGGGCCATCCAGTTCGACTTCGCCAAGGCCGCCTTCACCGAGTCCGAGCCCGACGGCAGCAAGACGGCCGTGGAGTACAGCGACACCTTCAAGGCCGTCCTCAACACGACGAACGCCGGCGGCAGCGGCTCCTACAGCCCCTGCAAGATCAGCGTCACCTGCAACGTCACCCCCGGCACGTACTGACTAGTCCGGGCCCCGGCCCTGCACCTCCCAACCCTCACACCCCTCACCAGGAGAACACCGTGTCCGAGCGCATTTCCCTCCCCTCCGGAGCCTGGGTCGAACTCCGCGACCCCAGCGAGCTTCGCCGCGGCGACAAGAAGCGGGCCCTGCAGATGGTGCCGATCAGCGAGGACATGGACCTCACCCTCGGCACGGAAACCGAGATGACAGACGGCGTCCTCGCCGTGCTCATCACCGGCTGGTCCTTCGATTTGCCCTTGCCGGTCACCGCGGCCTCCCTGGCACTCCTCTCGCTCGCCGACGGCAACGCGCTCGAAGGCCTCGATGCCGTCGGCGAGGCCAAGAGGCTGCTCTTCCCGCAGGCGCCGCAGAAGACCGAAGAGCAGGTCAAGGACCCGATGTCCCCTACCGAGCCCTCCGCCGAGTAAAAGCCCGGCTGGAGGGACACGACCCTGGCTACTACCCGCCGACGATCTGGGACCAAGCCGCCGACTACGTCTGGTACGCCGAGCGCTACCGCTGGCCGCCCAGCGTCGTCGACGACCTCCCCGCATGGCTGGACACAGCCATCCCCAAGGTCGCCGAGCTGTGGGACGAGCTCCGCGCCGAGGCCCGTGAGAAGGCCGAGCGGGACGCCGAGCGCCAGTCCGCGCGCTGACAGGGGGTGAGCCCGGTGAGCGGAGCAGTGCAGATCACCGGGCTCGCCCAACTTGAGGGCGCCATGGTCGCGCTGGAGCGGGACCTGCATCGCGCCACCCGGATCGCCACCGCGCACGCCGCGCACCTCGCCGAAGCAGCGATCAAGCGGATGCTCACGACCTCGAGCCATCCCAAGGGCACGCCCACGCCCTCGAATCCCGGGGACCCGCCCTCCCTCGTGACCGGCACGCTGCGCCGCTCCATCAAGGTGACGGGGCCCGTACCGGCCGGACGAGGGCGCTGGGTCGCGGAGATCGGCCCCACGGCCGTCTACGGCCGCATCCAGGAACTCGGCGGCACGGCCGGGCGCGGCTCTGAGCTGCCGCCCAGACCGTACGTACAGCCCGCCTACGAGCAGCTGGTCGCCAGCGGCACCATCTCTCGCGCCTATCACCTGGCCTGGCGTACCGCGCTCACCCACTGATCAACCCGGCAGCCCTCGCCCGTTCGCTCGGGACCGGGGGCTGCCCGCTGATGCCGGAAGGCGGTGAGCCGGCATGAGCGGAGGCGGTGGCGGCGGCGGAGGCTTCATGCCTCCTGTGGTCGTACGGATGCTGGGTGACATCACCCAGCTCCGCGCCACGATGCGCGAGGCGCGGACGCAGGTCAACGGCACCGCCGCGGGTATGCGCGCGGCAGGCGCCACCGCGTATGCGGGCATGGCTCGCATGGGGAAGTCCGTCTCCATGCTCGGCGTCGGCGTCGGCGTCGCCTCCATGAAGATGGCCGGCGACTTCCAGGCGCAGACCATGGTGCTGCACACGGCAGCCGGAGAGACCCTGTCCGGCCTGAAGACGGTGCGCTCCGGAATCCTGGGTATCGCTAAGGGCACCGGAACTGACTGGCACAATCTGACCGAGGGAATGTACCAGGTCGAAAAGGCCGGTATTCGCGGGGCGGACGGCCTTAAAGTTTTGAAGGCGGCAGCCCAGGGTGCCAGGGAAGAAAACGCTTCGCTGGAGTCCGTCACCAACGCGATGACTTCGGTTATGGCGTCGTATCACCTGAAGGCGAAAGACAGCGTTCAGGTGATGAACGCCATGAAAACCGCCGCTGGTGAGGGCAAGATGACGATGGAGGAATTCGCTTCCTCCCTGTCGACCGTCCTGCCTATCGCGTCGGCCAACAAGATTTCCTTTGCCGAGGTCTCTGGTGCTCTCGCGACACTCACACAGCACGGCACGAGCGCCCGGGAGGGCACCCAGGAACTGAACGCCACGATCCGGGCGCTGGCGTCGCCCAACAACGTGGCGGTGCAGGAGATGCAGCGTCTCGGGCTGTCGTCGACGGACGTGGCCAAGGGGCTGAAAGACGTCGACCAGGGCGGCCGGGGCCTGTCCGGGACGTTCGACATGCTGTCGCGGACGGTCCTCGGGAAGATGGGCCCCTCGGGCACACTCCTCCTGAGTTCCTTCAACAAGACCAAGCAGGCGGCGCACGACGCCAACGAGATGGTCAAGGCGATGCCCAAGAGCATTCAGGGCCTCGCAAAATCGTACGACACCGGAAAGATCAGCCTCGCTGACTGGCGTGAGAAGCTCAAAGGCCTTCCTCCGGAGCAGGCCAATCTCCTTTCCCAGTACGCCACCCTGAAAAACAAGACGAACGGATTCTCGGCGGAATTGAAGCGCGGCGGGCCGGCCGCGCAGACCTACACCGAAGCAATGAAAAAAATGCTCGGTGGTGCCATCGGTCTGAACACTTCGCTGCAACTCACCGGAGAGAACACTGAGTCGTACAACGAGCGCGTCAAGAAGGTTCGCGAGTCCTATCACCACGCCACTAAGGACGTCGAGGGCTGGGATGCGACCCAGAAACTTTTCAACGTCCGCCTAGCGAAGGCGAAGCAGGTCTTCGCGGTCCTGGGGATCGAGATCGGTACCAAACTGATCCCGATTGTCACCAGCGCGGTCGACTGGTTCACACGGCACAAGAACGTCGCGACCGGGCTGGCGGGCGTATTCGGCGGCGTTCTCGCGCTGTCCGTCGTCGCCTACGCGGCGAAGCTGGCCACGAGCGCGCTGAAGCCCATCGGCGCCCTCGCGAAGGTCGGCGTGGCCGGGGCCAAGGCCGGCGCGCGCGTTGTCCAGGGCTTCCGCTCCGCGCAGGTGGCCCAGTCCGCGTTCTCCGGCAGGGCGGGCACCTTCGGCGGCGTCCTGCGGAAGATGTGGAACGGCTCCATCAGCGGGGCCCGGGCTGCTGGCCGCGGTGTCGCCACGTTCGGCAAGACCTTGGGCGGGCTCGCCGCCAAGGGCGGCCGGGCTGCCTGGACAGGTGTCACGGCCGGTATCCGCGGGGCGGCCGGGGCCATGCGCACGGCAAGTACGGCGGCACTGACCCTGGGCCGCCGCATGGCCGTCACGACGGCCGCCGCGGTCCGCTCAGGCCTCGCCTGGGCCGCGCAGAAGATCAAAGTGCTCGCGGCGGCCGTCGCCGAGCGGACAGCGGCGATCGCGCAATGGCTCCTGAACGCCGCGATGTCCGCGATGCCGATCATGCTCGTCGTCCTGGCCATCGCCGCCCTGGTGGCCGGGCTCATCTGGGCCTACAACAAGGTCGGTTGGTTCCGGTCGTTCGTCGACGGTGCGTTCAAGGGCATCGCCGCGGTGGTCGGGTGGCTCGTCGGCTGGGTGAAGGCCCACTGGCCGTTGCTGCTCGCCATCCTGACCGGCCCGATCGGCATCGCAGTCCTGCTGATCATGAAGTACTGGAAGAAAATTTCCAGCGGCTTCATGTCCGCCTACCACACGACCGTGAACACCGGCCGAAACCTGGTCGCGTGGGTCAAGGGCCTCCCGCTCATGATCGCCCACGGCCTGGCCACGCTGGCCAGCCGCCTGTCCCACAACGCCTCAGGCGCCTGGCAGAGCTTCAAGAACGCCATGGTCAAGGCGGTCATCGGGATCGTCACGTACATCCAGGGCATCCCGCACCGCACCGTCGTGGCACTGGGCAAACTGGGATCGCTGCTCTACGGCGCGGGCCGCTCTCTGCTCCAGGGCCTGATCAACGGCATCAAGTCGATCAGCGTGTCCAGCGTGATGAGCAACATCGCGCACGGTGCGGTGAGCAGCTTCAAGAGCGCGATGGGCATCCACTCGCCCTCGACGGTCTTCCGGTCCCTGGGCATCTACGTCGGCCAGGGCCTGGTCGACGGACTGACCGCATCGACAGCACGCGTCAAGGCTGCCACCCGGCGGATCGAGACCCTGCTCATCCAGACCCGGAACAAGCTCAACGACGCGCGCACCACGGGCCGGACGAGTGCCGGCCGCCGCACGAACGCCTGGGTGGCGCAGAAACTGCGTGCCCTCGCTGGGGTAGAGCGGTATGTGAAGCGCGAGGACGCGGTCATGCGGCGTCTCGCCGCGAAGCGGGATGCCACCGCCAAGAGGCTGAAGGACGTTCAGAAGAAGCTGGCGGACCTGCAGAAGTCGTGGACGACGAAGCGGGACGAAATCGCCTCGTCGATCATGCAGGGGATGTCGGTGGTCACCGACTCTCCGGACGAGGGCCGCTCCGTCAACAGCTTCGACATCGTCGCGAACATGCGGGCGCAGTACCAGGCCGCCGCCGAATTCACGAAGAACCTTGCGGCCCTGAAGAAGAAGGGCCTTCGCGCCGACCTCATCGACGAGATCGCCTCGAAGGGCACGGCCGGCGGGGGAGACACCGCGCGCGCCCTCGCGGCCGCAACGGCTGGTCAGATCAAGGACATTGACTCCCTGCAGTCGGGGATGAAGGCCAAGGCCAAGGCCACCGGCACGGTTGTCGCCGACGCGATGTACAAGTCGGGTATCCAGGCAGCGAAGGGCCTGGTCAAGGGCCTGCAGAAGCAAGAGAAGTCGATCGAGAAGCAGATGGTCTCGATCGCGAAGAAGATGGCAGCCGCGATCAGGGCGGCTCTCAAGATCAAGTCGCCGTCGCGGGTCTTCTCCGACATCGGCGAATTCATCCCGCAGGGCCTGGCCGCCGGCATCGGCGGCGAGACACACCGCGCGATCACGGCCGCCCGCCGGATGGCCGCCAACGTCACCCAGGCCGGCATCCCGGGCACGCCGGGAGTCGGCGCGCTCCGCACCCTGCCTGCCAGCGGCCTGACCGCCAGGTCCGTCATCCACCAGCACCTCCACATGACCGTCGAGGGCCACGTCCTGACCGAGCGGAAACTCATCGCGCTCGTCCAAGAGGGCATGGGCCAGGTCGGTGCCCGCAACCCCTCCACCTATCCCAGCTACAGGAGGTGACCGCCCGTGCCCTCGCTGGCCGGCCTGCAGGAGCCGTTCACCGGCCCCACCCTCAACACCACCCTCTGGAACAACGTCAGCGCCGGCGCTGCCACCCTGAACCCGGCCGCCGGCATCCTGACCCTGGCCCAGCCGACGTCCGGCACCAACACCTTCGGGACGACATCCACCTGGACCGGCACCTCGTCCTCGGTCTACGCCCAGATCGGCGCCGTCCCCAACGGCAACGGCGCCACCGCCACGATCGTCAAGCTCCTCGTGGACGCCAACAACAGCATCGCCATGCGGGTACGGGCCGGCGTGTTCGAGCTTGCCCGGCAGACCGCCGGAACGACGGTCGTCACCACGCTCCCGGCCTACGATCCGGACGCCCACCGGTGGTGGAGGCTGCGCGAGCAGAGCGGCACCTGGTACGCGGAGGCCTCTCAGGACCCGTTCAACTGGACGATCCTCGGCTCCACGGCCTACACCTGGTCGGCGGCTGCCCTCCAGTTCCAGTTCCAGACCAGCGCGAGCGCGACCGAACTCGCGGGCCAAGTCGCCACCATCGCGAACATCAACAGCACCTTGGGCACGCCCTTCAACCTGAACTGGCCGCAGATGGAGCACGGGTTCGGCGCCCGGTGGAACGTGAACGGCGCCAGTTTCCCGCTCGACCGGTACGCGGACATGAGCAAACGCACCCGCGGAACGTTCTCCGTGGGCAGGGGACGGCAGTACGAGTTCGACCAGGTCCAGGCCGGCGAGATGCAGGGCCAGCTCGCCAACCCCGACGGCCTGTTCGACCCGCAGAACACCGCGGGCCCGTTCTACGGGCACGTCCAGCCGTTCCAGCCCTACCGAATGCGAGCATGCTGGCCGCGCACCCGGAACCTCCTCACCCAGATCCAGGCCTCCGGCGGCGACGTCGGCGGGTACGCCCTCGGCACCATCCCCCAGGGCAGCAGCGGCGTCAGCACGTTCTCCAGCACGGACACCAGCGGCGGCAGCATCGTCTCCTCCGCCACGGCGTGGCGGGGCAGCCGCGTCCTGCAGTTCGTTGTCCCCTCCGGCACCGCGGCCGCCACCGGCACCTCCACGCCCGGCCTCATCGCCTGGACGCCGCAGCCCGCCGCCGAGTTGGGCGGGACGTACACCGTGCAGCTCCGCGTCCGGAACATCACGCCGTCGACGAGCCTCACCGTCGCCCCTTTCATCTACAGCGTCCGGGCCGACACAACCGGCACCGCCTCCGCCGGCGGCTCCGTGACGTTGACCGGATCCGCGACGGCGCCCTGGACGACGCTCACCCTGACCGCCACGCTCGGCCTGGATGCCGCCTACCTCGTCACCGGTGTTCGCGTCGCCGCCACCGCGGCAGCCACGTGCAGCATCCAGGTGGACGGCTGGCAGTTGGAGACCGGCCCCACCGCCACTCCGTGGACCTGCCCCGGCACCTGGTATCCCGTTTTCGGCGGATTCGCGGAGCGCTATCCGCCGGACTGGGGGGACGACGGTACGTACGGGCGTATCGGCATCACCGCCGTCGACGCGTTCGCCCTCCTGTCCCAGGACGAACTGAAAGACCCGCTCACCGAAGAGATCAATGACCTCAACCCTCGTTTTCTCTACAAATTGGACGACCCGAGCGGGAGCACCAGCGCCGCCGACTGGACGGGTCACTGCCCACCACTCCAGATGGGGATCAGCAAGTACGGAGCAGGCTCACTCGTTTTCGGGACCGACGTCACGGCCACCGATCCCGTGAACGGCATCTTCACCGGCTCGGACGGCCCGGTCATGACCCTCAACAACGCGTTCCCCGGCACCAACACGGTCGGGCCCGCCACGTTCCTCAAGCTCACGAACAGCGGCGTCAAGGGCCCCGCCGATCCGACCCTGTGGACCCGTGCCATTGCCCTGCGGTACACGGGGCCGGTTCCGACCGTCCAGTGCATCCTGTGGACCTCCATGGACGGCCAGCGCGCAGCCGGCAACCCGTCCGGGTCGCACATCCACGTCGCCATCTACACCGATGGCAGACCCTTCCTCCATATGAAGGGACCAGGCGGCGCCGTCGCTCCCGTCAACATCTACTTCGGCGGGAGCCTGGGGAACCCCGTCACTGACGGGAACTGGCACTTGTTGGTCTTCGGCTACAGCGAGGCCACCGGCACCGTGCTGGCCTCGCAAGACGGGGCCCTTGGCATCAATGCCGGCTACACCAGCGACGTTACCCCCACCGGCCTCATCGCCGACAACCTAGGCGCATACGTCGACGTTACCGTCGGCAATGGCACCGCTTTCAACTACAAGGGCGACCTCGCGTTCGCGGCTGAGTTTCCCACCCTGCTCACCTCGACCCAGGTCGCGAACCTGTACTCGGCCTGGAAATCAGCGTGCGCCGGAGAGTCCACCGACGCCCGGTACACGCGGATCCTCAGGTACGCCGGCTACCGCGGACCGAGGACTATCCAGAGCGGTCTCACCAGATCGATGGGGCCGGCGAGCCTCGACGGCCAGGACCCGGTGACGGCGCTCAACGAGGTGGTGGAGACGGAGGCCGGCGAACATTTCGTCGCGTCGGACGGACGCATCTGTTTCCGCAGCCGCTCTGCCCGCTACAACGCCACCACCCCGCAGATCACCTTCGGGGAGCGCACAGACCTCGGCGAGTGCCCGTACGAGGACATGAGGCCCGACTTCGACCCCACCCGGATCGGCAACAGGGCCGAAGTCACCCAGCCGTCCACCGGCCAGCTCTTCTATGCTCAGGACGCCGCGAGCATCGCCAACTACTACACGCGGCCCCTTACTCGCACGGTGAACTCAGCCTCCAGCCTGGAAGTCCAGGACGCCGCGAGCTATTTCGTGTCGCGGTACCGCAACCCGGCCGTCCGCATCAGCTCGCTCAAAATCCACGCCTCGGCGCTTCCCGCCATGTGGCCGCAGCTCCTCGCCCTCGAACTGGGGGCCAGGGCCCGGGTCATGCGCAGACCCAACGGCGCACCCCCCATCCAGGCCGAGACCTTCCTGGAGAAGATCGACTGGGAGTTCGACGACGAGAACGAAGCGTGGCTGACGGTCCAGTGCTCACCGGCCGACATCACCCCCTACGCGATGTTCGCCGCCTGGCACACCACCCTCGCCACCACCATCAGCTCCGGCGTCACGACGATCACTGTCAACGCATCGGCGGACAACGTGAATCCGCTCGGCGCCCAGTTGGCGATCGGGCAGCAGCTCACGCTCGATCCGGGCGGAGCGAACGCGGAGAACGTCACCGTGGCCGCCGTCGGCGCCACCAGCAGCGGCTGGACCACCGCCACCATCTCCCTCTCCGCAGCCACGACCAAGGCCCACACGGCCGGGATCACCGTCTGCGAACTGCTGCCGGCCGGCTACACGGACCCGACGACCTGGGACGCGAACCGCTTCGACCAGGTCGCGTTCGCCTACTGAGAGGAGCCGCCCGTGCCCCGCACTGTGCCGGCGGTCGCCACCGAGAGCCCCGGCTACTACATCACTGCCGCCCTGTGGATGGCCCAGGTCGCCGCCATCGCCAACTTCTCCATCGGCTCCGGCGCCAACGGGGTCCCGCGCTTCCGCGGCTACCAGACCAGCGTCCAGGCCCTCTCCGACAACACCTGGACGCCCCTCAACCTCGACACCGAAACCCTCGACAGCGACAACGGACACAGCACCAGCACGAACACCTCGCGGTACGTCGTCCAAGTCGCCGGCACGTACAGCATCGTCGGGCACGCCGCCTTCGCCGCGAACGCGACCGGAAACAGGGCTGCCCGCATCAACGTCAACGGGACCGCCATCCCCGGCAGTTTCGTCAAGACCCTCGCCGCGACCGCGTCCCACTCCAGCGCGATCGCCACCCACGCCCAGGCCGTCCTCGCCGTCGGCGACTACGTCGAGGTCCTCGGCCTGCACACCGCCGGCGCCGCCCTCAACACCAGCGCGGCTACCGACGTCGCCTCCGCACTCGGAGTGTTCTGGATCGCCGGCTGACCCGCTCCACCCCGATCGCCCGGCCGTCACGGTCCGGGCTTTTCTGCATTCTGGAGGCCCCCATGGCATCCGACCCACACGACCTCGGCCACCTCGCGTACACCGTGTACAGCGACGCGGTCGGCCACAAGGACGTCCGAGGCGGGCCGCTGCCCGCTTGGCACCACCTCAGCGAGACGATTCAGACCGCCTGGGGGGCGGCGGCTCACGCCGTCCAGCTCCGCGTCACCGGGTCCGGTGAAGCGTGATGGCCGACCTGTGGATGCCGGGCGCCACCCGGCTCGACATCGGCGACCACGCCCCTTGCGACGGAGGGCCGGCGAAGTGCGTGCCGCACATCACCTGGGATCTCAACGCGACAGCCGCGACGCCGCAGGACCTCGTCCCGTACGAAAACCTCCGCCGGTTTTTCACGGGCGTGGGCAAGGGCCTCGCCCCGCACCTGCTCTGGAACCCTTTCACCGGCGCCGTGACCCAGTTCGTCCCGGCGACGTCCAGGAGCAAGTCGTTGGCGGACAAGCCCGGCGGGACGAGAACCAACCGCGCGGGCTCGGTCGTGCTGCAGATCGAGGCCCTGTTCTTCCCATACGCCCGGGTGGGCAAGGAGGTCTACCCCCGGCTCGTCGACACCCCGTGTACGGGCTGGCCGGAGATCCTGGACTGGGTCCGTAGCTGGGGCGTGCCGGACCGGTGGCCAAACGGCCGGCCAGAGAGCTGCAGCCGCGACGAGGGCACCTGGGAGACCCAGGCCGGCTGGTACCCGCACAAGGCTGTCCCGGAGAACGACCACGACGACCCGCTGACGTGGCCCGCTTTCACTATCGCCAAGCCCCCGGCCGCCACCAAGTGCCTGGAGCCGTACCCGGGCGAGAACTTCTTCATGAACGGGGCGGCGCCCGCCTTCGGGCGGCGGTCGTCCGTCTTCACGCGCATGGGCGAGCGGCTCGTCGCCCGCGGCTGCGGCCGGTATCGCGTCGGGCCGGGCCCGGTCCTCGGCCAGGCCGACGTCGACAGTTACGAGGCCTGGCAGCGCGAGTACAACGCGGCCCACCACAAGGGATGGAGCGGCTCCGCGCTGCGGTGGCCGCCCGGCCGCGAGACCTGGGACGCGCTCGAAGTTCCGAAGGCCTGACCCGACAACCTGAGGGAGACCACGATGACTCCGACCGACGCACAGCTCTGGGCAGCCGGCCTTGCGTTCGTCCTGCCGCCCGTCATGGCGTTCGTCATCCAGCCGCGCTGGGGCGGCCCGCTCAAGGGGATCTTCGCCCTCTTGATCGCGGCCGGCGACGGTATCGGCACCGCGTACGTCAACCACGAGTTCGAAGGCAGGTCCATCGTGACGTGCATGCTCACCGCGGTCGTCGTGATCGGCGTCGCCTACCACACGCTGTGGCGGCCGTCGGGGATCGCGCCGGCGATCGAGGCCGCCACCTCGACGGGCGGAAGCACCGGCGCCGGCACTCCGCCCCGGGCCGTGTAGTGGAGCGCCGTCGGCCCGGAGGGCGTGCCCGCAGAGCAGCGGCGTCAGTGCTGTGCCCTCTGTGGGCGCGACTCGGCTGGCGGGGCACCGCCCTCCTCAGCTCGGGCCTGTCCTGGATCAGCTACGGCGCGTCCATCGCGATCCAGCCCCGCTACGGGACCGTCCGCGGCATCAGCGTGCTCCTGCACCTGCTGCCAATGACGGGCTGGGGCGTCATCTGGATCGTGGCCGGAGGGATCGCGAGCGGGTACGCCCTAGTTCGGCCGGGACGGGACCTGATCGGCGTGGGTGCCGCGATGGCACCCCCACTGCTGTGGGCGGTCGCCTACGCGCTCGGGGCGATCACGGGGACGTCCGCGACGGCGTGGGGGGCGATCGCACCCTGGGCCGGGCACGCCTTGCTGATCCAGATCATCGCGTTCCTGACGAGCCCCCGCGTGACCGTTCTGACGGTGGTGGCCCGTGGAGCCGACTAACTGGCTGGGCCTCCTCGCCGTCCTCATCACCACGGGCGGCGCCTCGTACGGCGCATGGCTGGGACGCACCCGCACAACGGTGCAGGAAGTACCGGCGGACGCTCTGCCAGCCGCACCGGCCCAGCCAGAGGGCACCTGGACTGTCAGCCCCGAGATGTACAAATGGTTCGAAGAGCAGATGTCCGGCCTCCACCAACGGATGCGGGCCGTCGAAGAGCTCGAGCAGGCATCCCGATCGCGCGCCGATCGGACGGAGCGGCTCCTCGGCCTGGCCCTCGACCACATCAGCCAGCAGGACGCCCAACTCCGCGCGGCCGGAATGCCGCTCGTGCCGATGCTGCCCGAGCTGGTCGCCGCGAGGGACTCCCGCTGAGCACGGCCCCCGCTCTCCTTCGGGAGGGCGGGGGCCATTTCGTCGTGTCGTCTAGAAGTCGTTTCCTCATGCTCGATAGAAAATTTTGCCTTGGTGCGGCGTCACACCGAGCGCCTCGTACAGGGCCAGCGCGGTTGGGTTGTCCGTGTCGGCGGTCCACTCCAGGCGGGAGCAGCCCAGCCGCCCGGCCGCTTTCCGCAACTCAGCCATGAGCGCGCGGGCCACACCGCGGCGCCTGGCGGCCTCGCGCACGTACAACTCCTTCAGGTACAGCGATGTGTCAGCGCCAGCGGCGGGCCAGAGCCGTGAGTACGAGGCCAGCCCGAGAACCGTCTCACCGTCGCGGGCGAGGAGGACGGTCGCGGCAGGCTGCTCGGAGAACAGAGCGGTACGGATCTGGCCCAGGTCGCCGGGGATGTTCTCCCCGCCGTAGTACTCCTCGATCTCGCCGAGGATCACCGAGATGACCTCGACGTCAGCCTCTGTCGCCTTGCTGATCTCCACCACGTCCGCGCTCCATGTCACCAGGGGGCAGCGCGAGAATCTCGCGCAGCGCCCGCACCTCGTGCACCTCTCGTGCCTCGGGCGGAACCCTAGTCACAACATCATTCGCCCGGTAGATGATCAGTGCGGTGCGGTGCTCCGGCCGCAGCCCGACGATCGTGCGCGCGGCCTGGTCCGCAGCTCCGGCGGGGTCGCCGTCGAGGACGGCACACATCGCGGTGTCGAGAGCGACGAGCGCCCGGTCCATGTGCTCCGACGCCGGGTACAGATCGGCCGCGCGTGCCAGCTCCTCACGGGCTCGGGCACTGGCGCCGAGGTGAGTGAGCGCGTTCCCCGCGTGGAATCGGAGCTGACTCTCGCTGTAGCCGAACGCGCTACCGATCTGCTCGGCCGCTGGCAGCCTGCTGAGCGCGGTCTCCGCCTCGGCCAAGGCCCGCCGCACGGCGTCCGCGTCCCCGAGGCGGGCCTGCGCGCGGGCCTCCAGCGGCGCGGCCAGGGCAGGACCCACGCACGGCAGGCCGCCAGCGAGATGCCGTGCACGGGCGGCGAGTTCGACCGCCCCGTACACGTCCCCTCCGTAGTACGCCTGGTAGGACTCGTGCGCGTACGTCCAGGAGAGGGTGGCCCGGTCGTTCGCTGCGGCTGCCGCCGTGCGGGCGGTCCGCCACCAGGACAGGGACCGGCTGTCGCCGAGCTTGAGGAGCGTGAGTGCGGTGAGTCCGGACATGCGGGCCGCTGCGACGAGGAGACGCCGACGTGCGGGTGCGGGCTGCCGATGGGTGAGGAGGACGCGTAAGTCCTGAAAGTCGGCGAGGAGTTCGGGGAAGTGCTCGCCTTCGGGGCGGTAGCGGGTGGCGCGTCCGTGGCGGTCCACGGTCCACTCGATCTCGTCGAGGCTGCTGTCGGCGAGGGGCCCGGCCGCGAGGACGTCGTGCAGTCCTGCTTGGAGTGCGTCGGCCTGCGCGAGGGCGCCGCGTCCGGTCTGCGCGGCGGCAAGAGCTATCAGCTCGCCGCCGGCCCCGAGCGCATGGTCGAGAGCACGCGCGGTTTCTGGGGGTGCTTGGCGCAAACCCTGCTCTAGGTAGGCGATGTACGTCTTGCTCATTTGAGCCAGCGTGGCGACGTTGCGCAGGCTCCGCTTTCCGCGCCAGCGGCGTAGTGCGTCACCGAAGGTCTCGGCCATCGTGCCTCCGTGTCCACTGTCCACCGAGGTGTGGACTGGTGAGGACAGGACAGCTCTGGAGATCGCTGTCCGTGTGCACAACGCTACTCGTCAGGAGCCAACGCCGGGATCGAAACGGCGTACCCCGGCGGCCGGTCGCACGGCCCCGGGGCCTGGCCGACTGGGCTGGAGTCGACATGGACGACGATACGCAGACGCAAGGCACGGCGCCCACCTCCCGGGAGCCCACCTCCCGGGATCGGGCTCGCTGGTGTGACTGGCACAAGGGCCCTTCGGAGACCGCGGTCCTGGTCGACGCGATCGAGCGGAACAGCGCACCGCCCATCGCCCTGTACGCGTGCGCCCCCTGCCGGGAACAGCGCGGCCTCGTCCCGCTGTCCGAGTTGTCATGACGGCGACGGCCCCGCTCACCCCCGAGTGCGCCCTCGCGGAGCACGCGATGTGTGACGGCCCCAGAGAGGTGCGGTGCCCGGGAGCGCCCGCGTGGGAGGCGCCGGTGCTGACGATCCGATGCGGCTGTTCGTGTCACGGCGGTGCCACCAGGTCGCGCGCGGCCGAGAAGGGCGGACACCGATGACGATGTGCGCACGCTGCGACCAGCCCATCCGCCAGGTCACCGCCGTTGAGACGCTCCTCGTGGACCGGGGGTCGGGGCCGCCCGTGACCGTGACTGTCCACAAGGCTGGGTGCCGACGTACGAACCAGCCGACGGTGCAGCAGGGCGCGACACGGAGGGCAGCATGACTACCCCGGATCACCTGATCACGACCTGGTTGTCCCGCTCTCACCACGTACCGAAGGACGCGCTCAGGGACTGGGAGGAGACCGGTATGGCCATCCTGTCGCTGGGCAGCCGGTTTGTCGCTGTGCGGCTGTCCGGCAAGCTGGTCCGCGCCGCCACTGATATGCAGCAGCCGCGCGCGGTCGTGGCAGTGCTGAAGGCCCGGCTCGATGGCGCGGTCATCCACGACCCGCGCCTCGACGTCTACTACCCTCTCCTCGACTCGCGCGCCGGCCTCGCGTGGGAGGGCAGCTGCCTGGCGCCGTACCTCGGCGACGGCGTGTATCTGGGAGTGCCGGCTCTTCGCCGGAGGCAGCCGCCCGGCCCTTACTGGGCTGTACCGCCCCGCCACGAAGGGCACCTCTGCCACCCGGCGGCCGTGGGCGACCTCGTGGCGCGGGGCGCGCTCGCCATCGAGGACCCGGCCGAGATCCGGTGACCACTCCGGCTCCGCCCAGCACGACCGTCCAGCAGTTCGCTCTTGAGCATGCCTGGCAAGGCCACCGGCGCGAGTGCGCCCCCTGCTGGACCGAGGCGGAATGCGACCAGGGTGTACGCCTCCGGCGCGCCCTGGCGGCCTCGCGATTCGCGGCCCGATGGCCGGGCTTAGAGTTGCCGAGCCGTCAGGAAAGGAACACACATGCGCCCCGACTTCTTCGCTGAGTACCTCACCGGCCTCGTTACGAACAGTCCAGGGGTTCAGCGCGTCCAGTCGCTCGTCGGGGCTGGTGAGGCGAGCGTTTCCTTCGGCGTGGCAGTCACCGTCGACGGCCGTGAGGTCCGCTGGCAGGTCATGGGGCAGCTCGCCGACGGTGAGAAGCACGACGCCCCGGCGGCACCGGTCGACGGGCGGCCCGCGCCATACGTCGCAGTGGGCACGAGGGCGGCGCCCGATGTGTGGCTCGCCGGCGTTCTGGGTGCAGGGGAGTCACCGCAGATCGAGCAGGTCGATATCTGGTCGGCCCGGGAGAACCCCGCGAAAGATCACTTCGGCCTGACCGTGCGCTTTTACAACGGGCAGCGCGTGTTCGTACGCAAGACCTGAGTCCTGCGTATCAGGACGAGGGGCGTTCGTCGGCACGTGCCTCGCGCATGTCCAGCTCGTTCGACGCCGCCATCAGTTCGGCCAGTGAGATCTCCAGGGCGTCCGCGATCAGGACCAGCATCGACAAGGCCGGTTGTCGCTGCATTGTTTCGTAGCGATGAATCGTACGGCGGTCAACGGCGATGAGGTTGGCGAGCTGCTCCTGGGAGAGTTCGCGATGGCGCCGCGCGGTTCGGATGCGCTCACCGATGACGCGGCAGCGTGCGACCACCCAATCCGGCAGTTTTTCTGGCACCCCACCACCGTTGCGGCAGGAAGATCATTCGTCAGTGCCCAATTGGGCACTTCTCAGCCGGGCGCATACCTGCTTGAATGTTGAAAACCTCGCATACTTGTCGCTCCGTATGGGGTGGCAGGGCGGTCCCTCCAAGTGCTCCGCAAAGCCCCGGAGGGGTCGCGGCTGGGCCCGGCAGCGCGTGCGCGCGGCCGGGCCCAGCAGTGTTCACCCCCCCCGGTTGCCGACGCGCAGATGCGCCAGTTTCGGCCATGACCCTTTGCTCTCGGGCGCGCACCCGAGCGCCGCTTGTGCGCCCTGACTTGGGCCCCGTTTGCGGAGGTAGCGTGCTGGTCATTGCGGAGCAGCCGCCGTGTTCCCGCGGGAACACGGCGGCGGGCTTAAGCGGACTGGAGCGGGTCTCCGCGAGGCGAAACGGGTCTCTCGCTCGCAGGTCAGAGGAACGCCGCAGGTCAGAGGGGTAACCGGCTCGGGTTCAAGTCCGGCTCCGGGCACCTCTCCTTGCACACGACGTTCGCCGAGCACTCGGCCGCCCAATCGTCTCGCGGCATCGACCCCACCGGGGCCGCCCCGAGTGCCTCCAGCGGATCGGGAACTCCGTCCGGCCCGCCTTAGGCCGTCCTCGATGCCGCCTGAACCTCCCGGCCCCCTCCAGTCCCTCCCCTTCCCTCCCCTTCCCTCCCCGTCCCTTTCGGTTCCGGCCCGTCTCATGGTGGTTCCCTGGGCGGCGCCAGGTCGCCCTTTGGGGTGGGCTTGGTGGTGGTGGGGGTTGCACGGGTGGGGGAGGGGGGCGCAGGAACAAGGAGGGGGGTAGATCCGTTGAGCGGGCAGAAGCCTCCGGAAGCCGGTGGTCACGGGTTCGTACCAGTGCGGGCGGGCCCGGTGGCACACGCGTACGGTGGCAGCACAAGGGAAAGATCCTCCCCAAGCATTAGGGTCAGTCCTTTGCCTACCTATTACTCTTGAGCCAAGGCCACGCAGGGTGGCCATGGAGGAGTGAAATGAGGAGCAGCAACCCGGTCTTCTCGCGACGGGGGTTCAGCCGCGACAACGGCTACGCGGGCTTCAACGCGGCGCCGCAGGCCGGGGGACCCGCTGTCGGCACGCAGGGGAACCCCTACGCCCAGCAGGGCGGCAACCCCTACGCGCAGAACCCGTACGCACAGCAGGACCTTCAGCACGGCGCTCCGCCGCAGGCCCCGGTCTCCACCGGCCGTATGACGATGGACGACGTCGTCATGCGCTCGGCGATGACCCTCGGCACCGTCGTCGTGGGTGCCGTCCTGGCCTGGGCGCTGCTGCCGGTCTCCACCACCAGCTACGGCCTGGCCATCGGCTCGGCGCTCGTCGCCTTCGTGCTGGCGATGGTGCAGTCCTTCAAGCGCAAGGCCACCCCGGCCCTGATCATCGGGTACGCCGCCTTCGAGGGCGTCTTCCTCGGGGTCATCAGCGAGATGTACAACTCGCGGTGGTCCGGCGCGCCCTTCCAGGCCGTGCTCGGCACCATGGCGGTCACCGGCGCCACCCTCCTCGTCTACAAGGCGGGCTGGATCCGGGTCACCGCGCGGTACGCGCGCATCGGTCTGACCATCGCCATCGCGTTCGTCGTCGTCATGGCGGTGAACCTGCTGCTGGTCGCCTTCGGTGTCGCCCCGGACGGCGGTCTGCGCAGCAGCGGCCCGCTCGGCGTGGCCGTCGGCATCCTCGCGATCCTGATCGGCGCCTTCTTCCTGACCCTCGACTTCAAGCAGATCGAGGACGGCATCACCTACGGTGCCCCGAAGGAAGAGGCCTGGCTGGCCGCGTTCGGCCTGACCATGACGCTCGTCTGGATCTACGTCGAGATGCTGCGGCTGGTCGCCATCTTCAGCGGCAGGGACTAGCGACAGAGACCAGGGATCTGGTCACGCCGACGGCCCGGGCGGCCGTCGAGCGACAGGAAGGGCCCGCGCACCTCACCGGTGCGCGGGCCCTTCCGCGTCGTCGGGTGCCGTCGTCTCGGTGGTGCGCGCTCACAGCAGCTTGCGCGCCGCCCTCCTCAGGTCGTACTCGTGGATGATCGCCTTCGCGTGGCCGTACGCGAGGTCGTGCTCGGCGCGGAGCCAGCTCACCTTCTCCTCGAAACGGGAGAGGGCGGGGCCTTCGTCGACGGTGCGGATCCAGTCGGAGATCTCACGACCGGTGCAATGGGGGATACGGGCGAGCATGTTGCGGTGGATCTCCTGGGAGAACACTTGGGACATCGGCGCCTCCGAACGCAAAGGGGATGTGAGCCGGTCCTTCACGCCACCGTGCCTGAGGGTTGGGTTGTTGGCAACAGTCCCGTCGCTGCGCGTAGTCTCGCGGCGTGCTGGATACGACGCCGTTGACCCGAGCCGTGGACCACTTCGCCGACCGGCTGCGCGCCGCTCCGCAGAGCCGCCTGCAACGCGGCGCCGCCGCCGAGGCCCTGGGCCTGGCCAGGGAGTTCGCGCTGCGCGCCCAGCGGGTCGAGGACCCGTCGGGGGAGCCCCGCGAGATGCCCGACGCGGGGATGTTCGCCGCCGCCGACCAAATCACCGTCGCCGCGCACGACTTGGCGCTCGTGCTGAAGGACGAGGACGAACTCGCGGAGGCGGTCACCCTCGTCGCCGAGGCCCAGAAACGCGCCGGCGTCTGACCGGCGGGGGCTCTCAGTACGGCGGGGGGCCCAGCATGGCGGAGGGCCTGGCCGACAAGGCGGGGGCGCGGTACCGCGGAGGGCCCGGCCGGTATGGAGGCCGCCCGGTACGGCGGAGGCGCGGAAACGCGCCGGGTCGGGTCCCCGGTCTCGGGATCGACTCCGGCGCGCGGCGGGTGCTCGGGGCTGGGGTGTTCGGGGCTGCCTTGTTCGGGGCTGCGGCGCTCGGGCTGGAGTGTCTGGGCGGCGCGGGTGTCAGAGCGAGGCTATGACGCGGTCCGCCAGGATGTAGACGTTCTCCTCGCCGTAGGCGAAGGTCAGCGCGTACGCGCCCGAGACCCCGGAGCCGCCCAGCAGGACCGGCGCCTCGCCCGCGTCCAGCGCGGCGGCGAGCTGCTCGGCGGTCTCGCGGTGGCCCGGCGTCATGCACAGCGTGGTGCCGTCGGCGAACACGTAGACGTCGAGCGTGCCGAGCGGGCCGGGACGGACGTCCGCCAGCTCCGTACGGGACTCCGCCAGCTCCTCCAGGCAGGCCACCGTGCGTTCGTGGTCGTTGACCACCGGTGACTGCACGGGGACGAAGTCCGGGTGCGAGGGGTGCCGGCGGCGGGCCGCGGCGAGTTCGGGCGAGTCGCCCGACGTGCCGCCCTGGAGGTAGTCCTCGACGTCCGGGCCGGCCTCGGCGACCGGCTCCAGGTGCTCCAGGCCCGCGAAGTCCGAGTGCCGCGGCAGGAACAGCTCGCTGTCGGGCAGCCCCAGCAGCGAGGGCGCGTCCGAGGCGTCCCGTGCTTCCTGGGCGGCCCAGAAGGCGCGCGCCTCGGCGAGTTCACGCTCCCGCTCCTCGGCGAGTGCCTCGGCCACGGCTGTGCGTATCTGGTCCGCGTCGGTCGCCTCGCGCGCGGCGGGCACCAGGCCGCGCGTGTCCACGGCACGGCTCCGCGCCAGTTCGGTGTGCAGGGCCGCGACCTGCCGGCGCAGACCCCGCAGGGTGCGCAGAGCGGCGACGCCCACGGCCGCGGTCGCGGCGGTGGTGAGCAGCAAAGCAATCGGCATGGCGCTCACTACGTACTCCCGGTTCAAAGTCGGCCCCCGACTTCCTACATCAGCTTGAAGGGCGAACCATCAAACTGTCAGTGCGTAACGTCACAAATGGGACAGGACTTTGGGTCCGAGGTTTACCCACGTAACCACTCTGACCTGCGCGAACGCCTCTCGGGAGGGACATAGGTCACATCTTGGATGGGATTGGATCACAAATCGGCCCAGAGCCCCGGTGGTTACGGGGTTCTGGGCCGTTTCGGTCACCGTGTGTTCAACTCCCGTCACCCGTAAGGCGACGCGAGTTCGTGGCTGTCCTAGCTGAGGCGCTCGATGACCATCGCCATGCCCTGGCCGCCGCCGACGCACATCGTCTCCAGGCCGAACTGCTTGTCGTGGAACTGGAGGCTGTTGATGAGCGTGCCGGTGATACGGGCGCCGGTCATGCCGAAGGGGTGGCCGACGGCGATGGCGCCGCCGTTCACGTTCAGCTTCTCCAGCGGGATCTCCAGGTCGCGGTAGCTCGGGATCACCTGGGCGGCGAAGGCCTCGTTGATCTCGAACAGGTCGATGTCGCCCACGGTCAGGCCGGCGCGGCGCAGCGCCTGCTTGCTGGCCTCCACCGGGCCGAGGCCCATGATCTCGGGGGACAGGCCGGTGACGCCGGTCGACACGATGCGGGCGAGCGGGGTCAGGCCCAGCTCGCGGGCCTTGGTGTCGGACATGATCACGAGGGCGGCGGCGCCGTCGTTGAGCGGGCAGCAGTTGCCGGCGGTGACCATGCCGTCGGGGCGGAAGACCGGCTTGAGGCCCTGCACGCCCTCCAGGGTCACACCCGCGCGCGGGCCGTCGTCCTTGCTCACGACCGTGCCGTCCGGGGTGGTGACCGGGGTGATCTCCCGCTCCCAGAAGCCGTTCTTGATGGCTTCCTCGGCGAGGTTCTGCGAGCGGACGCCGAACTCGTCCATGTCCTGGCGGGTGACGCCCTTGAGGCGGGCCAGGTTCTCGGCGGTCTGGCCCATCGCGATGTACGCGTCCGGGATCAGGCCGTCCTCGCGCGGGTCGTGCCAGGTCGAGCCCTCCGACTGCGCGACCTCGACCGTGCGTGCCTCGGCCTCGGCGAACAGCGGGTTGTGGGTGTCCGGCATGCCGTCCGAGGTGCCCTTGACCGAGCGCGACACCATCTCGACGCCCGCCGAGATGAAGACGTCGCCCTCGCCCGCCTTGATGGCGTGCAGGGCCATGCGGGAGGTCTGCAGCGAGGAGGAACAGTAACGGGTGATCGTGCAGCCGGGGAGGTGGTCCATGGCCATCTGCACGGCCACGATGCGGCCGAGGTTGTGGCCCTGCTCGCCGCCGGGGAGGCCGCAGCCGAGCATCAGGTCGTCGATGTCCTTCGGGTCGAGGCCGGGGACCTTGGCGAGGGCGGCCTCGATGATCGTGGCGGTCAGGTCGTCGGGACGCACGTCCTTCAGGGAGCCCTTGAAGGCGCGGCCGATCGGGGAGCGGGCGGCTGAGACGATCACGGCTTCGGGCATCACGGCTCCATGGGCGCTCTGGGATGTGTGCGGGGCTGCTTGGGAAGTTACCTGTACGTACGGTCGGGGTCACCGGTCTGGGCGTGTGACACGGGCCGCACTTTAACAAGCGCTTGCTTTTTTCTGGCGGGGGCGCCTTGGGGGGGGCGTTTTGCTCACCCCGGTCACCTGGTCACCCGGGGTCGGTGTGCTCCCCCTGGGGCTCCGCCCCAGACCCCGCTCCTCAAACGCCGGAGGGGCTGATTTTTTTCCCCGCCGCCGATCAGATACCCCGCCGGCACCCGGGAGAGTCCCCGAGCGCCCGCAGCGCTTACTGCCGCCCCGGGTGAAACACCCCAGGGGCGCGGGGAACTGCGCGAGGGGTGCGGGTCCTCGGGGTGCGTTGCTTGCTGCCGGCCGGGGTGAGACACCCAGGGGCGCGGGGAACTGCGCAAACGGTGCGGGTCCTCGGGGTGTGTTGTTTGCTGTCGGCCGGGGTGAGATACCCCAGGGGCGCGGGGAACTGCGCGAGGGGTGCGGGTCCCTGGGGTGCGTTGCTTGCTGCCGGCCGGGGTGGGATGCCTAGGGGCGCGGGGAACTGCGCAAACGGTGCGGGTCCTCGGGGTGCGTTGTTTGCTGCCGGCCGGGGTGAGATGCCTAGGGGCGCGGGGAACTGCGCGATCAGCCCCCCGCGCCCGCAGGCCGGAGTGGACCGGAGTGGAGTGGTCCTCGGCCGGGTCAGGCCGATGGGGCCGGGGTCGGGTCTGTGGCCGGGAGGCGTCGGCGGCGGCGGCGTTTCAGGAGGGCCCAGGGACCGCGAGGCCCCGTGGGCATCGCCGCCGCCACCTCCGTACCGGGCTCGGCCACCGCCTCCGCCGCCGCCCGGGCCACCGGCAGGAACCCCTCGTTGCGCGAGGCGTCCGGCCGCTCCTCCTCGGCCGGCCACAGGCTCAGCGCCGCGCACACCGTCGGCAGCAGAGCCATCGCCGCCGTCGCGTACCCCTCCGCCGAGGGGTGATAGTGATCGGGCCCGAACAGCTCGCGCGGATTCGCCGCGAACTCCGGCCCGAGCAGGTCGCCCAGCGACACCGTCCGCCCGCCCTGCTCGACCGTGCCGATCGTCTGCGCCGCCGCGAGCTGACGGGACGCCCGCCGGGCCAGCCAGCGCAGCGGCTGCTGGACCTGCTCGACCGTGCCGAGGTCGGGACACGTCCCGACGACCACCTCCGCACCGGCCGTGCGCAGCCGCCGTACCGCGGCCGACAGATGCCGTACGGAACGCGTCGGCGGCATCCGGTGCGTCACGTCGTTCGCCCCGACCATGATCACGCAGATGTCCGGCACCCGGGAGCCGTCCGCCAGGGCCAGCGCGACCTGCCGGTCCAAGTCGTCCGACTGGGCCCCGGGCAGCGCCACGTTGGACAGCTCCACCGGCCGCTCCGCCACCGCCGCGAGCCCCGAGGCCAGCAGCGCCCCCGGCGTCTGACGGGCCCGCCGCACGCCCTGGCCCGCCGCCGTCGAGTCGCCCAGCATCATCAGCCGCAACGGCGGCTCGTCAGGGGAGGCGCCCGCGTAGTCGTACCCGTACAGACCGTCCGCGCGCGGGGCGTACGGAGCGTGCCCGTTGCCCACGTGCCGCTTCGCCAGCTGCACCTCCGCCAGCACCAGACCGACGGCCGCCGCGCCCACCAGCCCGACCCCGCCCCCGCCGTACGCCGCTCCCGCAGCGATCCGCCGGGCCACCCTCGCCCTCGACAAGCTCGACATCCGTCGCCGCCACCTCCTCGTAGCCGTACAACCACTGCTTGCCCCGTAGAGCGGGTCGGCCAATCTCAACGGGGCGTGAACGGCTGTCCAGGGCCGTAGGCTGACAGGACCATTCCTGTAAAAAACGCAGCTCCGGAGACAACGGTGCAATTCCACGACTCGATGATCAGCCTCGTCGGCAACACCCCGCTGCTCAGGCTCAACAACGTGACCGCGGGCATCCAGGCGACCGTCCTGGCGAAGGTCGAGTACTTCAACCCCGGCGGTTCCGTGAAGGACCGCATCGCCCTGCGCATGATCGAGGCCGCGGAGGAGAGCGGCGCCCTCAAGCCGGGCGGCACGATCGTCGAGCCGACCAGCGGCAACACGGGCGTGGGCCTCGCCATCGTGGCGCAGCAGAAGGGGTACAAGTGCGTCTTCGTGTGCCCCGACAAGGTCTCCACCGACAAGATCAACGTGCTGCGCGCCTACGGTGCAGAGGTCGTGGTCTGCCCCACCGCCGTCGACCCGGAGCACCCGGACTCGTACTACAACGTCTCCGACCGGCTGGTCCGGGAGACGCCGGGCGCCTGGAAGCCCGACCAGTACTCCAACCCGAACAACCCCCTGTCGCACTATCACTCGACCGGCCCCGAGCTGTGGGAGCAGACGGAGGGGAAGATCACCCACTTCGTCGCGGGCGTGGGCACCGGCGGCACCATCTCCGGCACCGGCCGCTATCTGAAGGACGCCAGCGACGGCAGGGTCCAGGTCATCGGCGCCGACCCCGAGGGCTCCGTGTACTCCGGCGGCTCCGGCCGGCCGTACCTGGTCGAGGGCGTCGGCGAGGACTTCTGGCCGAGCGCGTACGACCGTACGGTCGCCGACGAGATCGTCCCCGTGTCCGACAAGGACTCCTTCCAGATGACCCGCCGCCTCGCCAAGGAGGAGGGCCTGCTCGTCGGCGGCTCCTGCGGCATGGCCGTGGTCGCCGCGCTGCGCGTCGCCGAGCGCCTCGGCCCGGACGACGTCGTCGTGGTGCTGCTCCCGGACAGCGGGCGCGGCTACCTCAGCAAGATCTTCAACGACGAGTGGATGGCCGACTACGGCTTCCTGGAGGACACCGGCCCGAACGCGCGCGTCGCCGACGTGCTGAAGGACAAGGCGCACGGCTCCATCCCCTCCCTCGTGCACATGCACCCGGAGGAGAGCGTCGGCGAGGCCATCGAGGTGCTGCGCGAGTACGGCGTCTCGCAGATGCCGATCGTCAAGCCGGGCGCCGGTCACCCGGACGTGATGGCCGCCGAGGTCATCGGGTCGGTCGTGGAGCGCGAGCTGCTGGACGCGCTGTTCACCCAGCGGGCCTCCCTGGACGACCCGCTGGAGAAGCACATGTCGGCCCCGCTGCCGCAGGTCGGTTCCGGCGAGCCGGTCGGCGACCTGATGTCCGTGCTCGGCACCGCCGACGCCGCGATCGTGCTGGTCGAGGGCAAGCCCACCGGCGTCGTCAGCCGCCAGGACCTGCTGTCCTTCCTGGCCAAGGGCGGCGCCCGGCAGTAACCGGGGGCCCGGCGGAGGGCGGCGCCCGGCAGTGATCGGGGCCTGGCCGAGGGCGGCGCCCGGCAGTGACCGGGGCGCGAGGTCCGGCCGCGGCGGGCTCCGGGGCGGCGGCGGGGCGAACTTCGCGGAAGTGGTACGAGCGCGTCACGTCCGCGCAGCACCCGCTTAACACGGGTCCGGCACATTGGTGGGTGTCGGCAGGGCGGGAGCGGCTCCCCGCCCAGGCCGACGCGAAAACGGCGCCAAGGACCTCCGGAGCGGCTCCCGGACCTCCATGGACGCCAAGGACGCGCAAGCCCGGCCCTGACCCGGCCCGCGTCCCTCGCGGGGACCGCCGTCGTCCCGCCCCCCGGCAACGGGGGTGCGGCGGTCCCCGCGCAACACGTCACGAGGGCCCGGTACCCGGAAGCGATCCGGGTACCGGGCCCTCGCGTATGCGGGCCCTCGCGTATGTCCGGCCCCCGCGCATGTCCGGCCCTCCCCCTGCCGGGCGTTCGGGGGTCAGTCCTCCCAGTCCGAGTCCCGCCCCGGCCTACGGCGGCGGAAGAAGTCCGGGGACAGGCGGAAGGCCTGCACCGCGTTCACCCCGACGATGCCGATCCAGGCGATGAGCAGTCCGGGCCGGCCCCCGACCCCGCCGCCGATCGCGGACAGCGGGATGGCCAGCACCAGCGAGACGATCCCGAAGCCGAACCGCTCGCCCCAGGAGTCCGCCGACCGGGGCGACCGCGCCCCGCGCGCCGCCACCATCTGCTGCTCGGCGAGCCGGCGCCGCACGCCCCGGTCGACCGCGCCGTCGAGACGCTGCTCGACCTTCTCCAGGAACGAGTCGACCAGCGCGGCGTCGTACTCCTCGCCGAGGTCCCTGCGCGCGTGCAGGGTGGCGTCGAGTTCCTTCTTCAGCTCCGCGTCGTCGTGGCGGGCATCCATACCGGTCATACCCATCACGGTAGGCAGCCGCGGGCGCCATGGCACTGGGGCTAACCCCCCTGTCGGGGCGGGGGAACTCCCGGATTCCCTTGCCCGGCCTGCATACCGTCATGCAGAGTTCTCCCTATCTGAATAGGTTGGCGATAGGGCAAGGGGCCGACGGCTCGACGGGTCGAGGAGGGTGCGCGTGATGTCGTCTCGGACCATGGACGCGGCGAGTGCGGTGACACTCCCGGCGAGCGTCCCGATCGTCGTCCTGGACGGCCGCGGCACCGGCGTGGACGACATCGTCCGGCTCGCCGACGGCGCCGCGCGCCCCGTGCCCGGCACCGACGGCATGAAGCGCGCCGAGGAGTCCTGGGACGCGGCCCGGCAGATCGCCGCCACCGGCCGCGTCTACGGCCGCTCCACCGGCGTCGGCGCGAACCGCAACGAGGACGTGCCCACCGAGGCCGCCGCCGACCACGGCCTGCGCCTGCTGCGCAGCCACGCCGGCGCCATCGGCGCGGAACTCCCCGCCCGCCAGGTCCGCGCGATGCTCGCCGTCCGCGCCAACCAGCTCCTGGCCGGCGGCGCCGGACTGCGCCCCAGCGTCGTCACCGCGCTGTGCGAGGCCCTGGAGTCCGGCGCGTACCCGGCCGTCAACGAGTTCGGCTCCGTCGGCACCGGGGACATCGCCGCCCTCGCCCAGGTCGGCCTCGCCCTCGCCGGCGAACACCCCTGGCGGGGCCCCGACGGCTCGGCCCCCGGCGCCCTCGCCCCCGCCCCGCAGCCCCTCGACAACAACGACGCGCTCGCCCTCATCAGCAGCAACGCGCTCACCCTCGGGCAGGCCGCCCTCGCGCTGCGCGAACTGCGCGGGCTGATCGGCGCCACCCAGGTCGTCGCCGCCCTCTCACTGCTCGCCGTCGACGGCTCCCACGAGGCCTACGCGGCTCCCGTGCACGCCGCCCGCCCGCACCGGGGGTCCGTCGAAGTGGCCCGCCGCATGCGGGAGTTGATCGGTTCGGCAGACCGGCCCACCCCGCCGCTCGGCCGCATCCAGGACCCGTACGGCTTCCGCTGCCTGCCCCAGATACACGGCCCCGCGCAGGACGCGGCGGACGCGCTGGAGGCGGTGCTCACCGTGGAGATCAACGCCGCGGCCGAGAACCCCCTCATCTCCCCCGAGGACATGGCCGCCTACCACCACGGTGGCTTCTACCAGGCCCAACTGGCCCTCGCCCTCGACCACTTCCGGCTCTCCGTCACCCAGGTCGCCCGGCTGTCCACCTCACGCCTGTCCACGCTCAACGAGCCCGCCTACACCCGGCTGCGCCCCTTCCTCGCCGACCAGGAGGCGGCGTCCTCCGGCGTGATGATCCTGGAGTACGCCGCCGGTGCCGCACTCGGTGACCTGCGCGCCTTCTCCGCGCCCGCCTCGCTCGGCCACGCCGTCCTCTCCCGGGGCGTCGAGGAACAGGCCAGCTTCGCCTCGCTCGCCGCACGCCAGACGCTGCGGGCCTGCGCCGCGTACCGTCTCGTCGTCGGCTGTGAACTGGTCGCCGCGGTACGGGCGTTGCGCCAGCGCGGGCTGCGGCCCGAGCCGGAGCTGCCGGCCGGCGTGGCGCTGGAACTGGCCGAATCGGTGCTCGACGCCGAGCAGGCCGATCGGCCGCTCACGGACGACGTGACGGCCGCCGCCGCACTGCTCGACCGGTTCACGGACATCTGGAGGGGGAGCACGCCATGAACGCCGGCAAGGACGCCGACAACGACGCCGGCGAGGCGGAGGACAGGGGCGCGCGCGTGCGCGAGGGTGCGGGCGAGGGCGTGCGCGAGGGTGCGGGCCTGGGCGTGCGCGAGGGTGCGGGCCTGGGCGTGCGCGAGGGCGCGGGCCAGGGCGTGCGCGAGGGCGCGGGCCAGGGCGTGCGCGACAGTGCCGGTCCGGAGACGGGCGGGGGACGGGCCGAAGACGAGCGCTCGGGCACGGGTGCCGGGGAGGACAGCGGGGCGCGGGCCGGGGACAGTCCCGCCGGGCGGCTCCACGGCCTCTTCGAGGGGCGCCGGCTCACCCCCACCCAGCGGCGCATCGCCCACAGCATGGTGCGCAGCGCGGCCGACGTGCCCTTCCTCTCCAGCGTCGAACTCGCCGAACTCGCCGGCGTCAGCCAGCCCTCCGTCACCCGTTTCGCCGTCGCCCTCGGCTTCGACGGCTACCCGGCGCTGCGCCGCCACCTGCGCGAGGTCGCGCCGGTCGAACCGGCCACCGACACCACCGCCTACAACGAGTACCAGCAGGCCGTCGAGGCCGAGATCGAGAACCTGCGCCATCTCGCCGAGGCGCTCGCCGACCCGCGTCCCGTCGCCCGGGCCGGCCGGCTGCTCGCCGCCTCCCGCCCGCTGCCCGTCCTCGGCCTGCGCGCCGCCGCCTCCCAGGCCTACGGCTTCGCCTACTTCGCCGCAAAGGTCCACCCCGACGTACGGCTGCTGCACGAGGGCGGCACCATGCTCCAGGACCGTATCGACGCGGCCGTCCGGGCCGGGGCCACCGCCCTGCTGTGCTTCGCGCTGCCCCGGCATCCGCGCGAGGTCGTCGACGCCCTCGGCCACGCCAAGGCGGCCGGACTGACCGTCGTCACCGTCGCGGACTCGGCGTTCGCCCCCGTGGCCAAGGTGTCCGACCTGCTGATCCCCGCCGCCGTCGGCACCGGCCTCGCCTTCGACACGGCGTGCGCGCCGATGCTGCTGGGCCGGGTCCTGCTGGAGGCCATGTGCGACGACCTGCCGGACGCGCAGGCCCGGCTGGAACAGTTCGACGCGCGGGCCGCCGCGCGCGGACTGTTCGTGGAGTAGGGCTGCTCGGAGCCGAGCGGATCTGCCCGGGGTCGAGGGGCCCGCTCGGAGCCGAGCGGATCTGCCCGGGGTCGAGCGGGCCTTCTCAGATTCGTCTCAGGTTCCGCCGCTAGCCTGCGCGCCCGAAGACATACCTGAAGACACACCTGAAAACACACCCGAAGACACAACGGGCGCGCCCCCGGCCGGTGGCGCGTCCCGCTACGCGGAAGAGCGGGGACGGAGGCGGATCGTGGCGCGTGGAGGACAGGGGCTGGCCAGGATGGCCGTCGTGGTGCGGGCCGGAGCCGCACCGCTGTGGTGGGGCGGGGTGTTCGCGGCCGGCGTCGGGGTCCTCGTCCCCGGGCTGACCGGACGCCGGATCGGGGTCCTCGCGGGGGCCGCGCTGTTCCTGCTCGCGGCGTCCGTCGTGGCCGCCTGGCGCCGGAAGCGGTATGCCGCCCTGGTCCGGTCGGCCGCCCGCGCGGGCAAGCACGACGTCCTCCAGGACCGTGCCGTGACGATCCGCAACTGGCGCCGGGGACACCGCTGGTGGCTGCTGCTCGCCTTCGCCGCGGCGCTCGGCAGCTCCTTCGCCGTGCCCGCCGCCGGCGGCATGCTGCTCGCCGGGGCGGGCGTCGGACTGTGGCTGAAGGCCGCCCGGCTCGGCCGGGTCGAACGCGCCGCCCAGGAGCTGATCTGGGTGCGCGTCGACTGGCTCGGACCGCGCGCCGGCGCTCCCGCGGGCAAGCCGGTCAAGGCCGTACGGTCCACCGGCCCGGCGGCGGGCGACGCCGCGCCCGGAGGGGCACGGCGCCGCTGACCCGGTGCCGCTGACCCGGTGGCGGGCCGCCGCCCGGTGGCCGGTCCCGCTCAGACCTCCAGGTCGGCCTCGATGCGCTTGAGCTGGTGGCGGGCCATCGCCAGGTTGGCCCGCTTCTGGTCGAGGACGAGGTACAGGAACAGTCCGTTCCCGCCGCGGCCCTGCATCAGCCGGATCAGGTGGTACTGGTCGGTCAGCGTGATCAGGATGTCCTCGATCTCGCCCTTGAGACCCAGGTGCTCCATGGTGCGCAGCTTGGCGCGGACCACGTCGGTGTTGCCGGCCGCCGCGACGGTGAGGTCGAAGCTCTTGCTGCCGCCGATGGTGCCCAGCGCCATACCGCTGGTGTAGTCGACGAGTGCCGCTCCGGTCGCGCCCTCGATGGACGCCAGAGCCTCTTTGAGGGCTGTCTCGGTGTTCGCCATGATGTGGTGCTCCTTCTCAACTCTCGGATGTACTGGGGTGGTTGGTGACGGGAGTGGTCGTGGGCCGGGCGGGCGCCGTACCGCGCGGAACGCGGCGGGGCATGCCCGGCGAGGGTTTCGCGGCCGGCCGGGCGGGAGCCGCGGCCGGTTCGCCGCGCGCGGTGGCGGCGTCGACCAGTTCCCCGATCCGGGTGCCGGAGCGCCGCCCCTCCAGGTGCAGCCGGCCGACGTTGACGCGGTCCTGGGCCAGCAGGGTCAGGACCGCGGAGCCGCCCGCCGCGTAGGTCGCCACATAGCCGTTCACCCCGCGGACCAGCAGCTCGCGCAGGTCGCCCTGGCCGGTGGCGTCCGCCATCCGGATGGCGACCCCGAGGGCCGCCGCGGTGAGCGCGGCCAGGCCTTCCGGCTCGACGCCGGGGGTGTCGTGGGCGAGGACGAGTCCGTCGGCGCTGGCCGCGAGCGCTCCGGTCAGCTGGGGCACCCGGGCCCGTAACCGGTGCAGTTCGTCGAGGACTTCGGGTTCCGCCGCCATCAGCAGTCTCCTCTCGGCACGCTGTCGTAGCGCGCGGATCACAGGGCCTCCCGCGGGTCGGTGCTCACAGGGCCTCCAGCGCGGCTCTGAGGCGTCGCAGCAGGGCGACGTCGGGATCGGCGGAGGACTGGGTGAGCAGGCTCGGCACGGCGGGCGGCTGCGGTGCGGGCGCGGCCGTCACGAGTCCGGCGGCGGCGAGGCGGCGCAGGTCGACCAGCGTGTGGAAGGCGGGCCGGCCGAGCGCCGCGGACACGTCGGCCGCCGTGCGGACGCCGTCCACCCGGTCGAGGACGGCCTCCTGGCGCAGCGGCACCGAGGGTCCGGCCGCGAGCCGGGCGCGCCGCAGCGGCGCGGTGTCGGTGGCCGTGTCGGGCCATATGCGGTGCAGCAGCGCCCGGCGGCGCACCGTCTCGCGCTCCAGGGCGGCCACGGGTACGGGCCGCAGCGGGCCGAGCCAGTGCGCGGCGCCATAGCGGAAGCGGGTGGGGGTGCTGCTCGGGCCGAGCACGAAGTAGGCGGCGTCGTACAGCGAGCCGAGGTGGCACAACTGGAGCGCGCCCTCCGCGATACGGCCGCTGTCGATCAGATACCGGCCCACCCGGCGGCGGGCGCCGGCCAGCGCGACGGCCTCGCGCCACACCTCGGGCTCCAGCACCCCGCGGGCGGAGAACAGCACGTCGATGCCGGGGGTCGCGGGGCTCTCGGCGTGCACCACCTCGCCGTCGGCGAGGTAGAGGGTGCCGCGCTCGCGGATGAGGACGCCGGTGGCCCGCTCGGCGGCGAGCCGGCTGAGCATGGGCGAGACGCCGCCCGGTTCGGGGGTGTCGGTGGTCCCGGTGGTCCCGGTTGAACCAGTGGCCCCGGTGGTCCCGGTTGAACCAGTGGTCCCGGGGGAGCCGGTGGCCCCGGTTGAACCTGTGGCGCTGTGCGCCTTGTCGCGCACCGGGAGCCGGGGCGGGGGAGGGGTTCTGACCGTGGTCATACGAGCACCAGCCGTCCGGCCATCTCGCCGAGCCGGATGCGGGCCAGCGCGAGGTTGCCGTCCGAGCGGCCCAGCCACAGGTGCAGGAACACGCTGCTGTCGAAGCTGGTCCGTACGAACCGCAGGACGTGGTAGCTGTCGCGGTTGCTGATGATCAGGTCCTCGATGGGGGTCTCCTGGTCCGACCACTCGGACCAGTCGGAACCGTCCTTCGGGGCGAACGAGCGGTTCTCCGCGGCGAGCCGGGCCAGTTCGGCCGCCTCCGCCGCCGTCGTCTCGTGGTCGCCGCCCGGCGCGTCGCCGACCGTGCCCAGGGCCAGCCCACTGGTCCAGTCGACCACCGAGGCACCCCGGGCACCGGGCAGTGTCATGGCTTCCAGCAGGCACTCGTCGATTCCGGGCACCGTGTCTCCCCTCCCGCCAAGGGTTCGGCCGAGTGACGCAGAAGTTACGCACTGTGTGCGCGATGAGTGAGTGATCCGGCATTTTCCTGTGGAACATGCCCGGGATGACTAAGGTGGGTCAACTGACCATATTTTCCGTCCCCCTTGAAACCGCAGGTGGGCGGTTTGTGCGGCCTTGGGGCGTGCGACGGGGGCGCGCACGAGTGAGCCCCGGCGCGCGGGACTCCTTGCGCGCCGGGGAGTTGGCGGAGCCGACCGCGCGGAGTCCTGGAGTGAGCGGCCGGCGGGGGCGCGCGGAGTCCTACAGCGAGGTGAGTGACGTCCCGTGCGGGCCGCCGGACTCCCCGACGATCTCCTCCAGCGTCTGCGGCTCCCGTACGACCGCGAACCGCACCCCACCGGCGCCGCCGTCCGCGCCGTCCCGGGCGCCCACGCTGTCGCCGTCGCCCGCGCCGTCGCCGTCCGGCACGAAGCCGTAGATTCCGGGCCGGGCAAGGGAGTTGTACGCGTAGTGGTGGGCGAAATAGTAGGCGCCGGTGTCCAGCGCGGCGGCGTGGTCGCCCTGTTCGAGCAGCGGGAGCGCCCGGCCCTCGGCGAGCAGGTCGCCCGCGAAACAGGCGGGGCCCGCGATGTCCTGGACCACGTCCGGCCCCGTCTTCGGCCGGCCCTTCGCGTCGTACGCGGCGATCCGCAGCGGCCAGGCGCTCGGCGCGTACACCGTGCGGGCCGCCACCTGCACCCCGGCGTGCGTCACCGCGATCGCGCGGCCCCCGGCCCGCTTGGTGTACTCGACCCGCGCCAGCACGGTCCCGTGCTTGGCCAGCAGCGACCGGCCGAACTCGGTGACCAGCCCGTACCGCCCGTCGAACAGCCCCGGCACCACCTCGGCCAGCAGCCGGGCGTACTGCGCGTACGTCGGGGCCGTCGCGTCGGAGCCGAAGTTGACCGGCAGTCCGCCGCCGATGTCGATCGTGTCGACCTGCCGGCGCCCCACGTGCCGGTTGACCTCCTCCGCCAGCGCGTACGTCTCCGCCACGCCCTGCGCCATCAGCGAGAGCGGCATGCCCTGCGACCCCGAGTGCGCGTGCAGCCGGGTCAGCCAGGGGCGGTCGGCGTACGCCCGCAGGAGCCAGTCGCGGGCGCCCTCGTCCCGGAGCGCCACGCCGAACTTGGAGGTCGCCGTCGCCGTGGACAGCGCCCCGATGGAACCCCCGCCGACCTGCGGATTGACCCGCACCCCGATAGGTGAGCGGGTGGGCGCCGAGCGGACCAGGGCGTCGATACGGTCCAGTTCCTGCGGGTTGTCGGCGTTCACCGCGATGCCGAGGGCCAGTGCCTCGCGCAGTTCGGCGGGCGTCTTGGCGGGGGAGTCGAGGACCGTCCGGGCGGGGGCGAGGCCGGCCGCCCGGACCAGCGCGAGTTCGCCGGCGCTCGCCACCTCGGCGCCCACGCCCTCCTCGGCGAGCAGCCGCAGCACGGGCACCAGGGGCGCCGCCTTCACGGCGAAGGCGTGCAGCACCCGGGTGCCGGGCGCGGTCACCGCGGTGAACGCGGCGTGCAGCGCGGCGGCCGAGAGCCGGATGCCCCGGACGTCGAGCAGGGCGACGACGGGCCGCTCCGCGGTGAGCAGCCCCTGCCCCACGGCCGCCCGCACCGCCCGGTCCCGCCGCTCCACGCGCCCGGCGTCCTCCGGCACCACGGCCCCGCCCCTCGTCACGCTCACGTCGTCCGAAGGCGTTCCGGATGTTTCCGCCGAAGTCATCGCAGCCCCACTCGCCCCGCCGAACGGTCGAACGGCGGATCTTCCGCCTCGTGCATGTCTGCGCCCCTGGGTCCCGGCCAAACCTCCGGCGCGGCCAGGAGCCGCCGATGGGGCTATTGACTAGGCCTATTCATGGGGTGAGGATGTGAATATCCACAGCAACAGTCCGCTAGGAGGCAGACCATGTCAGGACCCCGCCCCGTCCGAGCGCCGCGCGGTACGGAACTGAGCGCCCTGGGATGGCAGCAGGAGGCCGCCCTGCGGATGCTGCAGAACAACCTCGACCCCGAGGTCGCCGAGCACCCCGACAAGCTCGTCGTCTACGGCGGCACCGGCAAGGCCGCCCGCGACTGGCGCTCCTTCGACGCCATGGTGCGCACCCTGCGGACCCTCAAGCAGGACGAGACGATGCTCGTCCAGTCCGGCCGTCCCGTCGGCGTCATGCAGACCCACGAGTGGGCCCCGCGCGTCCTGATCGCCAACTCCAACCTGGTCGGCGACTGGGCGAACTGGGAGGAGTTCCGCCGCCTGGAGGCCCTCGGCCTGACCATGTACGGCCAGATGACGGCCGGCTCCTGGATCTACATCGGCACCCAGGGCATCCTCCAGGGCACCTACGAGACTTTCGCCGCCGTCGCCGCCAAGAAGTTCGGCGGCACCCTCGCCGGGACCATCACCCTCACCGCCGGTCTCGGCGGCATGGGCGGCGCCCAGCCGCTGGCCGTGACGATGAACGACGGCGTGGCGATCTGTATCGACGTCGACCCGCGCGCCATCGAGCGCCGTATCGAACACCGCTACCTCGACGTGCGGGCCGACTCGCTGGAGCACGCCCTCCAACTCGCCGTCGAGGCCCGCGACCAGCGCAGGCCGCTCTCCATCGGCCTGCTCGGCAACGCGGCGGAACTGCTGCCGCGGATGCTCGCCGAAGGCGCCCCCATCGACATCGTGACCGACCAGACCTCGGCCCACGACCCGCTCGCCTACCTGCCCGTCGGCATCGACTTCGACGACATGGCCGACGCCGCCGCCAAGGACCCCGCCGGCTTCACCACTCGCGCCCGCGAGTCCATGGCCCGCCACGTCGAGGCCATGGTCGGCTTCATGGACGCCGGCGCCGAGGTCTTCGACTACGGCAACTCCATCCGCGGCGAGGCCCAACTCGCCGGATACGACCGGGCGTTCGCCTTCCCCGGCTTCGTCCCCGCCTACATCCGCCCGCTCTTCTCCGAGGGCAAGGGCCCCTTCCGCTGGGCCGCGCTGTCCGGCGAGGCCTCCGACATCCACAAGACCGACAAGGCGATCCTCGACCTCTTCCCCGAGAACGAATCGCTGCACCGCTGGATCAAGCTGGCCGGCGAGCGCGTCCACTTCCAGGGCCTGCCCGCCCGCATCTGCTGGCTCGGCTACGGCGAGCGCGACAAGGCCGGCGAGCGCTTCAACGACATGGTGGCCTCCGGCGAGCTGGCCGCCCCCCTGGCCATCGGCCGCGACCACCTCGACTGCGGCTCCGTCGCCTCCCCGTACCGCGAGACGGAGGCCATGCTCGACGGCTCCGACGCGATCGCCGACTGGCCGCTGCTGAACGCGATGGTCAACGTCGCCTCCGGCGCCTCCTGGGTCTCCATCCACCACGGCGGCGGTGTCGGCATGGGCCGCTCCATCCACGCGGGCCAGGTCTCCGTCGCCGACGGCACCAAGCTGGCCGGCGAGAAGATCCGCCGCGTCCTGACGAACGACCCCGGCATGGGCGTCATCCGCCACGTCGACGCCGGCTACGACATCGCGGAGTCCGTCGCCGACGAGCGCGGGGTGCGCATCCCGATGCGCGAGGGCGACGAGGGCGGCGCCGCGTGACCTTCCACAGCATGTGGGCGGAGCTGCTGCCGATCGGCCGCGGCTCCGCCTCCGGCGGCTACCGCCGGTTCGCCTGGACCGGCGCCGACACCGACTGCCGCGCCTGGTTCCGGCAGCAGGCCGAGTCCCGGGGGCTCACCTACGAACTCGACCGCAACGGCAACCAGTGGGCCTGGCTCGGCGACCCCGCCGCGGGCGACGCCGTGGTCACCGGCTCGCACCTCGACTCCGTCCCCGACGGCGGCGCCTTCGACGGTCCCCTCGGCGTCGTCTCCTCCTTCGCCGCCCTGGACGAACTCCGCGCCCGCGGCGCCCGGTTCACCAAGCCGCTCGCCATCGTCAACTTCGGCGACGAGGAGGGCGCCCGGTTCGGCCTCGCCTGCGTCGGCTCCCGGCTCACCGCCGGACAGCTCACCGTCGAGCAGGCCCACCGCCTGACCGACGCCGACGGCATCACCCTCCCGCGGGCCATGGAGCGCGCCGGACACGACCCCGAGGCCATCGGCCCCGACCCCGAGCGCCTCGGCCGCATCGGCGCCTTCGTGGAACTCCACGTCGAGCAGGGCCGCGCCCTCGACATCAGCGGCGACCGGATCGGCATCGCCAGCGCCATCTGGCCGCACGGCCGCTGGCGCTTCGACTTCCGCGGCGAGGCCAACCACGCCGGCACCACCCGCCTCGTGGACCGCCGCGACCCGATGCTGTCGTACGCCGAGACCGTGCTCAGCGCGCGCCGGGAGGCCCGGCTCGCCGGCGCCGTCGCCACCTTCGGCAAGATCGCCGTCGAGCCGAACGGGGTGAACGCCATCCCCTCCCTGGTGCGCGGCTGGCTCGACTCCCGCGCCGCCGACCAGGCCACCCTCGACACCGTCGTCACCGGCATCGAGCAGGCGGCCCGCGCCCACGCCGAGGAACAGGGCGTCGAACTCGACGTCGTCCGCGAGTCGTTCACCCCCGTCGTCGAGTTCGAGCACGCCCTGCGCGACCAACTCGCCCGCATCCTCGGCAAGGAGCGCGACGACGCCCTCGCCGTGCCCGTGCTCGGCACCGGCGCCGGACACGACGCGGGAATCCTCTCCGGCACCGTCCCGACCGCCATGCTGTTCGTACGCAACCCCACCGGCGTCTCGCACTCCCCGGCCGAGTTCGCCGCCGAGGACGACTGCGTGGCCGGGGTGACCGCACTCGCCGACGTACTCGAAGGGCTGGCCTGCAGGTGACGCAGACGTACTGGCTGGAACACGCCTGGCTCGACACGCACGTCGAGCCGGGCGTCGCCGTGACCGTGTCCGCCGACGGCTCCGGGGCCGGCCGGGACGGCCGCTTCACCGAGGTCCGCACCGGCGTCGACACCCCGCCGCCCGGCGCCGAGATCCTGCGCGGACTCACCCTCCCCGGCCTCGCCAACGCCCACTCGCACGCCTTCCACCGCGCCCTGCGCTCCACCGTCCAGGTCGGCTCCGGCACCTTCTGGACCTGGCGCGAGATCATGTACTCCGTCGCCGACCGGCTGACCCCGGAGACCTACCACGCGCTGGCCCGCGCGGTGTACGCGGAGATGGCGCTCGCCGGAGTCACCGCCGTCGGCGAGTTCCACTACGTCCACCACGCCCACGGCGGCACCCCCTACGCCGACCCCAACGCCATGGGCGAGGCCCTCATCGCCGCCGCGGCGGACGCCGGCATCCGCGTCACCCTGCTCGACACGGCCTACCTCTCCTCCGGCTTCGGACAGCCGCCCAACCAGCACCAGCGGCGGTTCTCCGACGGCACCGCCGAGGCCTGGGCGGAACGCTCTTCACTTCTCAAGGACCGGGATCACGCACGGATCGGCGCGGCCATCCACTCCGTACGGGCCGTGCCCGCCGGAGAACTCGCCACGGTCGCGCGCTGGGCCGAGGAGCGGCGCGCCCCGCTCCACGTGCACCTGTCCGAGCAGACCGCCGAGAACGAGGCCTGCCTCGCCACCCACGGCTGCACGCCCGCCCGGCTCCTCGCGGACCACGGCGTCCTCGGCCCGCGCACCACCGGCGTCCACAACACGCACCTCACCGACGAGGACATCGCCCTCCTCGGCGGCTCCGGCACCGGCACCTGCATGTGCCCGACCACCGAACGCGACCTCGCGGACGGCATCGGCCCCGCCACCGCCCTCCAGCGCGCCGGCTCGCCCCTGTCGCTCGGCTCCGACAGCCACGCGGTCATCGACCTCCTCGAAGAGGCCCGCGCGATGGAGCTGAACGAGCGGCTGCGCACCCGCACCCGAGGCCACTGGACGGCCGCCGCCCTGCTGCGCGCCGCCTCCGCCGACGGCCACGCGGCGCTCGGCTGGGACGAGGCGGGCAGCATCGAGACGGGCGCGCTCGCCGACTTCACGACGATCGCCCTCGACTCGGTCAGGACGGCGGGCCCGCTGCCGCGGCTCGGCGCCGAGACCGCCGTCTTCGCGGCCACGGCGGCCGATGTGCGGCACACCGTCGTCGCGGGCCGGCACATCGTGCGCGACGGGGCGCACACCCTCGTACCGGACGTGCCGGCAGCGCTCGCGGACGCCGTCGCGGCCCTGCGCGCCTGACCCGCAACGGTCGCCCGGACCCGGACCCGGACCCGGACCCGTCAGCCGGACGCAACTCCCGGCCCCCCGGCCGGAATCCGGCCACCCTCGGCCCGGCCGCCCCCAGCCCGGCCATTCCCAGTCCCGCCACCCCCGAGGACGCCATGAGCAGCACGACCGTCATCACCAACATCGCCAGTCTGGTCACCAACGATCCCTCCCAAGGCGACGGCTCTCCGCTCGGTCTGATCCAGGACGCGGCCGTCGTCATCGACGGCGACCGGATCGCGTGGACCGGTGAGACCAGCAAAGCACCCGCCACTGACAACCGGGTCGACGCGGGTGGCCGGGCGGTGCTCCCCGGCTTCGTGGACTCCCACTCGCACCTGGTCTTCGCCGGCGACCGCACCCAGGAGTTCAACGCCCGCATGTCCGGCCGGGCCTACAGCGCGGGCGGCATCCGCACCACCGTCGCCGCCACCCGCGCCGCCTCCGACGAGGACCTGGAGCGCAACCTCACCCGCTACCTCCACGAGGCGCTCCGCCAGGGCACCACCACCATGGAGACCAAGTCGGGCTACGGCCTGACCGTGAACGACGAGGCCCGCGCGCTGCGGATCGCCGCCGCGCACACCGACGAGGTCACCTACCTCGGCGCGCACATCGTCTCCCCGGACCACGCCGACGACCCGGCGGCCTATGTCGCCCTGGTGACCGGCGAGATGCTCGACGCCTGCGCCCCGTACGCCCGTTGGGTCGACGTCTTCTGCGAGAAGGGCGCCTTCGACGGCGACCAGGCGCGCGCGATCCTCACGGCGGGCCGCGCCAAGGGCCTGCACCCGCGCGTCCACGCCAACCAGCTCACCTTCGGCCCCGGCGTGCGGCTCGCCGTCGAGCTGGACGCGGCGAGCGCCGACCACTGCACGCATCTGACGGACGCCGACGTCGACGCCCTCGCCGGCGGCAACACCGTGGCGACGCTGCTGCCGGGCGCCGAGTTCTCCACCCGCGCCGAGTGGCCGAACGCCCGCCGGCTGATCGACGCGGGCGTCACGGTCGCGCTGTCCACCGACTGCAACCCGGGCTCCTCGTTCACCTCGTCCGTGCCCTTCTGCGTCGCGCTCGCGGTGCGTGACATGGGGATGACGCCGGACGAGGCGGTGTGGTCGGCGACGGCCGGCGGCGCGCGGGCCCTGCGCCGCGACGACGTGGGCCGGCTCACCCCCGGCGCATACGCCGACCTGACCCTGCTGGACGCACCCAGCCACGTCCACCTCGCCTACCGCCCCGGCGTCCCGCTGGTCACCGGCGTGTGGCGGCGCGGCACCCGCGTGGTCTGAGGCGGCCCCGGGAGAGATCCGGGCCACGGGAAACGGGAGCGGTCCGGCACCGATGGCGCCGGACCGCTTTTCCGCGCGCGGCCTCACGGGCCGCGAAGCCCTGCTACTCCTCGACGGTCAGTCCCTTCCGGAGTCGCACGAGGGTGCGCGACAGGAGCCGGGAGACATGCATCTGGGAGATGCCGAGTTCGTCGCCGATCTCGGACTGGGTCATGTTCGCCACGAAGCGCAGCGAGAGGATCTGCCGGTCGCGCTGCGGGAGTTCCGCGATCAGCGGCTTGAGCGACTCCACGTACTCGATGCCCTCGAGGCCGTTGTCCTCGTAGCCGATGCGGTCCGCGAGCGCGCCCTCGGAGTCGTCCTCCTCGGGCTGGGCGTCCAGCGAGCTGGCCGTGTACGCGTTGGACGCGGCCATGCCCTCGACGACCTCGTCGGTGCCGATGCCGAGACGTTCCGCCAGCTCTCCCACTGTCGGAGCGCGGTCCAGCTTCTGCGCGAGTTCGTCGCCCGCCTTGGCCAGGTCGAGGCGCAGCTCCTGGAGCCGGCGGGGTACCCGCACCGACCAGGAGGTGTCACGGAAGAACCGCTTGATCTCGCCGATGATGGTTGGCATGGCGAAGGTGGGGAACTCGACCCCACGGCTCAGCTCGAACCGGTCGATCGCCTTGATCAGGCCGATCGTGCCGACCTGGATGATGTCCTCCATCGGCTCGCTGCGGGAGCGGAAGCGGGAGGCGGCGAACTTCACCAGCGCGAGGTTCAGTTCGACCAGGGTGTTGCGGACGTACGCGTAGTCGTACGTGCCCTCTTCGAGGGATTCGAGGCGCTCGAAGAGCGTCTTGGACAGGGCCCGTGCGTCCACCGGCCCCACCTCGCTGTACGGGGGGATCGCCGGTAGTCCCGCGAGCCCGTCGACTCCGTCGTTCGCGGGGTCGCCTGGGTGCTCCGGGCCGGCCGGACTGGTTGTCGACGTCGCTGTCTGGGTCTGCGATCCGTCGAGCCGGGGTGACATGGTGTCCTCCATCGTTCTCGGCATATGGCCGCCGATGCCAATACGTGCACTGCGGTGTGCGGCGCCTCCAAAGCCGGCCGGGTCGGATAGGTGTCGCTACTAGCCCTACCCGCTTTTGTGAACTTGTCGCAAGTGCGTTCTGTGGTGAAATGTCCGTTTGCGGGCGGTTGTTCGGGTGTCAGGTGACGTAGAGAAGGCGTAGTGTTCGAGTGCGTACATCAGCAGTCGCGACGCTCGGGAGAGAGACGGCATGGACCGCGGGACGGTCGGCAGCGCACAGTCTGGCCGGCTTCTTGTCGAGGTGCGGGAAGAGGGCACTAGTGCCGTCGTGACCCCCGCGGGTGAGTTGGATCACCACACGGCCGATTTGTTGCGTGAGCCACTCGAAGGGTGCCTCGAAAAGGGGTACTCGCGGCTTGTCGTTGACTGTTCGCGCCTGGAGTTCTGTGACTCCACCGGACTGAACGTGCTGCTCGGTGCCCGGCTGAAGGCCGAGGCCGCGGGCGGCGGTGTCCATCTGGCGGCGATGCAGCCGGTGGTCGCCCGGGTCTTCGAGATCACCGGGGCGGAGGCCGTCTTCACCGTGCACGACACACTCGAAGCGGCTCTCGCCGACTGACCGGGCGGTGCGCCGGCATGCCGCCGTCATGTCCCCGTCGCCCCGGCGTGAGCGCCGCGTTACCCGCGTCACAGTTTCCGTGCCGAATACGTGGGTGTTCGGACGGTTCCGTCGGGCAGGAGACATCCTGGATGTGTCGGCAGCGGGTGGGCCGGCTCCGGTGCGGCACACGTCGTCCGATCCACAAGCGGCGAAAGCCGTTGATCCATCCGTACTGAGTACTGCGTACTGAGTCTTGAACTGTGAACCGGTGAATCGGTGAGGTGAAGCGCTGATGAGCACCACCCGGCCTTACTCGCCGGGCGACCGCGGCCCCGAGTCGGGCGACGGCGGCGCTTCCGGGGCGTCCGTGGACGACACGGCGCCCGTGGACGGCGGACCGCCCGGCGACGGCGCCTCTCCGGACGGCGCGGTCCTCGCCCCGCCGGGCCGCCAGGCCCGCAGACTGAGCTTCGAGGGTGAGAGCGGTGTCGTGCCCCTCGCCCGCGACTTCGCCCGCCAGGCGCTGTACGCCTGGGGCTGGCTGCCCGCCGGGGGCGCCGACCGGCGGGCCGCCGCCGAGGACGTCCTGCTGGTCGTCTCCGAGCTGGTCACCAACGCCTGTCTGCACGCCGAGGGCCCGGACGAACTGCGGATCTCCGTCGACAACAAGGTGCTGCGCGTCGAGGTCTCCGACCGCGGCGCCGGCCAGCCCTCGCCGCGCACCCCGCACCGCGCCGGCCGCCCCGGCGGACACGGCATGTTCATCGTGCAGCGGCTCTGTCTGGACTGGGGGGTCGTCCGCGCCCCCGGAGTCACCGGCAAGACCGTCTGGGCGGAGCTGGGGGCGCCCGCCTGACGCGGGCATCCCCCTCGTACTCCGCCCGGCCCTCTTCCCGTACGTCACTGTGCGCGCCCGGTCCCCAGGGATCCGGCGCGCACTTTGTCTTCCCTCCACAAGTCCCCGGGCGTACCTTGACGGCCGATCTGATGTTCCGTCAGGAAATCGCGCCGCGCGTCCCGTCGGGGGCGACGTCAGGATTGAGGGGCAGGCCCGTGTCGTACCGGACGTACCAGAAACGAACCGCCGCGCTCGCGTGCGCCGCGGCCCTGGCCGGCTCGGCGGTGCTGCTGGCCGCCCCGGCGGCGCGGGCCGACGTGGTGAACGTCAACTACCAGTGCAAGACGCCGATCGGCGACAAGAGCGCCGTGTCGCCCATCGACATCAGGAGCGTCCGGAGCGGCGGCGGCTACCGGCTCACCATGTCCTGGCAGAAGGGCGTCTCCTCCAGCCCGGTCGAGCTCGGCAAGGGCGCCATGACGCCGAGCGCCGTCATCACGGTCGGCGGCGCCGACAGCGGCACCGTCGCCGTCACCGGACCGGCCAACGCGGCGGCGATCCCGGCCAACACCCCCATCAAAATCAGCGACTTGAGCGGCACGTACACGCCGAGGAAGTCCGGCAAGGTCACCTTCACCGCGGGCGTGCTCACCATCAAGGCCCTCGGCACCACGACCACGTGCTCGCCTTCCAACGGCCCGAAGCCCTCGCTGACCCTCGACGTGACGGCGGCGGGCGGGAGTTCGTCCTCCGGCTCGGGCTCGGGTTCGTCGGGCGCTTCGGGCGGCAGCCAGAGCGGTTCGGACTCCGGCGGGCGGCTTCCGCAGACCGGTCCCGCGGACTCCGCGATCGCCCTCGGCACGCTCGGCGGCACCGTCCTGCTCACGGGCGCGGCCGGCGTGCTGTGGCTGACCCGCAGGCATCAGGCGGTACGCCGCTGACCCGCCCGCACGACGACCTGGAGCCGCCGCATGCGCCACGCACTTCCCGCCGCCCGCGTGCTGGGTCTGACGGCCCTGCTGCTGCTCGGCGCGGCACCGGCGGCCCGGGCCGCCGAC